>JADGQS010000042.1 GCA_017881585.1 Gemmatimonadaceae bacterium | reverse complement strand
CGGCTGCCGTTCGACGGCGCGACGACGACGCAGGTGATGGCGGCACACATCGCGCAGCGCGCAAAACCGATGCAGAGTTTCTCGCCGAATGTTCCGCGAAAGCTCGCGGGCGCGGTGGAGCGGTGCCTGGAGAAGGATCGCGACCGGCGGTGGCTGACGGGCGAGGCGTTCGCCGAGGCGGTTGATGCGGCGTTCGAGCAGCCGAGGGAAATACCCGCGCCCCTGAGGGTGTGGTTGTCGAAGGGTGACAAGCCGTCGGCCTTCGGCGCCGTGGTGACGTTCTTGGTTGTCGGCGGGCCACTCTCCGTTCTGGGGCTAGGCGCCCCTGTTCTCACATTCCTCCTCGGAGCCGCAGGGGCGGTGGCGCTGACCCTCGCGCCGGAAGTCGTCTATGCGAGGCGGCTGCTTCGGCAGGGGTTCTCGCTCGCGGACATGCGCATCGCGCTCCGAATGCATGTTGATCGGCGCCGAGAGGAGATCGAGCTCGACCCCGCGTTCACGCCGATCAGCGAACGGGCACTGCGGATATCGGCGTTCACGGGTCTGGGCACGGCCGCTGTCGCAACAACGCTGCTCATCAGCCACGCGGTCACGTCCTCGGTCCCAGCTTCGCTGCTGACCCTGGCAGATGTTCTCGGCGCGGTGATCGGCATGGCATGCACTATGGGTGCCATCGCTGTCAAGTCCCGGAGCAGGTGGCTGAAGGAATTCGGCCAACGTCGACTGGATTTCTGGAATGGAAAGTGGGGTGAACGCTTGACGCGAATCGCCGCCCTCGGCCTGAAACGCGGAGTTGTCGCGCCGACGTCCCTTCCCCAGCACACCGAAGTCGCCCTCGGCCGGGCAACCGACGCGCTGTTTGAGGCGCTCCCCAAGAAACTGCGCCGCGACCTAAAGGCCGTGCCCGCGACCGTTCGCCGCCTGGAGACCGACGCGAGCATGCTTCGCGAATCGGTCGACAAGCTTGACGACCTGCTCTCGAAGAATGACGATCCCGAGCTGCGCAGCCAGCGCGACCACGCCGCTGACAAGCTCTCCACCGCGGTGACCGCGCTCGAGAACATCCGCCTCGGCCTGCTCCGCCTTCAGCTCGGCTCCGCGCCCGTCGCGCAGGTCACCGAAGCGCTCGAAGCCGCGTCTCGCATCGGCCGCGACATCGATTTCGCGCTCGACGCCGACGACGAGATCGGCGATGTGTTGAAGCCGAAGCAAATCTCCAATCGCGATCCGGAGCCCTCCCCGGCCTAGCGCCGCGCGCCGCTACGCCAGCAGCGCCAGCGCCGCGTCGAGCTCGTCGGCCGTGTTGTAGAAGTGCGGCGCCAGGCGGATGCAGCCGGTGCGCACGCTGTGAGCGACCTTCGCCGCCGTCAGCCGGTCGCTCGACTTCGCCACGTCCTTCGTGCGGAACGCGAGCACCCCCGCCCTGCGCGACGGCTCGCGCGGCGTCACGAACTCCACGCCGGGGGTGTCGTCCGCGAACGCGAGCGCCCGGTCGGCGAGCGCCGTCACGTGCGCTTCGATCGCCTTCGGTCCCGTCTCGAGCAACAGCCCGATCGACTCCGCCATCGCGTTGAAGCCCACGAAATCGAGCGTGATCACCTCGAATCGCCTGGCGTCGTCCGCCCAGCGCGCGTCGTAGTCGAGGAACTTCGCGTAGTCGCCGCTCGTCGCCTGCGCCCACCAGCCCACCTCGGCCGGCTCGAGCTTCGCGATGAGCTCCTCGCGCACGTACGCGAACCCCACGCCCCACGGCGAGACGAGCCACTTCTGCGCGCCGCAGGCGAGCACGTCCACGTTCGCCGCCACGACGTCGAGCGCGAGCGGCCCGAGCCCCTGGATCGCGTCCACGAAGAAATGGATCCCTCGCGATCGGCACGCCGCGCCGATCGCCGCGATGTCGTAGCGATGCCCGCTCCAGAAACTCACCCACGAGAGCGACACGACTTTGACGCGCGGATCAGTCTCGATCGCCCGCATCAGCGCCGCCTCGTCCGGCCAGTCGCCGGCAAGCGGCAGCAGGCGGAACTCCGCGCCGCGATCGTGCGCCGCGGCGATCCACGGATAGACATTCGCGGGGAACTCGCCATGCGTCGAGAGGATCACATCGCCCTTCCCGTACGGCAACGATCGCGCGGCGAGGTTCACGCCATGCGACGTATTCGTCATCAGCGCGATCGTCGAGGGCTTCGCGCCGATGAGGCGCGCACAGGCCTCCCGCGCCTTCGCATGCACCGGATAGAGATCGTCCGGCGTCAGCCGGAACGGCTCGGCGCGCCGCAGTCCGAACGCCGCGAGCGCATCGCGCGTGCGCATCGGGATCGGCCCCGTGGATGCGTGATCGAGGTAGATCGACTCGCCTCGTTCCGCCCAGGGAAACTCGCGCGTCCTCAGCGCCTTCACGTCGTAGCTCATGATCTCCTCAGGGTTCCCGCAACTCCGGCGGCGTGTCGTCCGGCTGATGCTTCCAGCGGCGATGCTGCCAGAAATATTGTCCGGGGTATTTGCGCACCATCCGTTCCAGCGCCTGCGAGAACCGCAGCATCACGCCGTCCACGTCGCGCTCGCGATCGCCGGTGTGTGTCACGGGAATCTCTTCCGCGATGAATTCGTACAATCCGTCCGGCTGCCGCACGGCGTGGATCATCACCACCGGATAGTTGCCGCGCAGCGCGAACACGGCCGCGCCGCGCGGCGTCTTCGCCGGCCGGCCGAAGAACGGTACGAAGGTCGACGCGAGCCCGACGGTGGCCTGATCGGAAAGAAAACCCACGGCGTGCCCGTCGCGCAGCACGCGCGGCACGCGGCGCACGGCCTCCTGGTCGTGCATGATGTGCATCCCGAGCCGCTCGCGCGTGCGCCGGAAATACGCGTCGGAAAGCGGGTTCGACATGCCGCGCGCGATCGGGTGCACCGGCACCCCGCGCGCCGCCACATAGGCGCCCGAGAGTTCCCAGTTGCCGAGATGGCCCGCGACGAGGATCACCCCGCGGCCCTTCGCCAGCGGCCCTTCCACCACGCTCCACGTCGGCGATGGGCCGAACAGGTCGAGCACGTCCGTTGCCGTGCCGCGCGAAAGCAGCGTGGCCTCGATCGCGACGCGGCCGAGATTGCGGTACGACTCGCGCGCGACGTCCTCGACCTTCTTCGCGCTCCACTCGGGGAACGCGGCCGCGATCTGTCGTTCGGTCACGCCGCGACGGATGCCGAGAGGCGAATACCCCAGCTCGGTGAATGCGCCGGCCGCGCGTGAGGCCCGGCGCACGTTCAGCAGCGAGAGGGCACCGCTGAAGACGCGGAGCGCAGCGTACTCGAGCCGGTGAACGAGTGTGGGAGGCACGCCCAAAGTTACACCGGGTTTAGGTGCGCCACCGCGTGCGATCGCGTGTCGCGGCGACGGCGCGAACGAAGCCGTCGGCCATCGCGTTCATCGGCCACGCCGCGGCCGCGGCGCGGGCGCCGCGGGCGAGCCGGTCGCGCCTCGCGTCATCGGCGAAGAGCGCGGCAAAGACGGCGGCCAGGTTGGCGGCATCCAGCGCGCCGGTCAGCTCGCCCGTCTCGCCGGCGCTCGCGAGCCGCCCCGAGAGCGGATTTCGCTCCGCGATTACCGGGACACCGGCGGCGAAGCAGTCGAGCGTCGCGAACATCGCGTCGTCGCCGGTGGCGAGCACCCAGCCGAAGTCGGCGCCGGCGATCGCCGCGCGGTCGGACTCGTCGGTCGCGTCGGCGCGGGGCATCTCGACACGCGCGACGATGCCGAGCGCGGCGCACTGCAGCTTCAGCGCCTCGCGCCGATCACCGGGCCCGATCAGCACGAGCCGAACGTCCGAATGCCGTTCTGCGAGCAGCGCCACGGTGCGAAGCGCCACGGACACGGCGCCGCGGCTCGCTTCGCTGAAGAAGCAGGCGATGCGCTGTTCGCCGTCCGTGTGCGCGGTGGGTGTCGGCGACAAGGGCGCGATGCCGGGCGGCGCGACGAACGGCTCGAGCGCGCGTGCCGGCGGCCGCGCGGCCCGAAGGTCCGCGTCGAACGCGAAGAGGAAGCCCGTCGCGGCGATGCGGGCCGCGAATCGCGCGTCGCCGCCAAGCGTGAGGCTGCCAAACGGCGGCATGCGGCGCACGATCGCGCCGCGATCGGCGAATCGCACGGCGACCGCGGCCTGGAGCTGCTCGCGTTCGGAGTGCACGAACACCGCCTCGACGAACCTGCGCCGCAGCACGCGTGCGAGGCGCCATCCGACGCCGAGCGAATTGCCACGGGTGCGAATTCCGATCGGCTCGTGTCTCGCCACCGAGAGCCGGCGTTCGACGGCGCTGCCGCGTTGGCAGACGAACGTCACGTCGTAGCCGCGCCCGCGCAGCGCGGCGGCGGCGTCGGCGAAGGCCCTCGCGCGCCCCGACCACTCCGGCTCGGCGTGGTAGAAGCAGACGCGCATGCCGCGCTACGCCGGGGACTCGCCCGACTGCAAGCCGTGCAGTCGCGCGTAGGCGCCGCCCAGCCCGAGCAGCGCGGCATGCGTGCCGCGCTCGATCACGCGGCCGCGGTCGAGCACGAGGATCTGCGTGGCGTGAGTGATGGTCGAGAGGCGGTGCGCGATGACGAACACGGTGCGTCCCGCGAGGAGCCGGTCGATCGCTTCCTGCACGAGCCGCTCGCTCTCGGTGTCGAGGGCGGAGGTGGCTTCGTCGAGAATGAGGATCGGCGGGTCGACGAGGAGTGCGCGCGCGATCGCGATGCGCTGGCGCTGGCCGCCCGAGAGCCGCGTGCCGCGCTCGCCAAGCACGGTCTCGTAACCGAGTGGAAGCTCGACGATGAACGCGTGCGCATTGGCGGCGCGCGCGGCGGCCTCGACCTGCGCCTGCGTGTACCGGTCCGTCGATCCGTACGCGATGTTGGCGCGCACCGTGTCGTTGAACAGCACGGTGTCCTGGCTCACGATGCCGGTGAGCGCGCGGAGCGACGCCAGCGTGATCTCGCGCGTATCCACGCCATCGAGCGCGATCAGTCCCTCGGTCGGCTCGATGAAGCGCGGGATGAGATCGACGAGGGTGCTCTTCCCCGCCCCGCTCGCGCCCACGAGCGCGATGACGTCGCCGCGGCGCGCGGAGAAAGTGATGTCGGTCAGCACTTTCCCATCGCCGTACGAGAACGAGACGCGATCGAACTCGATCGTGTTCTCGAGGGCGCTCGCGGTGCGCGTGCCCTTGTCGAGCTGTTCCTCGGTCGGCTCGTCGAGGATCTGGAACAGCCGCTCGGCCGCCGCGAGCGACTGTTGCGCGACGGTCGGCGCCTGGAAGATCTGCTTGAGCGGCGGCAGGAGCCGCATCACGAGGACCATGAACGCCATCAACGTGCCGGCGTCGAGAATCTGTTGATCGACCTGACCGGCACCGATGACCAGCACGATGACGGCGACGACGGTGCCGAGCACCTCGGTGATCGGACCGGAGAGCAGCGAGATGCGCGTGATCCGCACCATGCCGCGCGTATAGCCGCCGCTCGCGGTGGTGAAGCGATCGTCCTCGTAGTATTCGCCGCGGAAGCTCTTCACGAGGCGCACGCCGGAGATGACTTCCTGGAGTACGCTCGTGATCTCACCGTACTCGTTTCGCAGGCGCCGATGGCCCTGGCGGAGCCGCCGGAGCAGTGGCTGGAGCAGTATCGCGATCAGCGGCACCACTACCAGTGAGATCAGCGCGAGCTTCCACGACATCGTCACGAGGATGACGATCGTCACGAGAACCTGCGCCAGATTTTGGATCGTGCGCGTCGCCACCTCGGCGAGGATCGCTTTGGCCTGCTCGGTGTCGGTGAGGATGCGCGCCATGATCTGGCCCGCCTTCGTGCGCGAGAACCAGGCGAGCGGCAGGCGCTGCATGTGCCGGAACACCGTATCGCGGAGATCGCGTGTGATGCGCTCCTGCAGCGAGGCGCCGAGCTGTCCGCCCATCCAGAGAAACACGTTCTTCACGATCACCATCGCGACGATCACGATGCTGATGCCGCGGAGCGACGCCATCCGGTCGCCCGGCACGATGAGCTGGCCGACGAGCGCGTGCAGCAGGTCGATCAGCCAGCTCTTGCCGACCTTCAGCCCGTCGTCGTTGTTGAACAACAGGTTGAGAAACGGAATGAGCAGCGTGAACGCCACGCCATCGAGTGCGGCGCCGATCACGTTGCACACGATGTTCCCGGCCAGCCGCGCCCGATGCGGCCGCAGGAACACGAGGAGCCGCCGGTAGAGTCGCACTGGCTACTTCCTCGGCGTCAGCAGCGACAGCGGCAGGATCACTTCCTCGGGCGTAACCCCTCCATGCAGGAACGATCCTCTATACCGCTGCTGGTACTCGCGAAGTTTCGTCGGGTACACGAAGAACGAGTCCCCCACCGCGAGCAGCGTGTTCGCGCCGGTGCCGCGGCGCGGCAGGCGCAGGTCATCCTCGTTCGTGAAGAGCAGCGCCTGCTCCGGATTCTCCGCCCGTAGATCTTCGCCGAACTTGAAGCGCAGGTTCGGCGTCGCGTCGCGCTTCGCGAGCACGGTCGCCGGCGAGTTGCAGTGGATGGAGCCGTGGTCGCTCGTCAGGATCACCGGGATCTTCTTCCGATGTGCCTCTTTGAGCACGGAAAGAAGCGCCGAACGCTTGAACCACTGCAGCGTGAGCTGGCGCAGCGCGATTTCGTCGCGCGCGACTTCGTAGAGGATCGCCGAATCGCTGCGTCCATGCGTGAGGAGGTCCACGAAGTTGAACACGAACGCCGTGATCCCCTCGGGGGCGATGGCGTTCGCGAGGTGGCGCTCGAGCTCGTCGGAGTCGTGGGCCGACGAGATCTTGTGATAGCGCACGGTCGTGTTGCCGCGAAGTTCCTTGAGGTGCGCCTCGAGGAGCTCGCGCTCGTGCGCGTTGAGCGTCTCGTCCTCGCGCTCGCCCCACCAGTCGGGGAAACGCGCGGCGATCTCGCCGGGAAAGAGCCCGCTGAACAGGGCGTTGCGCGAATAGGGCGTCGCCGTCGGCAGCACCGAGAAGTAGTACGTCGTGTCGATCTCGAACAGCGGCGTGAGCAGCGGCTCGATCACGCGCCACTGATCCAGGCGCATGCAGTCGACGACGATGTACAGCGCGCGCTTCTCGCCGTCGAGCACCGGCAGGAGGAATTCGTCCACGACGTCCACCGAGAGCGGCGGCCGCTCGCCGTCGATCTGGTCGTTCACCCAGTGCGGATACACGCCGCGCAGGTACGCCGCGAAGTCGCGGTGCATCTCCGGGTACAGGCTGCGCAGCGATCCGTACAATCCCATTTCGCCGGCGGCCGCGAGATCGATGTCCCACTGTACGAGCTCGCCGTAGCGCTCGATCCAGCCGCGCCAGTCGAGATCGCGCGAGCGCACCTGCTCCAGCTGGCGGAATCGCTCGACGAACGATCGCGCGAGCGCCTGCTGCCGGATCTTCGGCCCCTCGAGAATCCGCAGCACGACGCTCAGCACCTGCCGCGGATTCACCGGCTTCACGAGGTACTCGGTGACGTCCACGCCCAGCGCGTCGCGCAGCGTCTGGTCTTCCTCGCTCTTGGTGACCATCACGACGGGGAGCGACGGCACCAGCTCGCGCGCCTCGCGCACCAGCGCCACGCCACGCATTCCCGGCATTTGTTCATCGAGCAGCATGAGGTCGAACGCGCGCCGGCGAAGCAGCTCGAGCGCGTCGGCCGCGTTGCTCGCCATCTCCACCTCGAACCCCTTCTCCGTCAGGAACAGCCGGTGCGACTCCAGAAGCTCGGCTTCATCGTCGACCCAGAGGACGGTCTTGGGGGCTGGAGGCATGCTGCAAAGCTAACGATTTGTCCGTAAGTTCTGCCCCATGTTAGGCCCGCCGCCGTACGCGCTGACCGCTCCGACTTTCGCCTTCCGCTCGCTGGTGTCGCTCGCCGCGCGCGCCGCGCTCGGCGGCCCGCGCGAGACCGCGCTCGCGACGCTCATCGCGGCCCGGCTCGCCTCGGGCGCGGCGCCGCCCGTCGCGCTGGCGCCACCCCTTCGCATCGCGCGGGCCGACGCCGCGCGCCTCTGGCTCAGTTCCGTCGCACTGCCGGCTCCGGTCCGGGCAGCGATCGGCAAACTGGTCGACGCCAGCGCCGGAAACGACGATCGGATGATCCTCGCCTCGCTCGCGAAGGTGACCGACGTCACGGCGCCCATGCTCACCCGGGGGGCACGTTCCGAGCTTGATCGTTTGGCGGCCCGGTTCGGCGGCTAGCGTCGGAGGATGTGAGACAGCCTGGGACCACCCAACCTGCGTTGCCGCTATAACTTGCCGCCCCATGACTGCCATCCGTATGATAGGTGGTCCCGTTAACTCCATTCGCCGACAAAAAACGGAGCCCCCAACGCTCGTGTTACGCCCGACCGACATCTCCCCGCTCGCGCGTCTCGTGCGCCGGGTGGACGCCGCCTCCGAGGGGGAGACGGCGGCGGACTCGTTCGCGACCGGGTTTCCGAGCATCGACAAGTGGCTCGGCGGCGGGGTTCGCCGCGGAGATCTCGTCGTCATCGGCGGTGAGGTCGGATGCGGGAAGTCGAGCCTCTCGCTCGCGATGGCGCTGCGCATGTCCCAGGCCGGCACGAACTCGGCGTTCCTCACGCACGAGATGTCCGTCGAGCGGGTCATGGAGCGTGCACTCGCCATCGAAGGGCGCGCCCGCGTCGACGACATTCGCCAGGGAACACTCGATGAATTTGCGCGCGCCGCAGTCGGCGCGACGGCCGTGCGGCTGCGCGACCGCGCGCCGATCTTCGAGACGCTTCCCATGGGCGGCGCCGAGGCGCTCGACGGCGTGCTGCGGCGCACGCTCGACCTTCAGGTTGCCTTCATCGATCCGCTGCAGGCGCTCGCGGTCGGAGGGCGCTCCCAGGATGAGGATCTCGCCGCCGCCATCCTCGCGCTCAAGGGCTTGGCGATCGCGCTCAACGTGGCGATCGTCGTCACTTCGCACCTGCACACGAGTCCCACGGGGCGTCCGAACCAGCGTCCCACGCTCGACGATTTCGGCGCGCTCGGCGCGGTCAAGCAGCACGCCGACGTCGTGCTCGGCATCTTCCGCGAAGAGATGTTCCAGCCGAACTCAGGCGTGGACGGTGCCACCGAACTGCTCGTGCTGAAGAATCGCAACGGCAACACCGGCTACGTGGACCTGTACTTCTACAAGCAGTGGCTCCGGTTCGAAGACATGCTCGATCCCGACCGATAGGAGATTGTGATGCGAAGCATTCGACGTGTGGCTCTGATGCTCGCGCTCGGCGCGTGGGCGCTCCCCGCCGCGGCGCAACAGAAGGCGAACGACAACATCCAGGCGAAACTCGCGAAGGCGGCAGCCGCGAATCCGGGTTCCGTCGCGGCGAATCGCTCGCTGGGGATCTGGTACTACAAGGCGGGACGCTTCGCCGAGGCGAGAGTGCCGCTCGAGCAGGCACGGCATCTCGATCCGAAGGACGGCGTGAGCGCGTTGTACGCCGGGCTCGCGGCCGAGCAGCTCAAGGACTTTACCGCGGCGAAGGACGCATACAACTCGTATCTCTCCGTCGGCAAGACGAAGAGCGTGCGCAACGACATTCGCGTGCGGCTCGTCACGGTCACGAAGGAGGAGGCGAAGGCCTCCGCAAAGGAAGCCGTGGCGCGTGAATCGCAGATCGCGCAGGTGCCCGGATCGCCGACCACGGTAGCGGTGCTCCCGTTCACGATCGGCGGCGCCGACCCGAACCTGCAGCCGCTGCAGGTCGGCCTCTCGGATCTCGTCATTTCAGATCTGGCGAAGACGAAGAAGCTGACGGTCGTCGAGCGCGACAAGATCCAGGCGATCTCCGACGAAATCGCGCTCTCCAGGAGCGGACAGGTCGACGCGACCACCGCGGTGCGCGCTGGCAAGCTCATCCAGGCCGGCCGGATCGTAACGGGCTCGCTGATTTCCACTGGGCCCGCGACCGCCGGTTCGTCGAGCATCACGATGACGTCGGTCACGGTGAACACGCAGAACTCGCAGACCGTCGGCCAGGGATCGAACCAGAACAGCACGCTCGACCAGCTGTTTTCGGCCGAGAAGGCGCTGGTGAGGGCGACCTTCGTCGATCTCGGCATCACGCTCACTCCAGCCGAACAACAGGACGTGGATCGCCGCCCCACGCAGTCGTTGCAGGCGTTCCTCGCCTACAGCCGCGGGCTCATGTCGGAAGACGCGGGCCGCCTCGACGAGGCCGCACGCTTCTTCGACAACGCCCGCTCGATCGACCCGGGATTCAACGCGGCACTTCAGCGCGCGCAGTCGGCGTCGGCGCAGTCGCAGCAGACGACCGCCAAGATCGAGTCGGGGCTGCGAGGCACCGCCGAAGGCCAGTCGGTGACGGCCGCCGTGACCGGCAACAGTTCTGGGACGGCGCCGCTGACCAACACGCTGAGCTCGGTTGTCGGCGACGTGAATCCGACGACGACCAACTCCGTCGCGGGGACGAACAGCACGTCGGCCGCACCGCCGACCACGCGGCCGGCCGCCGCCGAAGCCACCGGCCACGACCAGCCGGCGCCGCGGACCGGGCAAGTGACCATCAACATCACGAAGCCGTAAAGGAGACGCGACGATGCGCACCCGACTTCTTTCGCTCGCTCTTCTCGCCGTCACCGCGGCTCCGCTCGCGGCGCAGGATCCTTCGAGCACCGCGGTCATCCTCGATCCGCAGTACGTGAGCTACCAGCTCGGCACCGGAGCGACCGCGCGCACGATCAGCCAGCTCGGCGTGCCGTTCGCCGTCATCATTCCATTCAGCGACCGGTTCAACATCGACATCTCGTCGAGCTACGCGAACAGCCAGGTGAAGGTGCCCGGCCAAGCGACGAGCACGATCTCGGGCCTCACCGACGCACAGGTGCGCGGCAACCTCACGGTCGGCGACAATGCCGCCGTATTTACGCTCGGCGTGAATCTCCCGACCGGCCAGTACAAAGTGCCGGACGGCCAGCAGGCCGCGGCGGGCCAGATCGGCAACGACTTCCTGATCTACCCCGTGACGTCGATGGGCAACGGTCTCGCCGCGACGGGCGGTATCGGCTTCGCGCAGACGCTCGGCACGTGGAACCTCGGCGTCGGCGCGAGCTTCCGGTACTCGACCGCGTTCGACGCGTACCAGGTGCAGACGTCCGTGCTGCGCTTCACGCCCGGCAACGAGGCACGCATTCGCGTAGGACTCGACCGTCCCGTGGGCGACGGCAGCTTCAACGTCAGCGTGACGTATTCGAAGTTCGGCAAGGACCAGGCCGACTCGACGAGCTTCGCGACCGGCGATCGCGCACTCGCGCAGTCGGCGCTCGCGGTTCCGATGGGAAGCGGCAGCGATCTCCTGCTTTCGGCGTGGGATCTCTACCGTGGCGTGGGCCAGCAGCTCGGCGCTTCGTCGCCGTGGGAAAACGTCGGCAACGCGGGCGTCGCAATCGGATTCCAGATGGGCGACCTGTACGTCCAGCCGAACATCGAAGAGCGAATCTGGAACGTGGACGGCAACAAGGCGGGCTTGCTCACGAACGCGGGCGTACGCCTGCGTTTCGCCTTGGGCGGGCTGAGCGTGAATCCGAGCGCGACGTATTCGTTCGGTTCGCTCTACACCGTCGGCCAGCCGGCAACCGACCTGACGGGATTCAAGGCATCCCTGCTGATACGACTACACTAGACGGCGGGCGGCACACCGCGGTGCGACACACCGCGGTGCGGCGCGGCGCGCCCGGATCCGCGGTGCGCCGGGCGGCGCTCCTGATCGCTCTTTCGCTGGCCGCACCCGCGGCGGCGGCTGCGCAGGCGCCCGTCACCGACACGATCGCGGAAGCCCGGCGGCTTGACGACTCGAGGAGCTTCGGAGCGGCCGAGGCGCTGCTCCGTTCCTATCTCCGGAATCACCCCGATAACGGCGACGCCGCGAGCCTCCTGGCCCACACGCTCTACTGGCTCCGGCGGCCCGCAGAGGCGCGCGTTGTGTACGAGGCGGCGCTGTTGCGCCACCCTGAGGACATCACCCTGCGGCTGGACTACGGCCGCATGCTGATGGATACAAATGATCGCGACCGGGCACGGGAGCTGCTTGCCCCCATGAGCGGATCGCGGGAATCGCGTGGCCGGGCGGAAGCGCTGCTCGGAACGCTGTCCTATTGGGGCGGTGATTACACGACGGCCGTGCGGCTGTTCCGCGATGCCCTGCGCGCGGACTCGAGCCAACGGGAGGCTCGCCGCCAGCTTGCGGAGATCCTGACGCTCACCGCGCCCTGGGCTCGCATCGCGACGGCGTTGCGCCACGACGACCAAACACTCGACCGGATCGGCGGCGACGTGCAGGCCGGCTGGTACGCCACGCCCCTGCTCGCACTCTCGGCACGCGTTCGTCCCATGCAGTTCCGGCTCGGTGACACGGTGACACGCACTCTCACCCTCGCGGAACTTGGATTTTCCGATTTCGCCCCGAGTGCGCGACTCGAGACCGAAATGTCGGCCGGCATGCTGCAGCGCTCGTATGGCTCGTCGTCGGACTGGGTCGGCAGGCTCGTCCTCGGATTCCGGCTGCCGCAGCAGTTGACGCTGCGCGTGCGCGCCGAGCGCGAGCCGTACCTGTACACGCTCGCAAGCCTCTCGACGCCGGTCATGACACAGACGCTCGCGACAACACTCGACCTGAACGGTTCGCGTGGCTGGCTGGGACAGGCGGCCGCACAGTCGGAACGGTATCCCGACGCCAACTCCGTGACTACGGGCTACGCCTGGCTTCTGGCGCCGCTGCTGTACGGGCCGTCTGGTGAACTGCAGGTGGGATACAGCGTGTCCGCGCAAAACGCGAGCCAAAGCCGTTTCGAGCTCGCGCAGACCTCTCAGCCGTTCGCGCCGGGAGATCCACGCTACAGCACCCTCGGCGTGTACGCTCCGTATTACACGCCGAGCAATCTGTTCGCGCAGTCCGTGCTCGCGGCCTTTGCGCTGCGATCGTCGTCCGGCACGGAATTCCGCGCCAGCGGCGCGTTCGGCGTGCGCGCCACAGACGACGCGCCGGGCTTTCAAGTCGTCTCCGTCGCGTCACCCCCATCGACGACGGTGGAGCGGACATTCCAGCGACGCGTCTTCACGCCATGGAACGTCCGCGGCTCGCTGGCGGCGACGCTCTCCGAAGGGTGGCGACTCGACATTGCGGGCGAATACGCGCACACGGCGTTCTACACAGCTGTCACAACCAGCGTGCAGCTCACGTACCGGTTCGTTGCCGCCGCGAAACGGCGCGCGGAGCGATACTGACCCGCGATCTGTGGCGACATCGCGTGGCCGCGCCCGTGCGGCTTCGTGAGCGGCTTCTTCTCAGTGCGCTGACCGGAGTGGGCGTGGCGGCGATACTGCGGCTCGCAGACTGGTGGTTTCGCGCCGAACAGGTTGCGCAGCCCCTTCTCTTCGCGGCGCTTTCACTCGTGTTCTGGTATGGCGTGAGCCGCATCGCCCTCGGATGGGTGAACTACGCCGCGCTTTCGCACTCCGCCTTCCGCCCCGCGCCGGCCGGAAGACGCGTTGCGATCTTCACGACCAGCTCGCCGGGCGAACCGCTCGCGATGTTCGAGCGGACCCTCGCCGCGTGTGCGCGCGTGCGGTATCCGCACGCCACTTACCTTCTGGATGACACGCGCGACCCCCGCTTCCGCGAGGTCGCGAACCGGCACGGCGCCATCTGGCTCGAACTGATCGGGATCCCGGGGGCCAAAGCGGGAAAGATCAATCGTGCCCTGGAACGGACCGACGAGGAGTTCATTCTCGTGCTCGACCCGGACCACATTCCGTTTCCGGAAATCCTCGACCGGGTGCTCGGCCACCTCGACGACCCGCGCGTAGCCTTCGTACAGGTGTCGCAGGCATACTACAACCAGGAGCGCTCCTTTACCGCAATGGGCGCCGCCGAACAGACCTACGCATTCTACGGCCCGGGACAAATGGGCCTTCACGGTCACGGGGCCTGCGTGGCCATCGGCGCGAACTGCACGTTTCGACGTGACGCGCTCGAATCCATCGGCGGACACGGGATCGGACTCGCCGAGGATCTCATCACGGCGATCCGTCTCCACGCGGCGGGGTGGCGATCGGTTTACGTGCCGGAGGTGCTGAGCCGTGGCCTGGTGCCGGAAGACCTCGGTTCCTATTACAAGCAGCAGTTGAAATGGGCCCGCGGCGTATACGAGGTGGCATTTACCGAGTTGCCGCGGTTGTTCGGCAAATTGAGCTGGCGACAGCGATTGTCGTATCTGACGATCGGCACCTACTACCTGTTCGGAGTGACGACGCTCGTTTTTCTCGTGCTCCCATACCTGTATCTCTGGACCGGACGGCAGGCCGCCTCGATGCCGTTTGCGGAGTTCTTCGTGCTGGCGGGGCCGGTGGCCGCCATCGGCATCCTGATGTACGCGGCAGTGCAGCGGTGGCTCTGCGATCCGGCAACGGAGCGGGGGATGCACTGGCGGGGGTTCGTCCTCAAAGTCGCGTGCTGGCCCGTTTTTCTTGCAGGCACGGTACTCGCGATATTTCGCGCGGAGATTCCATACATCCCCACGGCGAAGGAGGCGGTGCGCGGCAAGTTCCTGCGACTGGCGTGGCCTCAGCTCGGACTCATCGTCCTCTACCTCGTCACCATCGCCCGCATCGTCTACGTTCGCGCATTTCATGCGACGGAGGCATCTCTCGAACTCACGAGCGAAGCCGTGTGGGGGATGCTCGTCTTCGCGGCCTTGCCCGTGCTCGGCAGCGCCGGCGCTCTGTACGCGGCTTGGCAGGCAAGACGGCCCGCGCCCGGTGCGCCATGGGACAACGTCGATGTCACCAGCATCGGAGGAGACGCACCGTGAAGCGACGAAACCGTATCGCGCTCAGCGCGACGCTCGTAGCCAGCGGTGTCGTTGCCGTTGGTCTCCTGACGTCGTTGAGCAGGGGCGCCGCGGGGCCGCTGTCCGGTACCCTTTCATGGCTGGGCGCCGTCGCGGGTTCCGTCGAGCACCGGCTGCACCAGCGCTTTGGCGGTCCCGGCCGGAGTGCGGCGCTCGCATGGTTCGCGCCGTACGGCGCGAGTGTGGAGCGACTGCGCCACCCTGACGCCGTGTTGCTCGGCGCGTACGACAGCGGGATTCCGCAAACGCTCGATGGTATCGTACAACTCGAGCAGAGCATCGGCACGACGCTGCCGATCATCCAGCTGTACAGCGCCTGGGGAGACAGGCCGGAGCACCGTTTTCCGATCGAGGTGGTGACCGCGATCCACGACCTCGGATCCACGCCCCTGATCACATGGGAGCCGTGGCTCACGGAATTCGACAACGGACGTCATCCGGAGATCGCGCTTCGTGACGCGCGCGAGCGGCACGGACTCATCGCAGTCGCGCGCGGAGATTATGACTTCTATATCGACGCGTGGGCGGCGGGAGCCAGGGAATACGGCCATCCGTTCTTCGTGCGCCTTGCCCACGAGATGAACGATCCCTACCGCTATCCGTGGGGACCGCAGAACAACACTAAGGAAGAATTCATCGCCGCCTGGCGGCACATCGTCGAGCGCTTTCGATCGGCGGGTGCACAGAACGTGGTGTGGGTCTGGTCACCGCACATCGCGTATCAATACTGGGAGCTGTACTATCCGGGCGACGCGTACGTGGATTGGGTCGCGACCGGTGCGCTCAATTTCGGACCGATCGCGCAGTGGTCGCAGTGGTGGTCGTTCGCCGATCTGTTCGGGACGAAGTACCCGCGGCTGGCGGCATTCGGAAAGCCGGTAATGGTCGCGGAGTTTGGTTCTCTCGCAGTCGGCGGAGATCGTGCGGCGTGGTATCGGGAGGCACTGACCGGCCTGCCGCGGCGGTATCCGGCGGTTCGAGCCGTCGTCTTCTTCAACACGGCGGGTGACCAGACGGTGACCTATCAGCGCGTGGACTGGACGTTTGCGTCCGACTCCGCCGTCGCGATGACGATTCGGCGGGCTATCGAGCCGTGGGGGCATCCGGCGAGCGCCGCTCGGCGTTGAGAAGGACAGATCCCTGCGGCGCCGGACCGTCTGCCGTCCGCGCGCCGGCGTCTGTATCTTTATTCCATGGCCGGCCACAGCAAATGGAAGCAGATCAAGCATTACAAAGCCGCGACCGACAAGAAGCGCGGCGCGCTCTTCACCAAGCTGATCCGTGAGATCAACGTCGCCGCCAAGTTTGGCGGCGGCGATCCGGACGGCAATCCGCGGTTGCGCACGGCGATCGACAACGCAAAAGCGCAGTCGATGCCGAAGGAAAACATCGAGCGCGCAGTGCTCAAGGGCATCGGCGAGCTCGAGGGCGTGGACTACGTCGAGGTCGTGTACGAAGCGTACGGTCCCGGCGGCGTCGCGATCATGGTCCAGGCGCTGACCGACAATCCCACGCGCACGGTGGCAGAAGTGCGCGCGAAGCTTTCGCGCCTGGGCGGGAATTTCGGGGCGACGAATTCCGTGGCGTTCATGTTCGACCGCAAGGGACAGATCGTCGTCCCCGCGGGAGCGCTCGACGAAGATGCCTCGATGGAAAAGGCACTCGAGGCCGGCGCCGAAGATTTCGTCAAGGATGAGGACGTGTTCGTCATCACCACCGCGCCGGCCGACCTGCACTCGGTCAGTCAGGCGCTCGCGAAGGCCGGGCTCAAGGCGAACTCGGCCGAGTTCGCTTGGATTCCAAAGAGCACGGTGCGCGTCGAAGGGGCGAACGCCGAGGCGCTGCTCAAGCTCATCGAGGCCCTCGAAGAACTCGACGACGTGCAGAAGGTCGACGCGAACTTCGACATGGACATTTCGGCGATGGCGCAGGCGTGATCGTTCCACGCCGACGCCGGTGATCGTCCTCGGGATCGATCCGGGTACGGCGATCACGGGGTACGGCGTTGTCTGCACGTCAATCGAGGATCGCGCTGGACTAGTCGCGAAGGGCGCCCATGGCGCCCCGCGGCAGAACGAAATTGTTCGACAAGGCGCCATGCGCCTTGTCGAGTGTGGAGTGATAAGGACATCGCCCCGCGCCCCCCTCGCCTCGCGCCTCCAGGACATTTTCGAAGGCGTGACCGAACTCATCGAACGCCACCATCCCGACGCCCTCGCCGTCGAAGACGTGTTCTACGCGCGCAATGTGCGCACGACCGTCGTGCTCGGACATGCGCGCGGCGTCGTGCTGCTCGCCGGTGCCCGCGCCGGCGTGACCATCCACGAGTACGCGCCGGCACTCATCAAGAAGACCGTCGTCGGACGCGGCGCCGCCACGAAAGAGCAGGTGCAGTTCATGGTCGCCCGCCTGCTGCGCCTCAAGAGCGCGCCGCAGCCCGCCGACGCGGCGGACGGCGTCGCGTGCGCGCTCACCTGCGTGATGTCCGCGGGAACGGCGAAGCTCCACCTGCGGATCGCCGGATGATCGCTCGCCTCAAGGGGGCGCTCGTCGCGAAGGGCATCGATCGCATCGAGATCATGACCGCCGGCGGCGTGGGATACGAATTGCTCATTCCGCTGAGCGTGCTCGAGTCGCTGCCGCGCATCGGCGAGGAGGTCACGCTGCACACGGCGCTCGTCGTGAAGGAAGACGGCTGGCAGCTATTCGGATTCGGCAGCGCGGAAGACCGCGCGCTCTTTCACACGCTCCTCGCCGCGAGCGGCGTGGGCCCCGCCCTCGCGCTCGGCCTGATCTCCGCGCTCGGAAGCGGGCGCCTGGTGCGCGCGATCCGCGATCGCGACCTCGGCACGCTGCAGGGCGTGCCGCGCGTCGGCAAGAAGATCGCCGAACGGCTTTGCGTGGAGCTCGGCGACAAGATGAAGGATTTCGTCGGCGCCGAATCGTCCGCGGGCGCGCCGACGAAGCAGGAGGGCGTAGCCGCCGACGCCGTGCGCGCACTGGTCGCGCTCGGCTATGCCTCGAACGACGCGGAGAAGGCCGTGCGGAGCGCGCTCGAGCACACAAGCGCGCGAGGAGCGACCGCCGACGTGATCCGCGCGGCGCTCGCCGTGCTGCAGAAGCGCTAAGTTTGCCCTTATGTCCCGCGCCGAAATCACGACTCCGGAAGTCCTGAGCGAAGAGTCCGTCGTCGAACTCTCGCTCCGCCCGAAGGCGCTCGCGGAATTCATCGGGCAGGCGAAGGTGAAGGACTCGCTCGACATCGCGATCCAGGCCGCGCTCGGGCGCCGCGAGCCGCTCGACCACACGCTCTTTCATGGCCCGCCGGGACTCGGCAAGACGACGCTCGCCGAGCTGATGGCGCGAGAGCTCGGCGTGAACATCCGCACCACCAGCGGGCCCGCGCTCGAGAAGCCCGGCGACCTCGTGGGCACGCTCACGAACCTGCGCGCGGGCGACATCCTGTTCATCGACGAAATTCACCGCCTTCGTCCCATCATCGAGGAGTTCCTCTATCCCGCGATGGAGGACTACAAGATCGACATCCGCCTGAGTGACGGGCCGAACGCGCAGACGGTGACGATGGCGATCGAGAAGTTCACGCTCGTGGGCGCCACCACACGCTACGGCCTGCTCACGCCGCCGCTGCGCGCGCGCTTCGGCCTGACCATGCGGCTCGACTTCTACCCGGCGGACGAGATCGAGACGATCGTGCGCCGCACGGCGGAAGTGATCGCGGTCGAACTGCACGACGACGGTGCACGCGAAATCGCCCGCCGCTCGCGCGGCACGCCGCGCATCGCGAACCGGCTGCTGCGCCGCGTGCGCGACTTCGCCCAGGTGCGCGCGGACGGCGTGATCACCAAGGCCGTCGCGCGCGACGCGCTCGCACTGCTCGACGTGGACGAGTTCGGCCTCGACGAGATGGACGCGCGGATCCTGCGCACGATCATCGAGATGTTCGAGGGCGGCCCGGTTGGGCTCGAGTCCGTCGCCGCCGCGCTGGGCGAGGACTCGAACACGATCGAGGAAGTGTACGAGCCGTTCCTCGTGCAGAACGGCCTGCTCCAGCGCACGTCGCGCGGCCGCGTCGCGAGCGCGCAGGCGTATCGCCACCTCGGATATCCGCCGCCCGCGCAGAAGCAGCCGGACCTTTTCTGACCTCCCAGGAAGGCACCAGCCCGCTGCTGAAAACCTCCGACTTCGCGTTCGAACTTCCCGCCGCGCTGATCGCGCAGGAACCGTCGGAACGCCGCGACGAGAGCCGCCTGATGGTCGTGGATCGCGCGACCGGCGCCATCTCGCACCGCCAGTTCCGTGACGTCGCCGGGCTCATCCCCGCGAACGACCTGCTCGTGCTCAACACGACGCGCGTGTTCCGCGCGCGGCTGCTCGGCACGCGCGATTCCGGGGCAGCCGCGGAAATCCTGCTGCTCAGGCCTCTCGGCGCCGGAATGCACGATCGCTGGGAAGCGATGGTGCATCCCGGCGGCAAGCTGAAGCCGGGGCGAGTCGTTCACATCGCGCCCGGGTTCGACGCGACGATACTCGAGACCACCGAGCGGCGCACGCGCATCATTCAACTCACGGCGAACGGCTTCTTGAGCGTCGCCGACGCGATCGAGCGCCACGGCCACGTGCCGCTCCCGCCGTACATCCAACGGGCCGACCGCACAGACGACGCCGAGCGCTACCAGACCGTGTACGCGAAGGAAAGCGGCTCGGTGGCCGCACCGACGGCGGGGCTGCACTTCACGCCGCAGCTGCTCGATGCGCTCGCCGCGAAGGGTGTGCGCCGCGCGGATGTGCTGCTGCACGTCGGAGCCGGCACGTTCAAGCCGGTCGAGGCCGAGGAGCTGGGCGCGCACACGATGCACGAGGAGTGGTATCGCGTGAGCGCGCAGACGGCGGCCGCGGTGAACGACACGCGAAGCGCGGGCGCGAAAGTCTGGGCGGTCGGCACGACCACGGTGCGCACGCTCGAGAGCGTCGTGGACCCGGCGGGTCTCGTGCGCGCGGGCGAGGGCGAGACGCGCATCTTCATCCACCCGCCATATAAAATCCGCTCGGTGGACCATCTCGTCACCAACTTTCATCTTCCCCGCTCCACCCTGTTCATGCTCGTCTCGGCCTTCGCCGGACTCGCTCTCATGCGCGAGGCGTACGCGCAAGCGGTGAAGGAGCAGTACCGGTTCTACTCGTACGGCGACGCGATGCTCATCCTGTGACCTTCTCCTTCGACATCACCGCTCAACAGGGCCGCGCGCGCGCCGGCGTCTTCCACACGCCGCGCGGTGCGATCGAGACGCCGGTGTTCATGCCGGTGGGCACGCTCGCGACGGTGAAGGCGCTCGACCCCGACGACCTGCGCGGCATGCACGCCCAGGTTATCCTCGCGAACGCCTATCACCTGCATTTGCGGCCCGGCGACGGGCTCGTGAAACGCATGGGCGGACTGCACCGCTTCATGGCGTGGGACGGCCCGATCCTCACCGACTCCGGCGGATTCCAGGTATTCTCGCTCGCGTCGCTCAACAGCGTCACGGAGGACGGCGTCGAGTTCAAGTCGCACATCGATGGATCGCCGCGGACGTTCTCGCCCGAAAGCGTCATGCAGATCCAGACGAACCTCGGCGCCGACGTGATCATGCAGTTCGATCACGTGATCCCCGGGCAGAGCGAGCACGCCGCGGCGAAGGACGCCAGCGAGCGCAGCCTGCGCTGGCTCGGGCGGTGCCGCGACGAATTCGACCGGCTGCACGCGATGGACGGAGCGCCGAAGCAGACGCTCTTCCCGATCGTGCAGGGCGGGGTCCACGCCGATCTGCGGCGCGCCGCCGCGGCGCAGATTGCGACGGCGGGGCCCTGGGACGGCATTGCGATCGGCGGGCTCAGCGTGGGGGAGGAAAAGCCCGCGATGTACGAGATGCTCGAAGTGTGCGACGACGCGATCCCGCGCGACCGCCCGCGCTACCTGATGGGCGTCGGCTTCCCCGAGGA
>JADGQS010000155.1 GCA_017881585.1 Gemmatimonadaceae bacterium | reverse complement strand
CCAGGGGACCCGCGGCACCAAGGTCGTGAACCTCCGCATCGGCAACTGACGGGTTTTTTTGAAGCACCATTTCCCACTGACGCGAGACCGCCTTATCCTTAGGGCGGCTCTCGCGAAAGTGGCGGAACTGGCAGACGCGCAGGACTTAGGATCCTGTGGGGCAACCCGTCCGGGTTCGACTCCCGGCTTTCGCATGACCGACCCCAGATGACGGACGGCGGACGGCAGCCACTGCCGTCCGCCGTCTGACGTCCCGGCTGTCATCTGCCTTCCGCCATCTGTTATCTTTCTCGTCATGGATATCGAAGTCATCGACAGAAAATCCGAAGGCGTAGAACGCCGGCTCAAGGTGTCGGTTTCTGCGTCCCTCGTCGCCGACGCCAAGGAGCGCGCGACCAAGCGCGTGGCCGGCCAGGTGCGCCTCCCGGGCTTCAGGCCCGGCAAGGCTCCCGCTGGAGTCGTCAAGAAGAAATTCGCCGACGAGATCCAGGCGGAAGCGCTCGAGTCGCTCATGCGCGACGCCTACCAGTCCGTGCTCGAAAGCGAGAAGCTCGAGCCGGTCACCCAGCCTCATGCGCACGACGTGAAGTTCGAGGAGGGTCAGCCGCTCACGTTCGAGCTGCACTGCGAGGTGAAGCCCGTCATCGAACTCGCGCGGCTCTCCGGCTTCAAGGTGAAGCGCAATTCGAACGTGGTGACCGACCAGATGGTGACGGACCAGATCGGCGAGCTCCGCGACCAGCGCGCGACCTGGACGCCGGTCGAGGAGAAGCCGCGTGAGGGCGACATGGTGACGGTGCAGCTCGCCGTGGCCGACGCGACGGGCGTCATTCCCGAGGGCAAGGAATACCGCATCGTGCTCGGCTCGGGCCAGGCGATCGCCGCCATCGAAGAGGTCGTCATGGAGCTCGCGCCCGGCGGCAGCATCGAGCGCCCGGTGAAGTGGCCCGATGACTTCCCCGATCCCGAGCAGGCCGGCAAGAGCAAGCAGGTTCGCGTGGCGCTCAGCGACGTGAAGCGCAAGGCGCTTCCGGCGCTCGACGACGTGCTCGCCCGCGAACTGGGAGACTTCGATTCGCTCGACGCGCTCACGAAGGGAGTCCGCGAGGATCTCGAGGCACAGGCGCTTCGCGAGGCCGACGCGGCCGTGCGCACGTCGCTCGTCGACGAGATCATCGGGGCCAATCAGTTCGACGTCCCGCCGACGTGGGTGCGCGAGCTCGTGAGCCACTACGCCGAGGCGTATCGCATTCCGCCGGAGGAGCAGGAGAAGTTCGCCACCGAGTTCCGCTCGATGGCCGAGCGTCAGGTGCGGCGCGATCTCATTCTGGAAACTATCGCAACACGCGAGAAGCTCGCCGCGGAAGAGAAGGACGTGGACGCGAAGGTCGCCGAGATGGCGGCCAAGCGCGGCGCCGATGCCGGACAGGTGTACTCGGCCCTGCAGAAGGCCGGACGGCTTCGCGAGATCGAACGCGGCATCACCGAGGACCGCGTGTTTGAGTTCCTTCTTGCCCAGAACTCCGTCGAGCAGGCCTAGCTGACCCCCGAACATCAGAACACGACAATTACCATGACGATCATTCCGAATCCATACGTCATCGAGCGCTCCAGCCGCGGCGAGCGCACCTACGACGTCTATTCGCGGCTCCTGATGGACCGCATCATTTTCCTCGGCACGTCGATCAACGACGACGTGGCGAACATGATCATCGCGCAGATGCTGTTCCTCGACGCGGACAACCCGGGCCGGGACATCTACCTGTACCTGAACTCGCCGGGCGGCAACGTGTCGAGCGGCATGGCGATCTACGACACCATGCAGTTCCTGCGCTCTCCGGTGAATACGATTTGCATGGGGATGGCGGCGTCGATGGGATCGTTCCTGCTCGCGGCTGGGCGCGCGGGCAAGCGATCGGCACTGCCG
This sequence comes from Gemmatimonadaceae bacterium, assembly GCA_017881585.1. Lineage (GTDB taxonomy): Bacteria > Gemmatimonadota > Gemmatimonadetes > Gemmatimonadales > Gemmatimonadaceae > Fen-1231. Next base: position 3,995 of record JADGQS010000155.1, on the reverse strand, counting down.
CACGCGCGCATCATGATCCACCAGCCTTCGGGCGGCACACAGGGCACCGCGGCCGATATCGAGATCCAGGCCAAGGAGATCCTCTACTTGCGCGCCCAGATGAACGGGCTCTATTCGAAGCACACCGGGCGTCCGGTCGAGCAGATCGAGCGCGACATGGAGCGCGACTTCTTCATGTCCGCCGAGGAAGCCGTGAAGTACGGCATCATCGACAGCGTGATCACGCACCCGGTGGCGGAGCCGGCCAAGGCGGCACTAGCGTCCACCAAGTAGGGTATCAATTGTTACTCATCTGATTGTCGTGCGTCGAAACGGATGCGTGCTCTCTCTCGGGTCGCACGCAGCCCATCCGGTCCACACGTTCTGCCTTTGAGGTTCGCCCGCGATCCATGACGTCCATGTCCCACGATCGGCACCTGCGCTGCTCTTTCTGCGGAAAGTCCAAGGACTCGGTACGGAAATTCATTTCCGGGCCCTCGGTCTACATCTGCAACGAGTGCATCGCGCTGTGCAATGAGATCCTGGCGGAGGACGAGGAGCGCGAGGTCGCGGAAGCGGTCACGCAGGTCCCCGCGCCGCAGGAGATCAAGGACGTCCTCGACCAGTACGTGATCGGCCAGGAAAACGCCAAGAAGGCGCTCGCCGTGGCCGTGTACAACCACTACAAGCGCATCAACTCGAGCGCCTCGCGCCGCGAGAACGACGTCGAGCTGGACAAGTCGAACATCCTCCTGCTCGGTCCGACCGGCGTGGGCAAGACGCTGCTCGCGCAGACGCTCGCGCGGATGCTCGACGTGCCCTTCACGATCGCCGACGCCACGACGCTCACCGAGGCCGGATACGTCGGCGAGGACGTCGAGAACATCCTCGTGCGGCTGCTGCAGGCGGGTGATTTCAACGTGGCCGAGTGCGAGCGCGGCATCGTGTACATCGACGAAATCGACAAGATCGCGCGGAAGTCGGAGAACCCGAGCATCACGCGCGACGTGAGCGGCGAGGGCGTGCAGCAGGCGCTCCTCAAGATCCTGGAAGGCACGGTGGCGAGCGTCCCGCCGCAGGGCGGCCGCAAGCATCCGCAGCAGGAATACATCCAGATCAACACGAAGGACATCCTGTTCATCTGCGGGGGGGCGTTCGACGGCCTCGAGAAAATTATTGAAGCCAGACTTGGGCGCAGGCAGATAGGGTTCAACCCGGCCGACGAGGCGAAGAAGGGCGGCACCAAGGGCGGCACCAAGGGAGTCATGAACGTCTTCGGCGACGTGGAGCCGGACGACCTGCTCCGCTTCGGTCTCATCCCCGAGCTCGTCGGACGACTGCCCGTGACGGTGCCGCTCGAGTCGCTCGACGAAGACGCATTGGTGCGCATTCTCAAGGAACCGAAGAACGCCCTCGTCAAGCAGTACGCGAAGCTGTTCGAGCTCGAGGACGTGCAGATCACGTTCGAGGAGAGCGCGCTGCAGGCGATCTCGAAGAAGGCGATCGAGCGGGGCACGGGCGCGCGCGGGCTGCGGGCGATTCTCGAGGAGCTGCTGCTCGATACCATGTTCGACTTGCCGGGGCGGGATGATGTGATCGAGGTCCGGGTCACTGAGGCTTCCGTGCTCAACAAGACTCCGCCGCTACTCGAGCTGTCGGGGGGCAAACGGCAGAAGAAAGAGGCATGAGCACAACTGAACGCTGTCAGCGGATAGCTATCGACTGACAGCTACCAGCGAACGGCGACGTGACAGACTTGCGGCGGACCACCATGGTCCGCCGTTATGTTTTAAGCGTGACCACTCCTACCGAGCCCGGCGCCAGGAAAGATCCGCTCGTCATTCGTGATCTCGAGTTTCTCGGGGGAATGGCGACGGCGGATGGATGGCGGCCCGAGCCGACGCTGCCCGAGATCGCGTTCGCGGGCAGGTCGAACGTGGGGAAGTCCTCCCTGCTCAACCGGCTGGTGCGGCGGAAGGCGTTCGCGCGAGTGAGCAATACGCCGGGGCGGACGCGCGAGCTGAACTTCTTTCTCGTCAACAAGATGTTCGTGCTCGTGGATCTTCCCGGATACGGGTACGCGAAGGTCTCGAAATCGAAGCGGGCGGAGTGGCGGCCATTGATCGAGGGTTATCTGCGGGCAAGTCCCGCGCTGCGCGGGATTGTCCAGCTGCTCGACGTGCGGCACGCGCCCACGGGCGACGACAAACAGCTCTTCGACATGCTCGCGGAGATCGGCGTGCCCGCGATCATTGCCGTGACGAAGATCGACAAGCTCACCAAGCCCAAGGTTCAGGAACGGATCCACGAGCTTGCGGTGGAGCTGGAGCTGGACGAGGATCAGATGATTCCGTTCAGCGCCGTGACCGGCGAGGGACGAGACGAACTCGCGGAGGCGCTGGTGTCGCTGCTCGAACAACCCGACTGGAGGACGCCGTGAGACCCGCGCGAATCGCGGCGTTCGGTCTTCTCGTGGCCCTGGCGATCGCGCCACCTGCGCTCGCGCAGGGCGGCAAGGCAAAGCCGGCGGATTCAGCACGCGCCGACGCTCCCAGGCGCGCCGATCGCGACAGCCTCATCCCCGCGGGATTCGGCACGCTGCGGCAGGACCAGATCGCCATCCGGGTGCAGACGCTCGGCCTCACCGTCAGCGCGATTCCCCTCGAGGAGAGCGTGATCCGCACGCTCGCACCCGACTCGTATCGCACGCTGCACGCCCTGCGCGAGAGCAAGAAGCTCGCGCTCGAGGCGCTGCGCACGCGAAACGGACTCACCCGCGTGCAGGCCTGGCTGGTCTCTTTCTTCAACGTGCAGCAGGGCGACGCGCGATTCGACGCGTTCGACCTGCTCGTGCACAGCGTGGGCCAGGATTTCAGGCCGCTCGACGCGCTTCCGCTCACGCCCGGCTTCGGCGACGGACGCGTGGCCCAGCGGGGCCGGCAGGACGCGATCTACGCGTTCGATCCGCAGGTCGACCTGAACCAGCCGCTCACAGTCACCGCGCTCGGCCAGCAGACCACGGTGTGGGGCGACGCGATTCTTCCGCTCATCGAGCGGGAACGCTCGCTGGTCTGGTCGCGGTCGTCGGCAGCTAAACCGTAAAAGGCAGTCTTCCCCATACGGATCGATTCCCATGGTACTGAGACCGCTCAAGAAGATCCTCCGGCCCCTGCCCGCCCTTCACGACGACTGGCTCGAGCGCATCGGGGCCGCGCTCAAGGATCCCGAGCTCGACCGGCCGCGCTTTTGCCGCGAGATTCTGTGCGAGCTCGCGTACCCGGTGTACGCATCGAACTACGAGACCGCGGTGCTGGACGCCAGGGTGCCCCTGGGCACTCGGCTCTCGCTCTCGGCGCTCGATCCGCGTCACATCACGCTCGAGCCCGAGTACTACGCCGACTGCGATGACGAGAAGTTCCAGCGCGTGAAGCCGCTGCTCTGGCTCTGGTATTCGTTCGACCGGCTTCCCGCGGGCGGACAGAACGTCGAGCTCGGCGTGCGCTTCAGGCGGCTGCTGGCGCCGCACATCTTCAAGCGCTGCGGCGAACGGTTCAAGGCCTTCCAGCACGTGGAGTTTTCGTACGGCTACAACATCGAGTGCGGGGACGATGTCGTCGTGCACCGCCACGTGCTGCTCGACGATCGCGGCGGGCTCGTGATCGGGAACAAGGTCTCCATCAGCGACTACGCGAACATCTACAGTCACACGCACAGCATCGTGGACCAGAAGGACGTGACCAACGCGACGACCGTTCTCGAGGACGGCGTGCGCATCACCTATCACGCGACGGTGTTCGCGGGCGTGAAAGTCGGAAATGACGCGATGGTCGGGGCGATGGCCGTGGCGACGAAGGACGTGCGGCCGCACCACGTGAACGTGGGGATCCCGGCAAAGTCGGTACGGGTGAAACCGGGAGCTCCGCACAGCACGGGAGACCGGCTGAGCACGAGTGTGGAGAGGGGAGAAAAGAGTTAGAGAGACAGCAACGGGCGACGGTACCAACAGCAACAGCAAC
>JADGQS010000154.1 GCA_017881585.1 Gemmatimonadaceae bacterium | reverse complement strand
TCGTCGTGGCGCTCGGCGCATTCGCATGGCTGCTGTATGGGAATCTCGACAAGAACATCGTCTTCTTCCTGACGCCGCAGGAATTGCTCGCCAAGGGCGCCGATGGGTATGAAGTCCCGGTTCGGCTTGGTGGGCAGGTAAAGCCAGGATCGGTGCAATGGGACGCGAAAACGCTCGACCTTCGATTCGTGATAACCGACGGCACGGCCGAGATTGCGACTCGCTCGAAAGGCGCGCCGCCGCAGATGTTTCACGATGGAATGGGCGTCGTTGTCGAGGGGCGTTATGAGCGCAGTGGCCTCTTTCAGGCGACGAACCTGCTGGTCAAGCACTCGAATGAATACCGTCCGCCGAAGGCTGGCGAAAAACCCCAGGACATGTACAAGACCCTCATCAAAGGAACGGGCTCGTGATCGGCCCTTTCGCGCATGACGCGCTGCTCATCGCACTGCCCATCCTGATGTTGGGCATCGTGCTGGCACCCGTCGCAGTTCGTACGGGCCGGCGCGAGTGGATTCCCGTCGTGTACAGCACGCTCTACACGAATTTTCTGCTCGTGTCCACTGCGACGGTCGCAATGATCGTCGCCCTCGTCACGCACGACTTCTCCGTGTCGTACGTTGCGCAGGTCGGCAGCCGTGCCACGCCCCTCTTTTACACGGTGATTTCGCTCTGGGGCGCGCTTGAAGGATCGATTCTGTTTTGGGCATGGGTCCTCGCGCTCTACGGCAGCGTGGTCGTGTGGCTGAATCGCAACCGGCCAGGCAACCTCATCCCGTACACCGCGTTGGCGCTCCTCGCAGTCTCGCTGTTTTTCGGCATTCTGCTCGTCGGGCCGGCTAACCCGTTTCACCCGGTCTTTCCCATCCCTGCCGACGGACCGGGCCCGAATCCGCTGCTGCAGAACCACATCTTGATGGGAGTGCACCCTCCCCTCCTCTACCTCGGGTACGTCGGGATGACGGTGCCGTTCGCATTCGCTGTCGGGGCGATGCTGTCCGGCGAAGTTACCGGCGATGATTGGATCAAGCTGAGTCATCGCTGGACCCTCCTGTCGTGGGGCTTCCTTAGTGCCGCGATCGTCGCCGGAATGTGGTGGTCGTACGAGGTGCTCGGCTGGGGCGGCTACTGGGCGTGGGATCCGGTTGAGAACGCATCGTTTCTCCCGTGGCTCACGGCGACGGCGTACCTGCATTCGATGGTCCTGCAGGAGCGGCGCGGCATGCTCCGGCTCTGGAACGTCAACCTCGTCGTCGGGACGTTTGTCCTCACGGTGCTCGGGACGTTCCTCACACGCTCGGGTATCATCTCGTCGGTGCACGCGTTCACAGTCGGTGTGATCGGCTACTATTTCCTCGCCTTCATCGCGCTCGTGCTCATTGGTGCGCTCGTGATGGTCGCGGGAAATTCCGACCGGCTTCGCACGTCGGGCAGAATGGACTCGGCGGCGTCACGTGAAACCGTTTTCCTGCTCAACAACTTGTTCCTGACCGCATTCATGTTCACGGTGCTCATTGGCACGCTGTTCCCCTTGATCGCCGAAGCGATACGCGGGGTGAAGGTCAGCGTAGGCGCACCGTTCTTCAATCGAATGACGCTCCCGATGGTTGTGATGCTGCTCTTCCTGATGGGCGTCGGACCTGCGCTCCCCTGGCGGAGCGCGACGGCGGCGGAGATGCGTTCGAAGCTGCTACCGCCCCTGGTTGGCGCGTTCCTGTTTTGCGTAGGAGCGCTCGTGGCAGGGGCACGGAATTTCTACGGCGTTGTGGCGTTCACCTTCGTCGGCTACGCGGCAGTGGCGAATCTTCGCGAATACTGGATCGGGTTGCGCGCTCGCCGTAACGCGCACGGGGAAGGCTGGGCCACGGCGCTCTATCGCCTCATACGAGGCAACCAGCGTCGATACGGTGGCTATCTGGCTCATCTCGGCCTCCTGATCGCCGCGCTTGGAATCGCCGGTTCGTCATCGTTCCGCAGAGAACGAGAGATGACCATGAAGCCGGGCGACACACTGACCGTCGCCGGACAAACCATTCGGCTTAAGGGAGTGTGGGGACGAGAGGAGGTACAACGCTCTGTGATCGGCGCGACCGTCGAGGTACTGAAGAACGGGCGAGTGGTGGGCGTAATTGAACCGCGCATGAACTATTACCCGACGTCGGATCAGCCTGTCCCCACACCGCAAGTGCGCAGCACCATCGGCGGCGACTTGTATCTGACGCTGATGTCGTTCGATCCGAACGGAGCGCACGCAACCATCAGAGCGATCGTGCAGCCGCTTGTGTCGTGGATTTGGTTCGGAGGAGGCGTTATCGTTCTCGGCGCGCTCATTGGCATGCTACCCGCGCGCCGCCGACCCGACAGCTCGCTGTCCGAACCGGACGTTGTGCCTGTCCGGGGGGCGGTTGTTGCGGAGACCGCACCGTGAACTGGAAACGCTCCCTCATCGCCGCGGTCACGGCGGTTCCAGTGATCCTGCTGTTCGCATGGGGATTCACGCGTGACCCTGGGGAGATTCCGTCGCCCCTGCCCGGACACGCTGCGCCACAGTTTTCGCTCGACGTGTTCGCGCCGGGACAACCGCCGTTGAGTCGCCCCGTCGGAGACACCGTCCGCTTGGCTGACCTTCGCGGACAGGTCGTCGTGCTCAACTTCTGGGCTTCGTGGTGCGGGGCCTGCCGCGAAGAACACGCGGTGCTCTCAACGACTGCTCGCCTGTACACGGGACGCCCGGTGCATTTTCTCGGCGTGTTGTACAACGATAGCCTGGCGGCGGGAGAGGCATGGATCGCGGAAATGGGGGGACAGAGCTATCCCTCGATGCAAGACCCTGGCGCGCGTACCGCAATCGACTACGGCCTCTACGGCGTACCGGAGACCTTTTTCATCGACGGCGACGGGCGCGTCGCCTACAAACAACTCGGCCCCGTGACTGGAGTGGGCCTCGCACACATCGTGGATTCGCTGATCGCGGCGCTCCCCCCGAAGCCGGCGGCCCCCGCAACGAAGAGTCGATCGTGAAGCGCAACATGCTGGTCGTTTCCGCGGCGCTGCTTGCGGCGATTACCGGTCGCGCCGGCGCACAGGCGGCTGGAGCAAGCGCAGCCCCAGTCGCTCAGCAGGCGGCGGCCGACACCGCCCTAGAGGCCAGGACAAACGCGGTGGCTGGGCAGTTGCGTTGCCCGGTTTGCCAGGGAGTCTCCATTCAGGATTCGCCGGCCGAACTCGCCCAGCAGATGCGCGACTTGGTTCGGGAGCAGCTCCGCACCGGCAAGAGTCCCGACGAGGTCAAGGCCTACTTCGTGTCCAAGTATGGTGAGTGGATTCTCCTCCAGCCACGCGCGTCAGGGTTCAACATCCTGATCTATGCGCTCCCAGTGCTGGTGGTCCTTGGCGGACTCGCCGTGATAGTCGTAGCGATGCGACGCTGGACCAAACCCCCGGAAAATCTGTCGATCTGACCCCTGAAGCCGAGTCGACGAAAACCGGCCTGAACTGGTGACCGACGGTGGCGATGCGGGTTTTCACCGTCGCTACCGTTTGCATTCCCGGGGGGGTCCTCGCCGAGCGCGCAAGCCTGCGCTTCACAGGAGGTTGCGCATCCCTTACAGAGAGTGGGGGAAATTACCCTGTCGTCAGCCGACAAGTTTGGCGATTATGGGGTAAATGCCCCACTCAATATATGGGCTACGTGCGTAACTCATTACAGCGCTTGCTCTTATGTAGCTGGCTGACGCGGCGCTCACCTTGCATATGCAGACCGACATAGCGATCGAAGATCCCTTGCAGCGATCGAAGATCCTCTTGCAGCGATCGAAGATCCTCTTGCAAGGTCAACGGAGCGAGGGCAGTCAATGACGCCGCCGGGACCGATGACGACGGAGATGGGACGGCACGGCCGTCTCAGCCGTCGGCTGCTCGCCTGGTTCCTGGTTTTCTCGCTCCTCCCGCTCCTGGTCACCAACGCCATCGGCTATCGGCGGAGCGAAGGGATCATCACGCGGCTGGTCGAGCGGTACCTCAGCGCGATTGCGCAGGTCCAGGCGCAGCACATCCGGGATCGGACTGACCGCGCGCTGCTCCTCCTGCAGGCCGTCGCTGCCGGCAACGAGTTCCTCGCGGCGGGGGCTCAGCGATCACAGGGACTTCCGACGGGCGCGATGGGCGAGGCCGCAAGTCGCACCGAAATGGAGCGCCTGTTACGTCGCAAGCTCGACGAGCTCAAACTGTTTGACGCGCTGTATCTGTTCACCCCCGACGGCAGGATCGCCGCGTCAGTCGGCCTCCGCGAAAACCTCAGTACCGCCCTTCCCGCGCACGAAGCGGCCGGTTCGGTCTCGGCGATGCTGCTGTCCACGCCGCGCGGCGTGCGACCGATGTTCCGCCTCGTAGTCCCGGTTCGTGGGCCTGAAAGCGTACCCGTGGCGTTTCTCGCCGGAACTCTGAGCCTCGACGGGTTCCGCGACATGCTGCAGCTCCCCGACCGGCTCGCCGCACACGTCGAGAGTTTCATCGTCGACGCGGGCGGGCGGCCGCTGTTCGTATCGCATCCGCAGGACAGTGTGGACTACGCCGCACCCCTCGTCACACCACTACTCGCGCTGCCTGACGGCGCTTACGAGCAGTATCGCGCCGCCGACGGCGCACGCGTGCTCGGCACGATCGTGGCGCTGCCAAACTATGAGTGGCGGTTGATTGCGGAGGTACCGGCCGATGAGGCATTCGGGGCGCTGCGGCGTCTCGGCAGCCTGGCGCTGCTGCTCGAGCTGCTGCTTGTGGCCGTACTCATCGGAACGGCGGTCGTCGTGTCCCGCAACGTCGTGGCACCCTTGAGCCGGCTCGTGCATGCGAGCCGGCGCGTCGCGCGAGGCGATCTCAGCGTTCGGGTGAAGGACGACGCTGGCGACGAGATAGGAGAACTCGGTCACGCGTTCAACGAGATGACCACCGCGCTCGCCGAGACGACCAACGACGTGCGCGAGCTGCACGAGCGAGAGATCGAGCGTGCCTCGCAGCTCGCCACGGTGGGCGAGTTGGCGAGCGGAATTGCGCACGAGATCAAGAATCCGGTTGTCGGCGTTGCAAGCGGTCTCGACATCGTGCGTCGCCGCGCGGGCACCGATGCGACGCTGCTGCCCATCATCGATGAGATGGAGCGGCAGATACGGCACGTGCAGGACGCGATCCAGGAATTGCTGACCTTCGCGCGCCCCGCGACACCGGCGTTCGCTGCCGTGAGCGGAGACGATCTCGCCGAGCGAGCAATCCGTCTCGTGCAACCCACCGCTGACAAGGGCGGCGTGCGTATTGAGATCCGTCTCGATCCCTCGCACGCGAGCGTCCTCGCGGACGCCGAAATGATCCACCAGGCGCTCATCAACCTTCTCATGAACGCCATCGAGGCGACGCCGCACGGCGGCCGCGTCGACGTGTACACGCGAACGTCAGGGGACTGGATCGAGATCGAAATCACTGATACGGGGCGCGGCATCGCACCGGAACAGCTCGAGTCGGTCTTCAAACCGTTCTTCACCACACGCCACACCGGCACTGGGCTTGGGCTCTCGATCACCCGCGAGATCATTCAGCGTCACGGCGGCACTGTCGCGCTGCGCAGCCGGCTCGGCGAAGGAACAACAGTGACGATTCGGCTGCCCGCACACGCAAGCGGCGCTGCCGCCGCGTCACAAGAGCCTGCGAAATGAAAAAGGCCCGCGTCGTGATCTGTGACGACGAGATGCTCATTCGCCTCTGGCTGGCGGAGCGGCTCAACGAAGCGGGCCTTGTCACCGAGGATGTTGCCGACGGCAAGAGCCTGCTCGCGGCGCTCGCCCGCGAACCCGCGGATCTCGTGCTCCTCGACCTGCGACTCCCCGACGCTACCGGACTCGAACTGCTGCCGCGCATCAAGGCGCTCGACGCGACGCTCCCC
>JADGQS010000153.1 GCA_017881585.1 Gemmatimonadaceae bacterium | reverse complement strand
CCGCCAAACCGGCGGCCGGCCGGTACGACCCCCACGAGGATCCAACCACGATGAAAAAGACTTCCATTCGAGCGATATCGGCGGCGGCATGCGCTGTGCTCCTGGCGGCGTGCACCGCCAGCAACGTGCTCGACGTCAAGAACCTGAACAACCCCGACGTCGCGCGGGCCTATTCGACGCCCGCCGGCATCGAGGGCATTATCGGCACGCTGTATCAGCAGCTGAACAACGGTGTGAATACGACCAATGTGCAGGCCGCGGGGCACATGCTGGCCTTGGAGGGATACTCCACGGTCGCGAACTTCGGCATGAACACGCGCATAGCGATCCCGCGCTTTCCGATCATCAACGATCGCGGCAACAGCATTGACGCCAACAATCTCGCGGACTTCTCCAACACACAGAAGCTCGCCCGCAACGCCGCGAACCTCGTGCAGGCGATGGACAAACTCCCGTCCATCCAGCAGACTACGGGCTCGCCGGCACAGGACGCCCGCGACCGCGGCTTCGCGCAGTTCGTGAACGCGGCCGCGCTCGGCTACACGTCGCTCGTGTACGACTCGGCGGCGATCGTGAGCAGCCAGGTGGCCAGCGACGCGATCCCGCATCTATCCGGCTATGCAGCCGTCAACACCGCTGCGCTGGCGCTCATGGACTCGGCGCTCGCGACGGCCGGCGGCGCCGCCGCCGCCGCCGCCTTCCCGCTTCCGACGTCCTGGGTCAATGGCAATGCCATGTCGCAGGCGGCGTGGGTGCAGTTCGTCCACTCGTGGAAGGCTCGTCTCCGTGCCGGTGTGGCGCGATCGCCGGCCGAACGCGCCGCGGTGAACTGGGCCTCGGTGATCGCTGATGCGACCGCCGGCATCACCGCCGATATCAAGATCACGATGGGTGGCGGCTGGAGCTGCTCGTACGATTGCAGCCAGATGTACGTCAGCAACGGCTGGCACGAGATGAGCCCGATGATTCTCGGCATGGCCGACACGTCGGGTGCGTATGCGGCATTCATTGCAGCGCCGTTCGCCACGCGTGACGGTTCGCTGGTCCTGATTCGTTCGCCGGACCAGCGCCTGCCGCAGGGTGCGACGCGCGCGGCGCAGCAGCTCGACACGCCGTACGGCGGCAGTTCGTTCACGGCGGGCCGCTACTTCGCGAACCGTGCCCTCGGCGACGACTTCCCCGGCGATGGCTGGGGCACGTCGATGTACGATCACAAGCGTTATCTCGCCATCCGGCAGGCCAGCGGCGTTGGTCCGCAGACGCAGTTCCCCCTGGCCGAGAACACCATGCTCGCGGCCGAGGGCAATATCTACGCCGGCAACTTTGCGGCAGCGCAGGCGCTGATCGATGCATCGCGCGCACTGCACGGCCTGCCGTCGATCGGTGCGATCTCCAGCGCTTCGCAGCAGATTCAGGCTGGCGCGAACTCGTGCGTGCCGCGCGTTCCGCAGCCCCCGGCGTTCAACACGGTGGCGTGCGGAACGATTCTCGAAGCGATGAAGTGGGAGAAGCGCATGGAGACTGCCTACTCCACCTACATGGGCTGGTACCAGGACTCGCGCGGCTGGGGTGACCTGACGCAGGGCACCGCGATCCACTGGCCGGTTCCGAACGAGGAAATGGATTCGCGTCAGCAGCCGTTCTACAACATGGGCGGACTCGGGCTCCCGGGTTCCGCAGCAAAGGGGACGTACGGTTTCTAGTCGGCGACGTCGAGTCACCGGCGCGTTGCTATCGACGCTGGCGCTTCTGCTGCAGGGGTGTTATGAAACGCTACCTCTGCAGCAGGGCCCACCGCCGGCAACGGCAGGGGTTCAGCTGGTCCTGAACGACAAGGGACGCCTGGCGGTTTCGGACAAGCTCGGAAGTGCGGTGGACAGGGTTGAAGGCACGCTCACTGCACAGAACTCGGATTCGTACACGATCGCGGTTACACAGGTCTACCAGCTGGGCGGAAACTCGTCCAAGTGGAACGGTGAGCCGGTGACGATTACAAAGGATGGGACGGACGGATACCGGGTCCATCGCTTCAACCAGACGAGAACGGTCGTTCTCGCCGCAGCACTTGCCGCAGCGGTTGTCGTGTTCCTCGTAAGTGCCGGGCTGAAGGGAAGCGGGACAGGAGATACGTCCGGCGGTTCTGGTCAAACAGGTCAAACGCACTAGTCCATCGATCCATCGTAATGATACCCCACCATCATTTCTCTTCGGAGTCTGGAGCCACCCAGATGCGATTCCAGCGTCTTATTTTCGCAGTCATCCTCGCGTGCGGTGTTTCGGCATGCGCCAAGGACGTGACGGGCGTTACGAACACGCCGCCGCCGCTCGCTTACGTGCGGTACATCAACGCGGTGTCCGACACGTTCAACATGGACTTCCGTGCCGTCGATCAGGTCTCTTACTCCCCGCCGTTCCTCAATACTTTGTTCCGCGGTCTTGGCGAGGGCAACTATCAGGGGTATCAGGCCGGCTCGCGTCACATACGCATCTTCCTCGATCCGGCCCCGGCGAACACTTCCGTCCCGGTGGATCCGGCCGTGGTCTCGACGATCATGGTCGACACCACTGTCGCCTTCGCGGCGGGCACCTACTATACGCTGGTGCACGTCGGCAGTGCGCGGGCTGGCGCCGCGGTGAAGGAAAAGCTCTGGATCATCACGGACGCGCTCCCGACGCAGACCGCCACGACTGTCGCGTACCGGATCATCAACGCTGCGCCGGTGCAGGGTGCGGTGGACGTGTACGTGCGCGGGGACGGCACCACGGCGCTCTCCGGCACGCCAACGGCGTCGCTCGCCTTCCAGAGCGCCTCGTCGTACCTGACGCAGTCGCCTGGCGCGCTCGTCATCCGCCTCACCGCGCCTGGCACGCTCACCGCGGTTGGTGCGGCGGCGGGTTACACGCTTCAGGCCGGCACCGCCGGCACGACGCTCGCTGACCCGATCTTCGGATCCGCGCAGGGCGGGTCGGTCCTGACCGCGTTCATTTTTGACGCGTCGGTCGTCGGTTCGAAGGCTGTTCAGTTCGCGACGCCCGGCGTTGTGTACTTCCCGGACCGGCAGCCTGCGCGCACGACGAGCCCGTAAGGCACCAGTTCGTGGGGTGATGACGATGCAGGCACATGTGAGGCCGCCGGCGGCAAGTCCGCCCGGCGGCCTCACGTGCGTCCGCCAGCGGGTGCGTTCGCTCGCGCTCGCGATCCTGGCGGCAATCACGGCAGGAATTCCGGCGCACCGGATCGAGGCGCAGTTCATCCGGGGCACCATCCGGGCGCAGGGCAGCGAGGGCGTCGTGCAGGGCGCCCGGATCGCCGTACTCGACTCGCTCGACAAGCAGGTGGTCATGGTGCTGAGCGACGAGAAAGGGCACTTCGTGCTGCCGCTCTCCGGCGGGCTCCCGTTCAGGGTGACCGTGAAGAAGATCGGCTGGCAGCCGTCGTCCACCGATCTCATCCATGCCGCGGCGAACGATACGCTCGACATGGACCTGATAGTCCCGATGGACGGCGTCGTACTGCCGGGCGTCGAGATCGATGCCAGCAAGGCGACGTCCTTCAACCAGCGGAGCTACGCGGAAGCCAAGCGGCTCGGCTGGAAGGTGTACGAGCCCGCGGAGGTCGAGGCGCATCGCAACGAGTTCTCGAACCTCGAGAACATGATGCGCGCGCTGTCGGTCACGGGCGTGAAGATGCCGGCGACCAGCAGGGACTGCTACGTGAACATCCGGAACGGCCGCTGCCTCACGTTCGTGGTGGACGGACAGGCCGTTGGGACGATGTGGCTGGTCAATCCGGTGGACGTGTACTTCCTCGCGATCCTGCAGGCCTCGGAGTCGTCGGTGCAGTTCGGCGACAAGGCGCCGTGGGGCGCGATCCTCATCGTGACCAGGATGCGCGGGGACAACAAGAACCCGTAAGCCGCAGCCGGCTTCCGGCACTCGCTCCCTGCGCTATGATTCTAAGTCACTCCTGGTCATGCGTTCGCTCCATTAGCGAGGATTCGCGTCTGATTCTGCGCCGGTCGTGCGCGTTCGTGCTGGGTCTCCTTGGTATCGCTGCCATCGCCGCCATCGCCGCCATTCCCTCGGTGCTGCCCGCGCAGCAGGGGACGCCGGCGGGACCGTCGATTCCCGCGCCCCGCGGGATGGTGAACGACTTCGCGAACGTCATCCCGCCCGCCCAGGCGGCCCGGATCGAGGCGCTCGCGAACGACGTCCGGGCGAAATCCGGCGGCGAGATCGCCGTCGTGACGCTCGCCGACATCGGCGGCCGCGACGAAGGCGACATCGCCCTCCGCATCGGCCGTGAATGGAAGGTCGGCGCCGCCGCCAAGATCGGCGACGCCGCGAGAAATGCCGGGATCATCATTCTCGTCGTGCCGAAGGAGACGAGCAGCGACGGCAAGGGCCACGTGAGCATCCAGACTGGCCAGGGCACTGAAGGATTCATCACGGATGCCCAGGCGGGAGACATTCGGCGTGAGGCGATGCCGCTCCTGCAGCGGCGCGACTACGGCGATGCGATCGAGCTGATGACCCAGCGCGTAGCGCAGCACTTCGCCTCGAGCTTCAACTTCTCTCTCGATTCGGCCGGGCCGCCTCCCGTGCGGCCGCAGGCTTCGAGTCGACGGCAGCCAAGTGGCGGATTCCCTCCACAGCTCGTGTTCGTCATTTTCGTGCTGCTCGTGCTCCTGCTCTCGAGGGGGCGGGGCAGCGGCTGCCTCTGGCTGGCGCTCTCGAGCGGCGGCCGTGGCGGCGGATGGGGCGGCGGCAGCGGCGGGTTCGGCAGCGGCGGTGGAGGCGGATTCGGCGGATTCGGCGGCGGCGGAGGTTTCTCTGGCGGCGGCTCAAGCGGGAGCTGGTAATCCATGGCGAAGATGAAACTCGACGACCTCGTGTCGCAGCTGCGCGCCGCCTACGGCGATGCGCTCAGCGCGGTGGTGCTCTACGGATCGGCGGCCGGTGGAGAGCATCACGCGAAACGGTCGGACATGAACATTCTCGTGATCGCGAAGACGTTGACGGTGAGCTCGATGCGCGCCGCCGGAGCGGTCGCGCGCGCGTGGGGCGAAGCCGGGCATCCGCCACCGCTCACTCTCACCGAGGCGGAGTGGCGGTCGAGCGTGGACGTCTTCGCGATGGAGCACGCGGACATCCTGCAGCGCCACAAGATCCTCTATGCAGCGCCTCCGTTCGATCTCAAATACGGCGTGACGGTTTCGCCGCGCGACCTGAGGCTCCAGCTCGAATACGAGGCGCTCGGGATGCTGCTGCGCCTTCGCGGCCGCGTGCTCACCTCGGATCACGACGCTGCGCAGCGCCTGGAGACGCTCGTGTCCGGAACGAGCCAGGTGCTCGTGCTCTTCCGCGCCATTCTGAGGCTCCGCGACGAGGTTCCGCCCGCGGACAACGAAGAGCTCTGCCGTCTCGCCGCGTCGCGTGCGGGATTCGACGCGTCGCCGTTCATCGCCGTGCTGGCGCACTGGCGCGGCGAAAAGACCATGGATGCCGGTCAGCTGGACGGCGTGCTGGCGGCTTACCACGCCGGCCTGGAGCAGGTGGTGGCCTATCTCGACGCCCTGCCTGCTGGGGCATGACCGCCCGGTGAATCCCGGGAGCGCGGGAATCCGTTGTGTACATGCAGCGTAAGACAGACCTGTACCGGAGCATTCGATGAAACTCAGATCAATGATCATCCTCGCCATGCCGATGCTGGTGGGCGCGTGCGGTTACAACACGATCCAGAGCATGGACGAGCGCGCCGCGGCCGCTCAGAAGCAGATCTCGGTGCAGCTGCAGCGTCGCGCCGACCTCGTTCCCAACCTCGTGAACACGGTGAAGGGCTTCGCGGCACAGGAAGCCGAGGTCTTCGAGACCGTCGCGAAAGCGCGCGCCGGACTCGCGGGCGCGGTGACCGGCGGCAACATCACCGAGATGGCGAATGCGAACCAGCA
>JADGQS010000152.1 GCA_017881585.1 Gemmatimonadaceae bacterium | reverse complement strand
CATCGCCGCCGACGGGAACCGGTTGACCGGCGAGGTACTCGACGGAGGCGGCGACGTCGACGGCGATCAGCCCGTGTGGTGGGTGGTCGTGCAGTGGAAGGCGTCGCAGCCCGTCACGACGCTCGGCGTGCGCGCACACCTGCTGTTCGAGACGTTCAACGACCAGCAGAACATCGTGATGGTCAGCAAGCAGCCCGGCGACCAGCGGCGCGGGCTGTACTTCCAGGCGGGGGATCGAGCGGAGCAGGTCGTCAAGTTCTGAATCGCGGCGAGCCGCACTGCACGTTCGAGTTTCCGTTCAACGCCATCTACGCCGCGCAGTAGCTGCGCGCAAGACTCACATACACCGCATGTTCAGGTGACCGTACCTCCCTATTCCAAACTTCCCGCTGGGAGTCTGATTGTGTTGACATATCGCGTATGTGCGTAGTGACGTGCGACACACCGTTGCCTTGACTTCATTCGGAGTCTGTCCCATTACTTAATCGTAGTCTTCTCGATGCGAACGCAGTATTCACGCAGGGCGATCTCTGGGAGAGAGCTATGGCGAACGACAAGAAGCCTGAAGCGCCGAAGTCACCGGTCAAGAGTGTCCCCGTCGATCCGAAGAAGAAGGGAGCGCTTGACGACAATGAGTTGAAGGAGGTGTCCGGAGGCAGAGCGGGTACGAGCGCGGCGTGCACCTGCTCGAACATGCCGTCGGATCCGGGGCTCATGTAGCGGCTGCGGTACTCGCCGGCCGCACGCACTGGCGAACGCGGGCTGATTCGCGACGGATCAGCCCGCAGTTTGTTCTGACACTGGATATCCACCGGAGATGAATGGACTTGACTGAGCTCAATGCCGGCGTCAGCGTGCAGCGGCATGCCTTGGATCCCATGGGCAGGGCGGTGTTGTTTTCGGTCGGAGACCGGTCGTTCATCTTCGACGGACACAACGGCCGGTTCATCGATGCGGTCCCAGCGGGGGTGGCGGACTATCTGGCCGGCGGAGCCGCTGGCGCGGTCGCCGCGGACGTGTTGAGGCACACCGGTTGGCTGGAGTGGCTCGATTCGTATCGCGAGGGCGTTCGGCCGGATCTGCAGCAGGAGCAACGGCAGGCCGTGTTTCTGCAGGGCGCCGCTCCGGAGCGCTACGTGATCTGCCTGTCGCAAGCCTGCAACCTGGCGTGCAGTTACTGTGTCAACCAGCGCGGGTCATACGGCGGCAGGCCGCGCCTGATGCAGCCGTCGACTGCGAGGGAGTGTGTCACCTTCCTTCAGCAGCAATTGATGAGCGACAGCTGCTCGCGCATTTCCACCGTCCTCTTTGGCGGTGAGCCGCTCCTGGCGATGGAATCGACCAAGATCCTGGTCGATGGCCTTCTGGAAGGCCAGCGGCTGAGCGGGAAACCGGTCGGCGCCATCCTGTGCACCAATGGGACGTTCTTCGACGAGGACCTGTTCCGGACCTTCGCCGTCAATTCCGATTCCTTCAGTGTGGCAATCAGCATCGACGGGAGCCAGGAGAATCACGACAAGCATCGGCCGTTTGCGGCGACCAACGGCCAGTCCTCGTGGCTCGCGGCAGTCCAGACGGTTCGGCGACTTGTCGAGGCGAACGTCCGCGTGTCCGTGACCTGTGTCGTTGCGGCGCCGTACGAGTACATCGAACGGGCGCAGGACCTGCAGGCGATCGGGCTCGGGCGCATCGAGATCAAGCAGGTGATTCCGCACGTCTATGGGTGCGCCGAAAAGCCCGACGTACTGCAGAGCGATTTCGAGCAGTGGCGCAGGCAGTACATGGCATACACCGACTGGTGCCTCGAACGCGGCGGCCTGCTGCCGCCGGCGGACGTCGTGCACATCGATCGGGTGGTTCTGCTGAGGGAATACTCGGATCGCATCGACACGCCGTCCGCACGGAGGCTCGGGTGCGCCGCGGCCGATGAGGGGGCCGCCATCGACGCTGATGGGCGGATCTTTCCGTGTGATGCGTTCATCGTGCAGCCGGCGCTGGCGATCGGAACTGTCACCTCGGGCATCGACCCGGAAAAGCGCGAGTCGTTCGCGCGCTGGTTGATCGAAAAGGGGCAGCATCGGACCGACGCCCCCAAGTGCAGCGCGTGCTACGCCAAGCGCTTCTGCGGAGGGGGGTGCTACGCCACCAGCTACGACGCCACCGGTGAACTCTCGCCCATGGATGACGACGCCTGTGCGTTCGTGCGGGAGAAGGTACTGATCGACTTGTATTTCATCTCCCGCGTCACCAAGGAGAATCCCGACGGGGTCGCGCGGGTGTTCAAGGGCCGCAACAACGACGCCAACGTCAACGCAACCGCCGGCGCGTAGGTCAGCCGGCGAGGTCGATAGTTCGTTGCCGCGCGAGTTCGAGCAATCGCGGATCGCTGAACAGGCGGTCGCAGGCAGCGCAAATCCCATCGAACTCGCCGGCACTGAGCGCGCGGTCGGTGCCCGCCGTGGCCGCGACGATCAGGTCGACCGGCCCGGCACTTGCGATGGCGTTCCAAAGCGGGTCCGCGGCGGCCCTGCGCAGAGCCTCGGCCAATCCGTTCGGAGCGTCGACGTGTCCGATGACCATCCGATCGGAGTGGGGCAACACGCCGCAGCATGGGAGTATGCGTCCGTCGCCGGCAACCTGGATGCTGCGGAGCACTCCGTTGCAGGGGCCACGATAGGCGTGGGCCGAAGCAGCGCGTGCCGTCCGTGAAGCTGCGTCGGCCAGATCCGCGGCACGTCCGGTGGTGTTGATGCCGACCTCGTAGATGCGCACACGGGCTTCATCACGCCCGGGCCCGAGGAGTTGCGCCACGTGTTTCCTGTCGATTCGCGATCCGGGTTCGATCGTGACCGACACATACACCATGAGCCGCAGTTGCTCCGCGGCATCAACCAGGTTCACCAGGTGCCGTGGCGTTATGTAGACGGCGTGCATGTCGTCGTAGCTGACGCTGATCTCGGAAAGTCCTGCCGCGGCCATCGGCGCGAGTGTGGCCGTCGCACGATCGGGGGTGTCGGCGAAGAACGCACTGGTGACCGCGGCGGTCCTCATGCCGAAACCGTGCGCAAGCCGGATGCCGCTGAGCATGAGTTCGGGAAGCAGGAATGGGTCGCCGCCATTGAAATGAACGGTTCGCACCGAACCGAGCGACGCGGCCTCGCGAATGGCTTGCTCCATGTGCGACTGACACATCGCATCGGACAGCTTCGCCTCCGAGCGGTAACAGCAGTGCGAGCAATGCAGGGGACACCGCAGCGTCACGTTCAGCACGAGATCCGTGCAGGACACGCTGGGTGGCGACGGCATGGGATGGGACTGGGCGGGTTCCACGTGTGGGTGTGAAGCTACTGCGGCCGCAACACGTTCGGGATAGGAATTTGAATCGCGGTTGTGCAAGTATGGCGCGACACTTCACGCCGCGCCACCAGCCCGTGTGCAGTCCAGCACCCTCAGGGCGCGTGGAGGGGCGCGGCGCTCGCGGTCGGTCGGCGCCGTGCGCCAGAGAGCTCGCCGGCACGTTACGCCGGATCAAGCCTTGGGTCGGCACGGCGGCATAGATGCGGCTCGGTCTAACACCGGCTGCTGCCGACGCGGTGCGTCAGTCCACAATTGCTTCTCCCACCGTCATAGGTGACGTGGATCAATAAGCGCTTCTGTTTGGCCGCGCGGGAGAGTCTTTTCCGTCATGCGCGTGCGCTGATGGCGCGATAGATTGCTGAGATGGGACTGCGTTTCAGTTGGGATCCCCGGAAAGCATCCGCGAATTTCCGAAAACACGGGGTCGCCTTCGACGAAGCGAGTACGGCGTTCGCGGACCCGCTCTCGATCACGGTGCCGACTCATTAGCGCTCGCCTTGCCAGCCGCCGCGAGCGGCGCATCTATGAAGAAGACGCCTAGTCGAGTCCGGGAGGTCGCCACGGTGCGCGCGGAGTATGACTTCAGCGGCGGCGTGCGCGGCAAGTACGCGAAGCGTTACGCGAGCGGGACGAACATAGTAGTACTCGAACCTGACGTGGCGGACGCATTCCCAACGGCTCGCGCGGTAAACGCGGCGCTACGAAAGGTTCTCCGTTCGGATCCGCCGCGGCCCCGGCGCGCGTCGCGCCGCAGTGCAGAACCCTGATCGTTAGCAACCACCGGCATCTCATGACCGCACGCCTCACCATCCTGAGTTTCCTCGCAGTCATGGCATCAACTGCTGCTGCTCAGGAAACCCTTCCAATGACGGCTTCCGACTCGGACGCCGTAGTACGCGGCGCGGTCCGCGCCGCTTTGGCTATCCGAGCAGACGCGCGCCCGATCTGCGTCACCTATATAGCGGACAGTCTCGCCACCCAAGCAGGCCGGACCTTCATTTCCGAAGGGCACGCGGTTGCCGGCATGATGCGCAGCGCAGACGATTCGGCGGGGCGCCTTGGCGTTACCCTTCTCGCCCTGTCCGGCCGCGATACCGCTCGCGTAGTGGTTCGCCTCGACGGCGATTTCGGTCGGGGGGGGCACCCGTTCTGGATCAACCGGATCGAGTATGATTTCACTCGGGACTCGTCGTCCGGCAGCTGGCGCTTCATCGCGCAGAGGGCATTGTACTTTGCCGATGGTATCGTCGATGACCCCTCGCGCGCTCCACCGCCATCATGTCTCAACAGCGCCGCGCCGACCGCCGCCTCGCGAGCCGCACCACCCGCCGAATGGCCGTCGTACGTGTCGGCCTTCGACGCCTACGTCCACGCCGACTCCATCGTCGGCGCTGCCACCCTCGTGATGCGCGACGGCCGCGTGCTCGCGCACCATGAGACGGGCTTCGCCGACCGCGCCCTCGGCCAGCGCGTCGACACGAACACCATCTTCCACTGGGGCTCGATCACCAAGAGCCTCACGGCCATCGCCGTCATGCAGCTGGTCGAGCGCGGCCGCCTCTCGCTCGATGCGCGCGTCACCGAGTACATCCCCGAACTTCGGGGTGTGCACGATGCGTGGGGGTCGATGGACTCCGTGACCGTGCAGATGCTGCTCTCCCACGCGTCGGGACTGCAGAACGGGACGTGGCCCTGGACGCAAGGCCGGCCGTGGGAGCCGTTCGAGCCGACGACGTGGGAGCAGCTCGTCGCGATGATGCCGTACCAGGAAGTCGCGTTCAAGCCGGGCACGCGATACAGCTACTCGAACCCCGGGTTCATCTACCTGGCGCGCATCGTGCAGGCGCTGTCGGGCGATCCGTGGGAAGCGTACGTGCAGAAGAACATCTTCACGCCGCTCGGGCTCACGCGCAGCTATTTCAACGCGACGCCGTGGCATCTCGCCGAATATCGGTCGAACAACTACTTCGTCGAGCGCGACAGCGCGAACCATCGCGTGCGCATTGCGGCCAACGGCCGCGAGTTCAATCCGGGGATCACGGTGCCGAACGGCGGGTGGAACGCGCCGCTCGGCGACCTTGCCACTTACCTGGCGTTCCTCACCAATGCCTCGCACGGCGACGCGTTCACGCAGCGCACGTATGACACGATCATGCCGCACGCGACGCTCGAACGCATGTGGCGGCCGCGCTATCCGACCAATCCGCCTGATACGGCGGGAGAGTGGATGGCAACGTCGTTCTTCGTGTACCGCAAGGGCGATGCGACAATCGTCGGGCACACCGGGAGCCAGGCCGGGTTCCGCGCGTTCGTGTACTGGAATCCTGTGACGAAGGATGCGGTGATCGCAGCGTTCAATACGTCGAACGAGGTAGATCCATCGGCATCGACCAAGGGCTACGACGCGCTGCGACAGGTTGCCTGGACGCTTCTCCGCTGAACCCGTGACGCCATCTGACGGCGAAACTCGGCAAGAGGCTGATCCCTACGATCTGGAACGCTTCGTTCGCGCGCAGCAGCACGACTACGCCCGCGCCCTCGCGGAGCTCAAGGGCGGACGAAAGCGTTCACACTGGATGTGGTACATCTTCCCGCAGTTTCGCGGGCTCGG
>JADGQS010000151.1 GCA_017881585.1 Gemmatimonadaceae bacterium | reverse complement strand
ATCAGCGCGCCGAGCGCCGCGATCTTCGCGAGCGTGAAGATGTTCGCGGTCACGGTGCCCGGCTTCACGCCGAGGTAGTTGGTGATCGTCAGCGCGATGATCGTGATCGCCGCCACGCCGATCCGTCCGCCCACCGCGCCGATCGGCACGAACCGTTCGAGATAACCGGCGAATCCCATCGCGACGGCGGCGATGGCGCCGCTCGCGATCATCAGGAGCGTCATCCAGCCGAGCAGGAATGCGGGGAGGCGGCCGAACGCTTCGCGGACGTAGACGTAACCGCCGCCAGCTTCGGGCATCATCGCGCCGAGTTCGGCGTAGGTCAGCGCGCCGGCGAGGGCGACGATGCCGCCCAGGGACCAGACGCCCAGTACCCAGCCGGCGGTCGGCAATGCTCGCGCGGTCTCGGCGGGCGTGAAGAAGATTCCGCTGCCAATGATGCCGCCGACGACCAGCAAGGAGGCGGAGAAAACGCCGAGTTCCCTTCGGAGCTCCGTCATTCGCGCCGTCTGGGGGCTGTCAACCGACAGCCGTCAGGCGACAGCTCCCAGAGCAGATCCACCTCAGACAACAATCATCTCCCGTTGAATCTCCTTCGGGGTGATGATCAGCTCCCGCTCCCCGATGTACGCATTCACCTCGGTTCTCACTCCGAACTCCCCCGCGAGATATATCCCCGGCTCGATCGAGAATCCGACGCCCGGGATGAGCACGCGTTCTTCCCGCGTCTCGAGGTTGTCGAGATTCGGGCCCGAGCCGTGAAGCGCGCGCGCGTCGATCGAGTGACCGGTGCGGTGCGTGAACGCGGCGCCGTATCCGGCGCGGTCGATCACACGGCGCGCGGCGTCGTCCGCTTCCGCGCCGCGTACGGCTTCGCCGGAAGCCACGCGCTCGCGCAGCAGCGAGATCGCCGCATCGCGCGCGTCGCGCACGACGTTCCAGACCTGCTGCACCTTCGGCGACGGCGCGCCGATCGACGCCATCCAGGTCTGGTCGGCGTAGATCCCGCCGGGTTCGACGGCCCATAGATCGATCAGCACGCAATCGCCGGCGCGCAGCACGCGCGGCGCCTCCGGCGAGGGTTCGTAGTGCGGGTTCGCGCCGTTCTCGCTCGCCGAGACGTTCGGGCCGTGGTCGGTGGAGAGGCCGCTGGCGGTGAACTCGAGCTGGATCCAGCGCATCAGCTCGTGTTCGGCGAGCGGCGTGCCGCTGCGCACGCTCGCCCCCGCGCGCACGAACGCCTCCTTCGCGATGCGCGCTATGATCTCGGCCGCGCGACGATGCGACTCGAGCTGCGCCTGCGTCCACACGGCGAAGAATCGCGTGACCAGGTTGGCGGAGGTGACGACGGTCGCGCCCGCGGCGCGCACCATCTCGATCACGCCGGCGGGCACCCGGTCGACCACGGGGACCGCGTCGCCGGGCGAATACTCCATCGCCACCTTCTTGCCGCGCACGAGGCTGGAGATCTCCGACTCGAGCGATTTCCACGAGGCGTAGACGCGACGATCCCACGTCGCGGGCCAGTGCGCCCACGACCCGGGCTCGATCGCGTGCGTGATCGCGACCGGCGTGCCGTTGCGGGGAATCCACGCGAACATGCGCCGCGACGCGAGACCTTCTGCGCGGAGCAGGGCCTGTGAGATCGGATTGATGCCGCGGAAGTCGTAGAGCAGCCATCCGTCGACGTCCGCTTCCGCCAGGGCGGCCTGCACTGCGGGGAGCGTTTCCGGTGTCAGCATTGCGAAAGAACCTCCGTGCCGCTTGCGCGGCGATGCGCTATTTCCGTCCCGGGCCGATGGGGCGCCACTCGGCGCGCCATTCGCAGACACCCTCGCCGCGACCGGCGCAGCGCACGTGCTCGACGGCTCCGACGCCGCCGACGAGCAACTGCATCAGCTCGCGCAGCGCGGATTCGTAGTACGTGCAGCCGCCCAGCTTGGGCGCCGTGTCGAGCGTGACCGAATGCGGGACTTCGAGCAGGATAGTCGATCCCACGCGGCGAATGACGCCCGCCGTGTAGCGGCCGGTGATACGGCGCGCGTGACGGAGCGCGATGGGGCGCGAGAGGAGCGACGGGAGCGACAGCATGAGGCGCCGCGTGACGGGCGAGATCGTGCGATACGCCTGTCGCGCGAGAATGCGGCCGCCCTCGCGAAACACGGCTTCGGCGTCGGGGCGGCGGCCGACGAGCCGCGCGAGCGCGACGGCCTCGTCGAATGGCGGGCGCTGGTTGCGGCGCACCGCCTCGGTGTAGCGCTTGATCTGCGCGAAGACGGTGTCGCTGAGGCCGAGGCGCTTGTTGCGCAACTCGTGCACGAACTCCGCTTCGTGCTCGCCGCTGGGTGTGTCCACCGCGCGCACCGCTTCGAGCAGGCTGAGCGGCAGGAGTGGGTCGACGGTGGCGGTCATATGAGCGCGGGGGGAGATGACGCAGGTGCGACCAAACTAAGCGCGGGTCGACCCGGCGTACAGTTGACGGCGGCGTGGAGGGCGGGATGCCCATGCGCCCAGCGAGTATCTTTCACCCCCATTCCCCCGGTCCGGAGCTCGCCATCGAAGAGGGCTTGGTCATTCGCGCACTCGCTGGCGCGGCTGTCGCGGGAGCCATCACGGCTGGCGCGAGGAAGACGCGCACGCTCTCGGAATCCGGACAGTGGGCCGCCTTCTTCTCCGGCATCCTCGCCGCGGCCGCGGGCTGGTGGTGGGCGGGACTGCTGATCGCGTTCTTCGCGACGTCGGCGGCGCTTTCGCGCTGGCGTTTGCACGAGAAGATGCAGAAGACGGAGGGAACGCTTCCGCGCGTCACGGAGCGGAACGCCGCGCAGGTGATCGCGAACGGCGGATTTTTCGTGCTGTTCGCCTTCGGGGCACAGTACATCGGGAGCGAGCGACTGGCGTTCGCGGCGCTCGGGGCGTTGGCCGCCGCCTCGTCGGACACCTGGTCGACGGAAATCGGCATGCTGTTCGGCGGCACGCCGCGCCTCATCACGACGGGGAAGGCGACGCAGACCGGCATGTCGGGAGGCGTTTCGGCCGCGGGATTCGGCGCGGGAATCGCGGGCGCGCTGTTCATCGCGCTCGCCGGGTCCTTCGCGATTCCACATCATCACGCGCGGCTCGCCGTCGCGGCGTTCGCCGGCGGATTCGGCGGGTGCCTGGCCGACTCGCTCATCGGGGCGACGCTGCAGTCGAAGCGATTCTGCGACCGCTGCCGTCACTGGACCGAGCGTCGCGTTCACGCCTGCGGCTACCGCACACGCCATGCGCGCGGCATCAATTGGTTGTCGAACGATGCCGTGAACTTGTGCGGGACCTTGGCCGGCGCGGTGATTTCCGTGCTGGCCGGCTGGCTGATGGCCCGTTGATGCAGCGGACCCGGGAGAAACCTTCTTGCGGCAGGTGACGGCGGGCGGAGCGGACGTGGTCGTTGTCGGAGGCGGACCCGCCGGCGCCGCCACGGCGTGGGCGCTCGCGCGCAATGGCGCCGAGGTGCTCGTGCTCGACCGCGCGCGCTTTCCGCGTGGCAAGCCATGCGCGGAGTATCTCAGCCCGCAGGCGAGGCGCATCCTCAGCGAGATGGGCGCGCTCGACGCGGTGATCCGGGCGGGAGCGGTGCCCCTCGCGGGGATGACCATCCACGCGGTGAACGGCCTCTCATTCGAGGGCCGATTCGACGCGGCGCCCGCGTGCGGCGGCGGGCACACGGTCGGCCTGGGCATCCGCCGCGAGCTGCTCGACACGATCCTTCTCGACCGCGCGCGTGGCGCAGGTGCGCGGGTGTCCGAGGGTGTCGCGGTGACGGACGTGCTCCGAGATGCGTCGGGCCGTGCAAACGGCGTTCGCGTTCGCGACGGAACGACGACCCGCGAGATTTCCGCTCGGATCGTCGTTGGTGCTGACGGGCTGCGATCGGTCGTCGGCCGGCGGCTCGGACTCGTCCGGGCGTCGCGATGGCCGCGGCGCATCGGATTCGTGTCGCACTTCCGTGGGGTCGAGGGCATCGGGGAGTGCGGCGAGATGCACGTCTCGCGGGACGGATACTGCGGGCTCGCGAACGTCGGCGCCGGCGTGACCAACCTTGGCGTGGTGATGCCGATGCGCGCCGCCGCGGGCGCGAGCGGAGACGTCACCGGTTTCATCGATCGCTGGATCCGCGCGCATCCCACGCTCGCGGCGCGCTTCGCTCACGCCGAGCGCGTGACGCCGGCCCGCGCCACGGGACCGTTCGCCGTGCACGCGCGGCGCGCATGGGCGCCCGGGGCGGCTCTCGTCGGCGATGCGGCGGACTTCTTCGATCCGTTCACGGGAGAGGGCATGTTCGAGGCGCTGCGGGGAGGCGAGTTGCTCGGGCCGTATCTGTGCGAGGCGCTGCGCGCGAGTTCCCCTCGGGTGGGGGATGAAGCGCTGGCCGCGTATGACCGGTCGCGCCGACACGAATTCGCCGCCACGTGGCGGGTGCAGAAAGTGGTCGCGCTCGCCGTGGCGTTTCCGCCCCTCTTGAACCAGGCCGCACATGCGGCGACGGGCCGCCGTGCGGTCTCCGATCTCATCGTCAACGTGGCCAGCGGATTCTCTCCTGCGAGCGCGCTGATGCGGCCTGCGTTTCTCCGCGAGCTGCTGCTCCCGTCGCGGCCGCGCGGATGACACCGATCGACGCCGCCACTTTCCGCCACGCGCTGGGCCGCTTTCCCTCGGGCGTGACGGTCGTCACCGTTCGTGGCGATGACGGCCGCGACTACGGGATGACCGTGAGCGCGTTCGCCTCGCTGAGCCTCGCGCCGCCGCTCGTGCTCGTGTGCATCGGCGACGACGCGACGATCGCGGGCGCCGTCGCGGCCGCGGGACATTTCGCGGTCAGCGTGCTCTCCCAGGATCAGGAGCCGCTGGCACGCCGCTTCGCCGATTCCGACGCGGACCGGTTCGCGGGCACGGCGGTCGTGCGCGGCGTCAGCGGGCTCGCGCTGCTCGACGGCGCGGTGGCGCACCTGCAGTGCGCGATCGTCGCACGGCATCGCGGGGGCGACCACACGATCGTCGTCGGCGAGGTGATCGCCGCGTCGACGGTGGAAGGCGGGCGCCCCCTGATTTACGAGCTCGGCGAATACCGGCGATTGCGGTGAACATCACCGACGCGCTCGCGCCGTCCCGCTGCCGCGGGATCGAACTGCTCGACGATCCCTCGTCCGACACGGCGCTCGCCACGCGATCGCTTCAGGATGTCGCGCGCAGCAATCGCTGGTTCGGCGGCGCGAACGCGGTCATCGCCGAGTTGGTGCCGGTGCTCGCGGCGGCCCGCGGCCGCAGCGCGCCACTCACCCTGCTCGACGTGGGCACCGGTGCGGGAGACATTCCCGAGCTCGCCCGCCGCATAGCCGATCGAGGCGGCGTGCACCTGCTCACGATGGGACTCGAGGTCACGCCGGCGCTCGCGGCCGCGAGCCGTCCCCGATGCGGCGACGCGATTGCCGGCGACGCGCTGGCGCTGCCGTTCGCGGATCGCAGCGTGGACATCGTCACGTGCTCGCAGGTGCTGCATCACTTCGAGGCGGCGGACGGTGCGCGACTGCTCGCGGAACTGAACCGCGTGGCTCGCGTGCGCGTGATCGTCGCCGACATCCGGCGCGCCTGGGCGGCGGCGGCCGGTTTTTGGGTGGGAAGCTGGGCACTGGGATTTCATCCGGTAAGCCGGCACGACGGTGTCGTATCGGTGCTGCGCGGCTTTCGCGCCGCGGAACTCTCCGCCGCCGTGGTTGCTGCCACGGGATGCCTGCCGTCCGTTCGCAATCGGCGCGGGTTTCGGGTCACCGCGAGCTGGGCTCCGGCATGAGCGACGTCGCCGTGCGCGCCGCGTACGATCTCGGCCCGATGCCGCTCGGCCGTGCGATGCGCACCGTGGACGAGGGATTCGTGCGCGCGCCGGTCCAGCTCGTGTTCCAGATCGTGCGCGACGTGGAGCAGTGGCCCGCACACCTCGCGCACTACCGCTTCGTGCGATTCCG
>JADGQS010000041.1 GCA_017881585.1 Gemmatimonadaceae bacterium | reverse complement strand
CTCGGGCTCAAGGACCTGAACGTCGGACTGCTGACCGGACGGTTGGTGGGAACCATCATGCAGAGTGGCGGCCTCTCGATCCTGCTCGGTGCGGGCGCGGGCAGCAGCACCGAAACGAATTTGAGTACCCTGCACAGCTACGGCGTCAACGCCCTGTTCGGCGCCAAGTTCCGGATCAACGACAACGCGGCCATCCGGGTCGACGCCGTGTCGGACTGGCTCGCGAACAACAGCTGGAAGTCGAACCAGAGCTTGCGCCTCGGGTTGAGCCTGTATCGCCATCCGCACCACGACGTGCGGACGGTCGAGGTCGCGGGACCAAGCGTGCAGCGTGCGGATTCCGTGAGTGCCGACGAGCAGGCGCGCAGGCGCCGCTTCGAGGGCGACTATCGCAGGCTGCGCGATTCGGTGAACAACATCAAGCCGTGCATGTGCACGCCGCCGCCCGCTCCGGCTCCCGCCCGTGCGCGTGAACTGTTCACGCTCAAGGCCGTGCTGTTCGAGTTCAACAGGAGCACGCTGACCAAGGGCGCGAAGGATACGCTCGGCGTCGCTGTCCGCTACCTGAAGGACCACGACGATGTGCGCGTGGAAATCCAGGGCCACACCGACAGCAAGGGCTCCGACGACTACAACATGAAGCTCGGCACGCGCCGCGCGGAATCGGTCAAGGTATTCCTCGGCACCCAGGGGATCAGCTTGGATCGCGTGAGCACCAGGAGCTTTGGTGAGACGCAGCCGGTGGCGGACAACGAGCTCAATGGCCAGGACAATCCGGCGGGACGGGCACTGAACCGTCGCGTGCTGATCATCGAACTGCCGTAAGGGTTCGCTGAAAGCGTGAGGGCGGAGGAGCTGACTGCTCCTCCGCCCTCATTTCATGGAATCAGCTTCATCGCTGTCGACGCGCGAGCCGCGCCAGCGGCGCCGACCGCTGCTTCAAGGGGCGCGGCGCTGGTCCGGCTGCGCGCGCGGCTCATTCGGCACGCCGCGAGAAAGCGAGATCTCGAGGTGCGCGCTTTGATCGGAACCGGCGGATACCTGCTGGAGGTGCTCCGCAAATCTGCCGCTCCATGTGCGAAGCACGTACGACCCCGTGGGCACATGTTCAAGCGTAAAGCGGCCGTGGTCATCCGTCACGGTGCGCCAGGGAGTCGCGAGCACCACCACATATCCGACCATCTCGGGATGCACGTGGCAAAAGACCACGAACGCGCCCTCGTGGTCGAACACGAAGCTGCGTCGCTCTCCGGGCCCGAAGAGGCCAAGGTCGAAGGCGCTGCCGCCCTTGGGTGGGTGGAACACGTTGTGCATCACGCGGTCGCTGTTGGTGAACGAAACCGTCGAGCCCGGCGAGACGACAATGGCGTGCGGAATGAAGTGCAGCGCCCGCTGGTCCATCTCGGCCGCGACCGGGGCGGTCGCGACTCGGTCGGAAGTCTCCGCCGGAACGAGGTAGACGACCACGTCGGCGATGGCGGTACCCGCGACGGTGATGGTGCCACCGATCGTGCCGGTCTGTGCGCCCCCAACGGCGATCGGTGCGGTCGAGAACAGGACGAGGCACGCAAACATCCGACGACAGCTCATGGGGTTCGTTCCTCGTTTGCCGGCGCCAGCTCTGCCATCCAGCGGTGCAGCGTGCGACGGCTCACCCCGGCCGCCACCGCGGCGCGTGAAACATTGCCGCCGTGGAGTTCGAGCAACCGCGTCACATACTCCGCGCGGAACTCCCGCAGCGCGCGGTGCTGCGCCGCGGCATAGTCGACCGGCCATTGCGCGACTTCGTCCGGGCGCTTCCTGACGGTGTGATGCAGCGCGCTGCTGAGATCGTCGGCGGTGATGCGCCCGTCGTCGTCGAGCACGACCAGGCGTTGCGCGGCGTTTCGCAGCTCGCGCACGTTGCCGGGCCATCCGTGGCGCTCCAGCGCGACCCAGGCATCGGGCATCACCTGAGGCGGCCTGCGCCGCGCCGCGCTCGCGAACTCCTCGATGAATGCGTTCATGAGGAGCGGGAGATCGCCGGCGCGTCCGCGCAATGGAGGAAGGTTCAGGTGCACGACGTTGAGCCGGTAGAACAGATCTTCCCGGAAATCACCCTTGGCGACGGCCTGTTCGATGTCGCGGTTCGTGGCTGCGATGACCCTGATATCGAGTTCGATGAGGCGCGAATCACCCAGGCGCCGCATCTGCCGTTGTTCCAGTACACGGAGCAGTTTTGACTGGAGTGTCGTGGACAGTTCGGCGATCTCGTCGAGGAATACGGTGCCGCCATTCGCGTCCAACAGGAGCCCTTTCGTCCGCTGCACCGCCCCGGTGAACGCTCCGCGCTCGTGCCCGAACAGCTCCGACTCGAGCAGGCCGGCCGGCATCGCGGCGCAGTCGACCGCGATGAACGGTCCGGCGCTGCGCAGGGAATGGGCGTGAATGAAGCGGGCGACGAGGTCCTTGCCGGTGCCGCTCTCGCCGGTGATGAGTACGCTCGCGTCGGTGGGTGCCACCTTGCCGGCCTGCTCGAGCATCCGCGCCATCACAGGGCTGGAGCCAAGGATGCCGTCGCCGCCGAGCGTGCGTGCGACCTGCCGCCGGAGCGAGCGGTTCTCCACGGTCAGTCCGCGGTAGCGCGCCGCGCGCTCGACGGCGACGAGGAGCTGGTCCGCCGTGAACGGCTTTGTGAGGTAGTCGAACGCGCCTTCGCGTACGGCGGTCACGGCCGATGCGACCGTGGCGTACGCCGTCATCACGATCACCGGCCGCGCGGCTTCATCGGCAACGGCCGCGGCGAGTATCGTCATCCCGTCAGCGCCCGGCATCCGGAGGTCGGTGATGATGACGTCCGGCTCCACGTCGCGTGCCACCTCACGAAACCGCAACGGTTCCCCGAGCGTGACACACGAATAGCCCTCGCGTGTGAGCAGGCGCTCGCAGTTCTCGAGCATCGCCGGCTCGTCGTCGATTATGAGTACGCGAGCTCTTTCCATGTCGCACCTATTGGTTCCAAAGGCAGCCTCACCACAAAGCGGCACCCGCCGCCAGGCGCCATGTCGAGCAGGATGGTACCCCGATGCCGGTCGATGATGCTCCGGCAGACGGTGAGTCCGAGCCCCGTGCCGCGTCCCGCTTCCTTCGTCGTGAAGAACGGCTCGAACACGCGCTCGCGGAGGCCGGCGGGAACGCCGGGACCGGTGTCGCACACCTCGATCTCGGCCGCGTCATTTCCGGCGCTGGCGCGAATGGTGAGTGTGACGACTCCGCCCGCCGGCGTGGCATCGGCCGCGTTGAGCAGGAGGTTGACGATCACGGTCTCGATCGCCTTCTCATGCCCGACGATGGACGGTACCGGGGACTCGACAACGAGTGCCAGGTCCAGCCGCCGCGTGGCGAACGTCCTGCGCAACAACGCGACCGTGCTCTCGGCCACTGCGCCGAGCGCGATGGGCCCGGCGTCCTGCTGTTCATCGCGCGCGAAACGCAGGAGGCTCGACGTCAGATCCCGGAGCCGTTCGACGTGCTGCTGCAAGGTGTCGATGTCGGCGGCGAGCGGGCTGTCGCTCCAGTGGTCGCGGATGTCACGCTGCATGCACTCGATCCGGTTGCCGATGATCGCGAGCGGATTGTTGATCTCGTGTGCAAGCCCTGCCGCCATCACGCTGATGACGGCGAGACGCTCCGAACGCCGCATCTGATCCTCGAGGCGCGATTGGAGCCGGTTGTCGCGCACGATCAACGACGAGCCAAGCGAGCGACCGCCCGGAGCGGTGATCATCGTCTGGGTCAGCGTGATCCTGATCGGCGTCGCATCCTTCGCGAGCACCTCCGTGAGGAAATTCACGACGGCATGCTCTCGTTCGAACTCGCGCTGCAGCACCGTTCGCTCGCGCACGGCCTTGTCGTCGCTCGGTCTCAGCACGTCATCGATGTGCCGGCCTATCGCCTCGTCGCACGAGTAGCCGAACAGCCGCTCGGCACCGTGGTTCCAGATCCGCACCACACCAGCGGGGTCGAGCCCGATGATCCCGTCCGCGGAGTGTTCCAGGATGTCCGTAAGTTCGGCATGCGTCTGCTCGAGCAGGGTCGTGCGTTCGGCGATGAAGGCCTCGCGCTGAGCCCTGTGCTCCGCGATCTGTTGTGCCACGAGCGTGAAGTCGCGTGCGAGGTCCTCGAACTCGTCGTTCGTCTCGACTCCGAGTGGCTGCACCGGCTCGTTGCGCGCCAGACGCCATGTGGCGTTCCGGATCCTGAAAATCGGTTTCGTGAACTGATCGGCCGCGACCATCGCGAGCCCGATGACGAGCAGCGTCACCAGCGCCGCGGCGAGCAGCACCGACGCGATGAATCCGCGCGCGGGCGCCCTCAGCGTTGCGAGGGGCACGGCCCGGTACAGCGACAACTTCGAGCGCGACGAACCACCGAGTGAGAGTGGCTGGAAGCTGACGAGATTCTGGTCCGGCGTCACCAGCGCACCCGTGCGTCCCGAGAGGATCGCGTCAGCGACATCGCGCGGAAAGTCGCTGCGCACACTGACCTGATCGCGTGTGGCGAGCAGCGTGGCCCAGTCCCGTTTCCGCTCGGAGTGGTAGAGAAAATGGCCTTCCTCGTCCACGAGGCCGGTCACCCCGGTCAAGCCGGGCGACGCATGATCGAGCTGTGCGAAAAGTGCCGACGCGTACGCCTCTCCGATCACCGCCCCGAGGAACTCGCCCGTCGGGCCGTGCAAAGGGAACAGGATGGCGACCGCGGGCAGCGGCTGGCCGAGTCCGCTCCCACCCGGACCCGCGACCTCCACGGGGAAGATCAGCCGCGTTCGGGGCTGCATGAGGCTCGCGCGCCAGGCGTAGTACTCGCCGCCCTCGGCGGGGAGCGGGTCAGCGCCGGAGGCGCGCACGACAAGCCGGTACTGCCCCGCCGCATCGACGACCTTCACCTGATAGAGCGAGGGCTCCGTCTGGAGAAGCGACGAGACGACCCACTGCGCTTCCGTCAACGCCCGGCCTGTGATGGGGCGATCGGCGAGGAGCGGACCCTGCACGATCTTGGTGATGAGGTCGACGTGCTGTTCCGCCGCCTGCATCTCCCGTGCTGTCGCCGTCTCCGCCATCTCGAGGTCGTACGCCAGTGCGTTCCGCGCGTTGGACAAGATCTGCCGAACGGTTTCGCGCGCGCCCATGAACGAGACGACGGCCAGCGGCCCGAGCGCCACGAGCGCGAAGGCGATCGCGAGCTTGACCCGAATGCTGAGGCGCGGGAAGAGCTTGTTGACGTTGATCATGGGCTACGCGCTGAACAATACATCGCTCCTCCTCCGATCACGCTTCGCATTCTTCGCGCATTCGTGGCGCATGCGCTGTCTCAATGTGTCACCGGATGTCACACATAGGCCGGTCGCCATGACCGAAGTACCGCGATTGCCGGGCTTTGATTGCGGCTCACAACCCTTTGCGAGGGAATGGCTTGCACCAATAGCACCGCGGTCGCGCACCGAGATGGCTCAGCGTGGCATCGTTGGTGCAATTGCAATGTACATGACAATTCAACGACGGCAGTTCTTGAAAGCAGGAATGGTGGTCGCGGGGGGTGCGGCCGCGGGCATGCTTACGCGGAGTCACGCGGCGAACGACGCGAGCACGAAGGCGTCCGGGCGGCCTCCGGGAGAGGCCACGCTGGCGCTGACCGCGGAGGGCGACTTGGTCCTGGCATCGGCGCCAGCTGGCGCGTCCTCGCACGCCAGCGATGAAGCGCGGCGCGGCGTCCCCGGAAAGAAGTGGGTGATGGTGATCGACCTCGCCGCCTGCGACGGGTGCGGCAAGTGCAGCGCGGCGTGCTCGAAGAGCCATTTTGTTCCCGCCGACCGCGAGTATCTGCGGATCTTCAAGATGCAGGATTCAGCGGATACGGCTCCGTACTGGCTGCCGCGTCCGTGCTTCCACTGCGACAATCCTCCCTGCGCACGCGTCTGCCCCGTGGGCGCGACGTTCAAGCGGGACGACGGCATCGTCCTGATCGACAACGAGCGCTGCATCGGGTGCCGCTTCTGCATGGCGGCGTGCCCCTTTACGGCGCGCTCGTTCAACTGGAGCCGTCCTGACAATTCGCCCGCGGCGGAAGCCAAAGGCTACTCACCGGAGTGGGGCTACCCGCGCCGGGTGGGAACGGCCGAGAAGTGTGACTTCTGTGCCGACATGGCGCGCGAGGGGAAACTGCCGCACTGCTCGGGCACGTGCCCGATGGGCGCCATCTACTTCGGCGACGAAAACGAGGACGCCGTCACCAACAGCAAGGGTGATACGGTGCAGCTCTCGAAACTGCTCCGCGACCGTGCCGGCTTCCGCTATATGGAAGACCTCGGCACACAGCCACGCGTGCATTATCTGCCGCCCGCCGACCGACGCTATCCGGCGCCGGGCGAGCGCGGCGCCCAAACCCTGAACGCCGCCAAGGGAGCGACACAACGATGAGCGCGATGCCCTGGCCGGTGAGTCCTCCGGCCCTGAGACCAGTCGTAGAATCGCCCGAAAGCGTTGTCGAGCAGGATCTGCTTGCGACGCTCGAGCCCTTGGGCCGTCGTGGCCGTGTGTGGATCGCCGGTCTCGCCTCGGTCGCCGGGTGCGCGCTCCTGGCCTGGATTTACCAGCTCGTGCACGGCCTCCGCGTCACGGACATGGGGAATATCGTGTCGTGGGGCACGTACATGACCAACTTCGTCTTCTTCATCGGGATCAGCCACGCAGGCACGCTGATCTCGGCAATCCTGCGCGTGACTGATGCCGGATGGCGGCGGCCGATCACGCGCATGGCCGAGGCGATCACCTGCATCGCGCTGCTCGTCGGCGCGAGCATGGTGGTGATCGACATGGGACGCCCCGACCGCGCCTTGAACCTGCTGCTCCACGGCCGGTTCCAGTCGCCCATCCTGTGGGACCTCGTGTCGGTCACGACGTATCTCACGGGCAGCTTCTTCTATCTGTACGTGGCGATGATCCCCGACATGCCGATCCTCGCCCGGGACGCACGGGCGCGCGGCCGTTCACCGCTGCTCATCAAGTTCTACGAGGTCCTTTCGCTCGGATATCGCGAGTCGCCCGAGCATCGCCGCCTGCTGGCCCGCGCGCTCGGCGCGATGGCCGTCATCATCATTCCCGTCGCGATCTCCGTACACACGGTTGTGTCGTGGGTGTTCGGTATGACGCTGCGGCCCGGCTGGCACAGCACCATCTTCGGCCCGTACTTCGTGATCGGCGCGATCTTCTCCGGTACCGCGGCGATCATCACCGCCATGGTGATCTTCCGGAAGGCGTACCATCTCGAGCGCTACCTTCTGCCCGAGCACTTCCACAAGCTCGCGAAGATCCTGCTCGTGTTGTCGCTGCTCTACGCGTACTTCACGCTCAGCGAGTACCTCACCACGTGGTACGGCGGCGCCGAGACCGACACGCGGTTGCTCGCTCTGCTCGCCGGCAACGGGCGCGTCGGCGAAACGTTCTGGCTCTGGGCCGTGTTCGGACTGTTCGTGCCCATAGGTCTGCTGCTCTTTCCGAGCAAACGGTCGCTGGGCTCGATCCTCACCGCGTCAGTGCTGATCAACATCGGCATGTGGATCAAGCGCTACCTGATCATCGTGCCGACGCTCGAGACGCCGTTCATTCCGGCGCAGGCCGCGGGGATCACGCCGCACTATTTCCCCAGCGTGATCGAGATCACGATCACGGTGGGCGCGTTCGCCGGATTCTCGCTGCTCTTCATTCTCTTCTCGCGAATCTTCCCGATTCTGTCGATCTGGGAGACCGCCGAGGATCTCGCGGAAGTCAAACACGCGCCGGCGCCTGCACCCGTAAGAGTGCATGGCCGCGCCATGCCGGCCGCGCTGCCGTTGTTGCTCGTCGCGGTCGGACTGTCGGTGCTCGCTCCGTGGACGACGGCACGCGCGCAGGCGCCGGCAGCGCCCGCCTCTGCCACCCAGATCGATCTCAAGCGCACGACCGAGGACAAGGAGGAGATGCTCGTGGCCACCGTCACCGCGAACGGACGTCCGGTCGCCGGTGCGGTGGTGGTGTTCTCCGTCCTCCGCAAGTTCGGGACGATGGCGCTCGGCGAAGACCAGACGCTGACCGACGGCACGGCGGCCGTGAAATACCCGCATGGCTTGCCGGGCGATGCCCGCGGCGAGCAGACGTTCAGCATCGAAGTACGATCCCCGCCGGCTCTGGCCGGCCCGCCGGTACAGGTGATCCTCGGCGGCGCGGCGCCGGTCCGCATCACGCCCGTGGAAGTTCCCCGCGCGCTCTGGTCGACACGGGTGCCGCTTGCACTCGTGGGCACAATAATGGCCCTGCTGCTCTGTGTCTGGAGCACGTACGGTTTCGTCGTCTCACAGCTCGTTGCGATGTATCGCCTGCCAAAGGAAGGGTGAACCATGTCGAGCAAACGCATCATCTCCATGATCGAGGCACACGCGCGCACACTCATGCTGACGCTCGCGATGCTGATCGCGGTGTTCGCCGCGGCGCCGGCGCGCGCGCAGGGCCCGTCGGACGTTTTGTGGGTCGCGCCGGAGCGCGCGAGCCACCGGGCGAACCCGGTCCTGCCGACCACCGATGTCTTGAAAAAAGGCCACGATCTGTTCCACCGGGACTGCGAGCAGTGTCACGGCAAGGCCGGACACGGCGACGGTCCGCAGTCGTTCTCGCTCGAAAAACATCCCGCCGATCTCTCGTCGGACCGCGTGCAGTCTCAGCCCGATGGGGCGTTCTTCTGGAAGATGACGGAAGGTCGGGGCGTGATGCCGAAGGCTACGCTGGGCGAAAACGAAAAGTGGTCCGTGATCGTCTACATTCGAACGTTTTCAACAAAACATTAGGACTGCGGCTCGCGAACGCTTATTGTTTGACGCATCAACAATCTTTAACTTGCCAAGGAGCCCTCGATGTTCGTGATTGCCGCGCTGGCCGCAACTCTGTCCGTCGGAGCCGTTTCCGACTCCGCGCCTCGCCTTCCGGTTTCACCCGCGGTGAATGATCGCGTCGAGATTGCTTTCCTCAACAAGTACGCTGCGCGGATACCGAGTTTTTCCCGGCAGACCAAGCTCGCCTGCAACATGTGCCACAACGGGTTTCCGCAGCTGACATCGTTCGGGCGGCTCTTCAAGCTGAACGGCTACACGATGACCGGGCTCCAGATGATCAAGGCGCAGGAAGACAGCGCGTCGCGGTTGCAGCTCTCGCTCTCCCCCATCGCGCCACTCTCCGTGATGGCGATCATCGCCGCGACCAATGTCTCGACGCCGGTGCCGGGTACGCTCGCTACGACGACCGAGCTTCCACAGCAGCTCAGTCTGTTCGCCGCAACCGCATTGTCTCCGAACATGGGCATCTTCAGCCAGCTCACCTACACGGCCCAGGACGGTCGAATCGGCATCGACAACCTGGATCTTCGCTACGCCCGTCACATGCAATTCGGCGAGCACGACGCCATCGTCGGGCTGACGCTCAACAACAACCCCACCGTCCAGGACGTCTGGAACTCCACGCCTGCGTGGAGCTACCCATTCAACACGGCCAGCATCGCGCCGTCGCCCGCCGCGGCCACGATCGTCGAAGGCGCGCTCGGGCAGCAGGTGCTCGGACTCGGCGCGTACACGCTCTTCAACAACGCCATCTACGCGGAACTCTCGGGATACGTCGCGGCGCCGCAGGGGGCCGCACTCCCGCTCGACTCCACGGCCTCGAACATACCGAAGGCGATCTCGCCGTACTGGCGTGTTGCCTTCCAGCACGACATTACCCCGTCGACGTACCTGATGGTCGGTGCGTTCGGTCTCTCGGCCGACATCTTCCCGACCGGCGTCACCGGCACGACCAATCACTTCAGGGATCTCGGCTTCGACGCGCAGCTCGAACAGAAGGTCGGCACAGGCATGCTCATCGGCCGGGCCAGCTACATCCACGAGGACCAGCAGCTTCCCGCCTTCTACGTCGGTTCGCCGCCGGCTTCGGAGAACGCGACGAACACGGTGAGCACGTACAAGGTCAACCTGTCGTTCATGCCGAGCCAGACGCACACGCTCACCGTCGGGTACTTCGGAATTTCAGGCACTTCCGACAATCTGTTGTACGGCAGCGCGCCCGTGACCGGGAGCGCATCCGGCAGTCCGACGAGCCAGGGCGAGACCTTCGAGTGGTCCACGAATCCGTGGCTTAACGTGCGGCTCGGCGTGCAGTATATTGCCTATCAGAAGTTCAACGGCGGCTCGACGTCGTACGACCTCAGCTCTGGCGGTCGAAACGCGAAGGACAACAACACACTCTACATGTATCTCTGGTTTGCCTACTGACGTGGCGGGACGAGAGAGGAATAGGGTCGGGCGCCGCCGCCGTATTGGCGCGGCGCTCTTGACCGTTCTCGCCGCGGTTCTCGCGACTGCCGCCGGCTCGGCGGCCGCGACGACACCGCGGGGAACCGTGCCGGCGCGGCAGGAACCCGACACCAGCAAGATCACCCCCGCGATGGTGGATGCGGGACGGGCGATCTTCCACGGCAAGGGAACGTGCTTCGCCTGCCATGGCATGAATCTGGAGGGCACCCAGGTTGCGCCCACGCTCAAAGCCCACGCGTGGCGAGACGCGAAGAAAGGGGAATTCGCCGCGATCTTTTCCGTTGCCACCCACGGCGTCGCGGGGACTCTGATGGTGGCATTTCCGAATGGCATCTCGCGCGCGGAGGCGCTCAACGTCGCCGCGTACGTGTGGTCGGTCGGGCAGGGGAGAGCAAAACCATGATTTTCGTCGTCGCCGTCGCCACGCTGGCGGCCACGCTGGGCGGTGGCGCGGCCACTCCGTCGGCTGCCCCGTTCCCTTCATCTCCCCGTGTGGCGGATTCCGTGAACGACACGTTCAGCGGAAAGCACGAGGCGCATCTGCTCGTCGGGCGATTGACGCCCACGTTCGCTCGCCAGACGCGGCTCAACTGCGCGGTGTGTCACCTTGGCGGTTTCCCGCAGCTCTCCCGTTTTGGCCGCCTGTTCAAGCTCAACGGATACACTCTGTCGCATCTTGCGGCGATCCCGCAACAAGCCGACAGCACCAACCGGCCATCGCTGGCACTCGCCACGATTCCGGGCTTGTCGACGATGGCGCTCGTCTCCACCACAAGCCTGGCGAAGGCGCTGCCCGGAACGCCGGGCACGCGGGCCGAATTCCCGCAGCAGCTCTCGCTGCTTTTCGGCGGCGAGATTGCCCCGCACCTCGGAGCGCTCGCGGAGCTGTCGTACACGGACCTGACCGGCAGAGTCTCGATCGACAACACGGACGTGCGTTTCGCGAACCACACGCGGCTGCTCGACCGCGACCTGCTGTACGGCGTGACGCTGCACAACAACCCCACGGTGCAGGACGTGTGGAACACCGCACCGGCGTGGAGCTACCCGTTCACCTCGCCTGCGCTCGCGCCGCATCCTGCCGCCGCCACGCTGCTCGATGGCGGGCTCGCGCAATCCGTGCTCGGTCTCGGCGCATACGGCTGGTTCGACAACATGCTGTACGCCGAGATCGCGACCTACACGTCCGCGCCGCAAGGATCACGCGGGCTCGTCGATTCGACGTCGCGCACGATCCGCGACCTGGCGCCCTACTGGCGCGTGGCACTGCAGAACCGCAACGGGCCGGTGTACATGATGGTCGGCACCTACGGCATGGTGACGCAGCTCGCGCGCGGAACCGGCTCCGGCGCGTCGGGCTCCGGGTGGGATCGGTACGTCGATGTCGGTGGAGATGCGCAAATCGAGCGTGCGTTCGGCAAGAGTTATTTCGTCGCTCGGGCGAACTATACGCACGAGAACCAGGACTTCTCCGGCGCGTTCACGCGGGCGTCCAACCCGACGAACACGCTGGACAGCTGGAGGCTGAACGCCACGTACGGGCCGGTCTCCGACTGGTCGTTCGGCGCGGCCTACTTCGCGACGACCGGTTCCACGGATGCGCGGCTCTATCCGGCCGCCTCCGTCACGGGGAGCCGGACGGGAGATCCCGGCTCCAACGGAGAGGTGGCCGAGGTCACGCTCAATCCGTGGCTCAACGCGCGCGTGGGCCTGCAGTACGTCATGTACCAGCGATTCAACGGCAGCTCGACGTCCTACGATCTGGTCTCGGGTGGTCGCAGTGCGAAGGACAACAACGCGCTGTTCCTGTACTTCTGGTTTGCGTACTGACAGCGCGGACGGCCGCGGTCCATCGCGCCCCGTGGCTCCCCGATCGTTTCCTTCCCCGGAGGACAACTGATGAACTCGGCGACGAGCGGTTATCTCGAAAAGTGGGGATTTCTCCCGCTCCGATGCGTGGTCGCGCTGGTGTTTCTCATGCACGGCGGCCAGAAGATCCTCTATTTCGGAGTCAGCGGCGTAACGGACATGTTGACCAAGCTGGGGTTCGCCTATCCCGCCTTCTTTGCGGTCCTGCTGATCATCATCGAGCTGGCCGGCGGCCTTGCGATCCTGTTCGGCTTCTATGCGCGAGCGGCAGGACTGGTGCTGGCCGTCGAGATGGTCATCGCGATCTACGTCGCCCGGCTCGGGGGCGGATTCTTCACGCCGTATGGCTTTGAGTTCGAACTCACTCTGATGGGCGCGTGCCTCACGTTCGCGGCGGTCGGCGCAGGAGGCGCGTCGGTCGACGAGCTCGTTCGCCGACGGCGCGCGCCGACCGGTAAGGAGGCCGTTGTCTGACGGCTAATAACTGAGAGCTGGCCGCTGACAGCGTTCAGTTATCAGTTCTTCGCCGCGCGATACCCCGCGCCTCGCACGACCTTTCCCGGCAGCGCGTCCGTCATCTTCCCATCCGCAATCACGGGCACGCCGTTCACGAGCACGAACCGCATTCCGACCGACAGCTGATTCGGCTGCTCGAAGGTCGCGACGTCGCGGATTGAATCGGGGTCGAACACCACCACGTCGGCCCACATTCCCTGCTTGAGCACACCGCGATCGGTGAACCGCATCCGCTGCGCCGGGAGGGCGGTGAACTTCCGGATGGCGTCCTCGAGCGAGAGCGTGTGCTCCTCGCGCACGTATTTTCGCAGGATGCGCGGAAACGTCCCGTAGGCGCGCGGATGCGGATGCTCCTTGCCGAGGAGTCCGTCCGGTGCCGCGCCCTGCGAGTCGTTGTCGACCGAGGTCCACGGCTGCTGCAGCGCGAGCGCGACGTCCGGCTCCGACATCGCGAACACCGCGTTCTCCGTGAACGCGTCGTCCTCGACGAGGATGTCCATCAGCGTCTCGATCGGATCCTTGCCGCGGTCCTTCGCGATCTGGGCGAGCGTCTTTCCCTGGAGCGGAAGCAGCTTCGGGTTCTGCACGACGGCGATGAGAATCGCCTCCGGTCCCGGGATCTCCTGCCACTCGTTGTCCCACGCGGCGTTCGGCGTGAGCATGTCCTTCCTGATCTTCGCGCGCATCGCGGGATCCTTGAGGCGCTCGACCAGTTTCTTGTCACCGCCGTCGTGCGCCCACGGCGGAATGAACGCCGACGTGCTGTTGAACCACGCGGGATACGCGTACGTGTTCGCGCCGACCTCGACGCCGCTGCGGCGCGCCGAGTCGATCTTCGCGACGATCCGCGGCATCAGTCCCCATTGCGGCTTGCCGGCGGCCTTGAGATGCCAGATCTCGACGGGGATCCTGGCCTCACGACCAATTCGCACAGCTTCATCGACTGCGGCGAACACCGCTGCGCCTTCGGACCGCATGTGCGTCGCGTAGATGCCGCCGTACTTCGATGCCTCGGTCGCGAGCGCGATCAACTCCTCGGTGCTCGCGTAGGGCGCCGGCGCGTACTGGAGCGAGGTCGAGACGCCGACGGCGCCGTCCTCCATCGCCGCGCGCACGAGCGCCTTCATGCTGTCCAGCTCGGTTGCGCTCGGCTTCTTGTCGGCGTCGCCGAGGACCATGCGGCGAACCTGGGTCGCGCCGACG
Source organism: Gemmatimonadaceae bacterium (assembly GCA_017881585.1). Taxonomy (GTDB): domain Bacteria; phylum Gemmatimonadota; class Gemmatimonadetes; order Gemmatimonadales; family Gemmatimonadaceae; genus Fen-1231. The sequence goes on along the minus strand of JADGQS010000041.1, from coordinate 7,423 downwards.
TAGCTCGCGAGGTTGATGCCCATTCCCGCTTTCTCGAGCCGCGCGAAGTACTGTCCGAGCGTGCGCCAGTCGGCGGTGATGTTGAGATGCTGGAAGGTGACGCGATCGGCCGCGACGATCGAATCGTTCAGTGGCGCCGCCGACGAGCCCTCACCGGTGACCTCGGTGGTGATTCCCTGGAAGATCTTCGACGGCAGGTGCGGGTTGACGAGAATCGTGAGTTCCGACTGTCCGAGCATGTCGATGAAGCCGGGCGCGACGACCATGCCGTGCGCGTCGAGGCGTTTCGTGGCGGCGGCAGCGGAGAGATTCCCGATCGCCGCGATCTTCCCGCCGCGGATCCCCACATCGGCGGCGTACCACGGCGAGCCCGTGCCGTCGATGATGTGGCCGTTCGCGATGACGACGTCGAACGACGCGGCGGCGTCGCTGGCTGCCGGCGCACATGCACCGGCAGCGAAGAGAATGCCGAGCGAGAGAGACGCTGCGGCGAGGGTGCGCGCGGACATTTCAGCTCCGTCGAGTTGGGTGGACCGCTACCGTCCGTACAGCGCGGTGAACGTCGCCTTCGCGATGGCATTCGCGTGGATGTTGAATCCGATGGCCGCCGCGGTCGCGTTGGCGGGCACGTCGATCTTGTCGACTTTCAGCGCGAAGACCGTAAAGACATAGCGATGCGGCTTGTCGCCCACGGGAGGGCAGGGACCGCCGTACCCCGGCGCGCCGAAGTCGGTGTTCCCCTGCGCGGTTCCGGGCGCGAGCAACTTCTTCGCCGGATCGCCCGCGCCGGCGGCGAGCGCGCTCACGTTGCCCGGGATGTTGTACACCACCCAGTGCCACCACCCGCTCCCGGTCGGCGCGTCCGGGTCGTACATCGTGACGGCAAAACTTCTCGTTGCCGCGGGTGCGCCGTGCCACGCCAGACTCGGTGACACGTTTTTGCCCGTGCATCCCATTCCGCCGAACACCTGTGCGAGCGGGATCTGCTTGCCCGCCGCGACTTCCTTGCTGGAGAGGGTGAACGGGCCCGCGGTCTGCGCGTTGGCGGGGACGGTGATCGCGAGCGCGAGCGCGGCTGCGGCGAGATGGATAGGCATGGTTGCAAGGGGAGTGAGAAGGGAGCAGGAATGAGAATCGTGTTCGACGACCCCCAAGGAGTCTGACGACTTTCCCTCGTGCTGTCAAAACTCGAGGCGCGAAGATTTTTGATGAGAACTCGGAGACCCACGCCCGTGAACGCTGCGCCTTGACCGGTGGCTGAACAGGTTGGCAGCGGCTAACGTTGTGCTTCCCGATTCTCCGGAGATCCGCCACTCTCTTCCGTCGCCTGCTCATGCACGCCGTGCTTCGTCGTCCGGTTTCCGGTTGCGTCCTGGCGATGTGCGTCGCCGCTCCGCTGCTTGCACAGGATTCGACCGCTACCGATCCGCGCGCCGTGCAGCCCGAGCGGCCGACCGTCGCAACGCACGCACACACCGTCGCGCCGGGATACGTCGAGATCGAGACGGGTGTGGAAGGCGACCGCGCCGGTGCCGGCAAGCGGACGTACTTCGCGCCGACGGTCACGAAGATCGGGCTCGCGACACACGTTCAGCTCAATCTGATCACTCCCGTGGTGTTCGCCGGTCCGGGACAGTCCTCGGGCCTTGGTGACGTCGGCCTCGGCGTGAAATGGCGGATCCTCGACCACAACGCCGTCCTCGGCGATTTTGCGCTGCTGCCTGCGATCAAGTTCCCGACGGGATCGTCGGCTCAGGGCACGGGGACAGGCACGACGGACGTCAGTCTCACCGCGATCGCCAGCTACGACGTCCATGGCGTCTCGCTGGATCTCAACGTCGCGTACACTCGTATCGGCGCACAGGGAGCGAACAGTGCATCGAGCGCCGCACTCTGGACGACGTCGTTCGGCGTGCCCCTGGCGGGGAACCTTGGCTGGCAGCTCGAACTCTTCGGATATCCGACGATCGATGGATCGGGAAATCCATCGACGGTTGCCGTGCTCACCGGTCCGAGCTATCGAATCAGCCGGATCTTCAACCTGGACCTGGGCTTCATCAGTCCGATTCGCGGGCGGCAGCCGAACGCCATATTTGCCGGCGCGGTCTGGAACCTCGGATCGCTCATGCCTCGCTGATCGGTCGCTCCGCATCGTTGTCAGACCTTTTCTTGGAGACGCAGTGACTCGAATCGCGGCTCTTCCATTTTTCCTCGCGATCGTCGCGGCCGGCGCTGCCGCGCAATCCGTTCCTCGGCCCCGCGAGCGCGACCTCGCGCTCCCCATTGGCGGGACCGCAGGGCGGCTCGATGCCATAACCGACGTCGCCGGCGTCGAGGTTGGCTTCACGACGCTGATCGAAGGCGAAGGCCGGCTCGTGGTCGGCAAGGGCCCGGTGCGTACGGGCGTCACCGTGGTCTTCCCGCGCGGGAAGGACAACCTCGATCCCGTCTTCGCGAACTGGTATGCGTACAACGGGAACGGGGAAATGACGGGCACCACCTGGATCACCGAAGGCGGATTCCTCGAAGGGCCGATCGGCATCACGAACACGCACAGTGTCGGCGTCGTCCGCGACGCGATCATCGCCTGGGAGACGCGCGGCGGACGTCGGCTCGTGCAGCCCTGGCAGCTTCCGGTCGCGGCGGAGACGTACGACGGCGGGCAGAACGACATCAACGGCTTTCACGTGAAACCGGAACACGTCCTTGCAGCGCTCGAGGGCGCAAAGGGCGGCGCGGTGCCCGCCGAGGGAAACGTGGGCGGCGGGACGGGAATGACCTGTTTCGGATTCAAGGGCAGCACGGGCACGGCCTCGCGAAAACTCCCGGACGCGCAGGGTGGCTATACCGTGGGCGTGCTCGTGCAGTGCAACACGGGTGCGCGAAATCAGTTGCGCATCGGCGGCGTGCCCGTGGGGCGCGAGCTCGCGGATACGCTGCTCGCCTGCACCGCGTCGAGCGATCCGTCGGTTGCGATGCGGTTCGCTCGCCGCTGTGCGGGATTCGAAGTGCCGGGCGAACAAAAGCTATCGCTGCCGTTTGGCGGGTCGCTCGAAGATGGAATTCTGGAGGAAGGGCAGGGCTCGATGATCGTGGTCGTGGCGACCGACGCGCCGCTGCTGCCGAACCAGATCGAGCGGCTGCTCAAGCGATTGCCCGGCGGACTGGCGCGCGAAGGCAACGTGGCGGGGAACGGGGACGGCGACATCTTCATCGGATTCTCCACCGCAAACGCGAGAGCCGCACAGGACAGCGCACCTTCAGCGAAATTCGTATCGAACGCGCGCATCGCGCCGCTCTTCGAAGCCACGGCGCAGGCGCTCGAGGCCGCCATCACCAACGGGCTGCTCGCGGGCGAGATGATGACGGGCGCGGAATACAGGCGGCTCTATGCGCTGCCGGTGGGAAGACTGCGGGCGATCTTCGCGAAGTACGGGCAACCGCTCGAGAAGTGATGCGGGCGCCTGCTGCGAGGGTATGGTTCTCGGAGCTTGCCGTCCCCCACCGCACGTGCCAACCTCCATGACGCCCCATTATGGACTGGGCGCGCTGGAACCGGGCCGACTTCGACGCCGAACGGCAGGAGCGCTACTCGTGAACCAACCGACTCGAACGATGATTGGCTTCGCGAGCGTCGTGTCATTCATGGCGATCGCACCGGCGCAGCGCGCGGTCGCGCAGGAGGCGACGCCAGACAGTACCGCGGCGATCGCGATGCTTCGCTCCACCTGCGGCAGCGACGTCGCCCGCAACGGCACGGGCCTGCTCAGCGGCGCCGTGCGCGACGTGGAGAACAACCCGGTGGGTGCCGTCGCAGTGACCATCGGATGGCGTCGTCCTCTCGACGCGAAGTCCGCCGGCAACCGCGCAGGCGCCACGACGGACAAGCCCGTGCTCGGCGAGTTGACGGACGCCGAGGGCCGCTGGCACATGTGCGGTGCGCCGCTGAACACCGAGCTCTCGATTCGCGCCGTGGCCGACGAAGGGTCGGACGATCGAATCGCCATGCTCGACGACGGGCATTCAGTTGCCTCGGTGGATCTTTCCCTGCATTCCGTCGCGAGCGGAGGCAGCGCCGCGCGCTCGGCACGAACGAGCGCACTCGTCGTGTTCTCAGTCGAGGATCGCAACGGAAACTCGCTGGCCGGCGTGACGCTGGACCTCGTCCCCGCGAACGGGCCGGCGCGCCGCGTCGTGACCGACAGCGCGGGTCGTGCCATCGTGCCGGCGATCGAGCCGGGCAGGGCACGCGTGAGCTCGCTCGGAATGGGATACAGGCCGGGAGAGCTTCTTGTCCCGCTGGACGTGGGAAGGAATACGGTACCGCTCATTCTCGATGCCGTTCGCATCCCGGTGCTCGCCACCATCCGTGTCATCGGCGACCGCGAGGTGCTCGCGCGGCATCAAGACTTCGAGTCGCGTCGGTCGCTTCGGCAAACCACTGTGAGCATCACCGCCGAGGATATCGCAAAGCGCAACCCCGTCGACACGTGGCAGATGCTCACGAACGTGCCGTCGATGCGGGTAATACAGTATGGAAGTGGTTCCCCGGGTGTGTTCGCGATGTCGACTCGTGAGCAGCACGTGGCACAACGGAGGGACGCGTCGGGGGGCGGAACGACGGTTCCCTGCTGGTACCGCGTGATGCTCGATGGCGTGGTGTTGCCGGATGCGATGCCCGACCTGAGCACCGTGCTTCCTTCTCCGTCGGAGGTGCACGGCATCGAGATCTTCGCTGGACTCGCCACGATCCCTCCGCAATACAACGGCATTGTCACGGACGTTCAGGGCGGCGCCAGGTCGCCCGCCTGCGGCCTCATCGCGGTCTGGACGAAGTGAAGCGGTACTCGACGGCTCCCTCTTCAAGGAGATAACTCATGCGCCGATTGCTGTTCGCCCTCTGCTGCGCCGCGACCTCCCTGGCCGCACAGCCAAGCCGTGCCATCATCGGATTGTCCGGATGGCCGAACAAGTTTCCGATCGAAGATGTGGCTGTCCCGTTCACACTCGACGCGCCCCTGGCCAAATCGTACGGCGCGGTGAAAGCCGCGTTTGCCGAGCTCAAGGTTCCCATCGACATGGATGATCCCGCCGGCGGGCTCGTCGGGGTGCAACTCACCAAGGCGCAAAACACGTTCGCCGGCTACCGGATGTCGCGCATCTTCGACTGCGGCGAGAAGTCCACCATGGGACCAAACGCCGACTCGTACCGGCTGACGATCGTGTTCCTGGCGGTACTCGATTCGCTGGATGCCTCGCACACCAAGCTGCGCGTGGGATTCGTCGCGAGCGCGGTGCCGAACTCCGGGTCGAGGACGGAAGCTCTCCAGTGCGGCAGCACCGGTGTGATCGAGGCGAAGCTGGTGGAGCTCGCCTCCGCGCGCCTGAAGTAACTCGCACCGCGGGCCGGCCAGCTCCAGCAGCTACCGTGACGTTCCGCCCAGTCCGAACAGGTAGCTGAATTTCACGAACACGTTGTCGTTGGACGGCTGAAGCGCGAAACGGAACGCGTCCGGCTCGGTCAGGTTGCGTCCATACCCGACGAAGGCCACGGTACCGGGCACGGGCTGGTATGAGAACAGGAACGAAAGCTGGAGCTGGTTGTTCTGGAACTGCGCCGCACGCGTGTAGCCGCCGGTCGCCGGGTTCCGGGTGAAGATCGGCAGGTTGCTCCGCGAATCGTCGCGCAGGTTGTCCTGGTATGCCGCGGCGTACTGGCCGATGAGCCGGAGGAACACGGGCCGCGCGAGCTGGTATTCCAGGTCGAGCCGCGGAATCAGCGTCTTGCCGGCGATCGTGCCGTCGCTGTGCCGCCAGTAGATCGAAGCGTTGTAGGAGATCTTCGCCCTGAGCTTGTCGGTGGGCCGGTAGTTGAGCGCCGCTTCGGTGATGCTGATGTCCGCGGCGGACCACTCGAAGAAGTTCTCGTCGCGTCCGGCGAGCTGGAGCAGCGAGAGGTCGAACTTCGAGAACTGCGGCGTGTTGACCTGGAGGATGTAGTCGGTGTTGGCGATCGCGGCCGTGCCGGTGAACGGCGTGTACGAGGTGTCGCGTGCCGAAACGTGACCCAGGTAGTAGTTCGCGTAGAGCCTCGGGTCGTATCCGTAACTCTCGAAATAGATTCCCGCGTACAATTTCCAGCCGCCGTGCAGCGTCGCGAGCGCCGTGAAGTGATAGCGGCGATCCTCGGGTGAGAGTCCGCTCGTGAAGCTGCGGTAGACCCACGTATCGCTGTACGAGACATCGGCGCCGACCGTCTCGAAGATCTTCGACGCCGGATAGAACGTGAGCCGGTGGTCGAACGACCCGCCCGCGGTGCCCGCGCGCGAAATGAACCCGCTCGCCGCCTGAAACTCGGGATCGATTCCGGAGAGGTTGTAGTCGAGGACGAAGGTCCGTCCGCCCCTGATGAAGTGCGCCTGCCAAAGGGGGCCGGCGGTTTCCGAGGTGCCGTTGCGCGTGGTGCTTCCCGCGGCTTGCAGCTGGAGCGAATAGATTTTCGCGAACGTCAGTCGCGCGTCCGCGCTCGCCAGGCGGCTGTAGTTCCCGCCCTGCTCCTTGTCCGTCAGCGCGACGCCGACGATCGAGCGCTCCCCCACGTCCTCCTGCAGGCGGATCGCGTTGAACTGCGGATGGCCGCTGTTGAGTCCGCTGCCGCTGCCCTCGTCATCCACCGCGCCGAGATACGCGAACGACGCGTCGCCGATCTTTCCGGTGAGCTTCGCCGCACCGATCGGCGCCTGAATCCGGCGCGTGTAGATCAGGTTGTTCGGCGTGCTGAACTGCTCGGCGCCGTCGAGAAAGAACGGGCGCTTCTCGGGGTACGAGACGGCGTTCCGGGGATCGATGACGAGTTGCGTTGCGTCCGACTCCACCTCGGCGAAATCCGGCCGGTAGGTGCCGTTCAGCGTCAGGTTGTTCGTGACACCCCAGCGCACGTTGGAGCCGAGCTGCGGACGCTGGACGCCATACTGCCAGCCTTGCGCCGCTCCCGTCGGCGGCGCGCCGGTCGCCTTCTGCGTGACGAACGGGTTGAGGTCGAGCACGAGCCCGCGATCGAGTCTCGTCAGGCCCACCAGCGTTCCCGACTGCCCGAGGAACGACGCGGCTGCGAACTTCGCCGGATACCAGCTGTCGGAGTGCCCCGAGTGCTGCACCACTCGAATGATGTTGATGCCCCAGTCCTGTGGATCCGCCGATGGCAGCTTCACGCTTCGAAACGGGATTCGCACGACGACCTCGTATCCGAACGCGGTCACGCGCCCTTTCGATTCGTAAACGAAGTCGGGCGTGAGATCGGTCGGCGGCGGCCCCGTCTGCTGGCTCATGCCGAACGGGCACGTCGCGCACGCCGCGCCGCGGCTCATCGCGAGTCCCTCGGTGATCGTGCCGTCTTCCTGCACGCCGAGCGGGTTCACCGCGA
>JADGQS010000150.1 GCA_017881585.1 Gemmatimonadaceae bacterium | reverse complement strand
GCTTCCGTCGGCGGTTGTTCGAGCCCCTGCGCCCGCAACTCGGGAATCACGCCGATGATATGGTAGTAGCCGCGCTGGGCCCCCCCGACCGCGATGCCTTTGCCGATTACATCCTCGCCCGGCCAGAGGCGCTGGGCCAAGGCCGCCGTGACGACGGCGACGGTCGCCCGCTTGCCGGATGGATCGATGTCGCTCCACGCCGGCGTCCTGCCGCGCACTTGAATCCCCAGCGCCTCGAAAAAGCCGGGCGTCGCGGGCGGCGTCGCCACACAGGGCGGCTTCTCGTCCTCCGGGTATGGGCGCCCTTCTCGCGCGACGCCGGTGCAGCCCGCGTTATAGTCCTGCAGTGGGAGCATCGGCGACGCGCCTACAGTACGCACACCGGGAAGTGCCGCAACGCGCTCCTGGAATTCCCGTTGGAACGCGGACACCTGCTCGGGCTCTTTGAACTCCTGGTAGGGCAGCACGGTCTCGAACGTGAGCACGCCGCGCGGATCGAGGCCCGCTTTCACGTTGCGGAGGTTCGCGAAACTGCGGAGCATGAGGCCCGCGGAGGCGAGCAGCATCAGCGCGAGCGCGACCTGTCCCACGACCAGTCCGCTTCGCACCATGCGCTGACGGCGCGACGACGTGAGGCCTCGCCCACCCTCGCGCAACGTTGCGACGTCCACCGACGTCCGCGCGAGCGGGATCAGGCCGAACACGACGCCCGCCAGCAGCGACAGGCCCAGCGCGACGACGATGGACGAGGCACCGAGACCTACACTCGAGAGACGCGGAATGTCGGTGGGTGCGATCCTGAGCAGTACGCCGAGGCCGAGTCGAGCGACCAGTATGCCGGCGAGTCCCGAAGAGAGCGCGAGCAGCAGGCTCTCCGAGAGGAAGTGCACCGCCATCTGCGCGCGATCGGCGCCCAGCGCGGTCCGGATCGCCGAGTCCCGCCGGCGCGCCTCCATGCGCACGAGAAAGAGATTCGCCACATTCGCGCACGCGATGCACAGCACGACGGCGACGGCGCCAAAGAGGATCCAGAGTGTCTTGGACAGATTGGGTCCGAGCACTTCGTCACGCAGCGGCGTCACGCCGACGCGGAAGTTGTACGCCTTCATGAAACGGGCGGAATAGGCGGTCGGGAACTTCGACGTGAAGTCGCCCATCAGTGCGGCGAGGTCGCGCTGTGCCGTTGCGGCTGTTACACCCGGCCTGAGACGGCCGATCCCCGAATACTGATGCGAGTTTCGTGGCCTCGCGTTGGGATCGAGGTTCAGCGGCACCCACAGGTCGACGCCGAACGAAGCGAGATCCGACGTTGACCCGAACGGCCCCGGCTTCGGGAGCGTCAGTCCTCGCTCGGCCACGCCGATGATCTCGCGGCCACCGTCGCTGGCCTGCAGCATCGTATTGAGCACGGCGCGGTCGCCGCCGAAGTGGCGCTGCCAGTACTCGTAGCTCAGCACGACGACCGGCGCGGCGCCGGGCCGATCGTCTTCGGGGGCGATCAGCCGTCCGAGCGCGGCGTGCGCCTGGAGTGTCGGGAACATCGATGCGGTGATTTCCGCGGTGCGCACCAGCTCCGAGCTCTGCGCGCCGTTGATGACCGTCCCGCCCGTGCGATACCCGCCAAGATCCTCGAGCGTGTGATTCTGCGCCTTGAAATAGAAGTACCCAGCCGACGAGAGTCCCCACTTCGACTCACCATTGCCGGGCACGGTGGCGGGATGCAGCACCGAGACGAGGCGATCGGCATTGCGATAGGCGAGCGGTCGCAGCACGACGGCGTCGAGCACCGTGTAGATGGCAGTCGTCGCGCCGATGCCGAGCGCGAGCGTGATGAAGACGATCAGTGAAAACGCGGGCGTCCGGAGGAGGACCCGTGCGGCGTGCCGCAGCTCGCGCGAGAGCGTGGAGAGGAACTCCGATCGCGGTTCGTCTGACACGGTATTGACCTCGATGTCCGGGTTACGTTGTGCCTCGAACTTAGACAACCGAATGCAAGGATTCGGTTGCCATCGAGAGGCTGGAGTTCAACCGCGGCTCAGTGGCAGTCCTCCCAGGCACGCGCCATATTCGCAAGCATAGCATGGCTCGACCATCGCCGTGAGACCCGCAGGAGACATGTCTCGCACGCAACGCTTCATCCGCATCACCGCGACCGTCGCACTCCTGCTCGCGACGCTCGACCGATCGCTGGCGGCGCAGAGCCTCCGCGGCGCCGTCCGCGACAGCGCCAGCCATCAGCCGATCGCCGGCGCAGTGGTCATGCTGCTGGACTCCTCCGGCACGGTGCTCGGCCGCAACATCTCCGACGAACGCGGGCAATACCGCATCGCGCTCACGAGCGCGGCGCGATCGGCGCGAGTCGTCCGCATCGGTTTTCAGCCCCGGGCGATTCCGTTGCCATCGCCGGCGGATCGCACTGCACCGTTCGACGTCAGCATGGTTCCCGTCTCCACCATGCTCACTGCCGTTCGCGTCCAGGAGCGATCCGACTGCCCGCACCGACGCGACGACGCGACAACCCTCGGGTTGTGGGAGCAGGCTCGCGCCGGCTTGCTGGCCACCGTGGTGGCTCGCGAGGCCAATCCGGCCAGCATGGAACTGCTGGTCTTCGATCGCCGGCTGGAGCACTTCAGCGACCGCATCACGCACTTTTCCGTGGACCTCCGCACCGCCGACCGCGCCGACAACTCCTTCATCGCGTCGTTCTCGGCGAAAGCGTTCGTGAACTCGGGATTCGCGACTGACAGCGACGGCACGCAGCTGCTATTCGGCCCCGACGCCGACGTCCTGCTCGACGAGGCGTTCGCGACTGCGTACTGCTTCCGGCTCGCGGAGCCTTCGCCGGCACGCCCGCGTCAGGTCGGGCTGGCGTTCGCGCCGGCGCGGCTCCAACGCGACCGGGTGGACATTGACGGCACGCTCTGGGTCGACACCGCTGCGCGCGCACTGACCGACATCGAGTTTCGATACATCGGCATGCCGCGCTACAGCGATTCGTTCAAGCCGGGCGGCCGCATCTCGTTCCGGCAGATGCCGAACGGAATCGTGCTGGTCGACCGGTGGCAGCTGCGCGGCGTTGGACCCGGCAAGGACACAAGACCCGACGCAGCCGACTCGATCAAGCTGAAGCAATTGGCGCCGATGGAATTCGGCGGCGAGCTCGCGCGCGCCACGTGGCCCCACGGCCTGACCTGGCATGCATCGCTCGCTAGCGTTCGTATCCACGCAGCGACGAGTGCGGGACAGGCCGCCGCCGGCACCGTCATCGCGCTTCGCGAGACGCACTATCGCGGGACCGCGGATGTGAATGGCGACGCCCTGATCGACGATCTCCTGCCCGGGCCCTACTGGCTGCAGATCGCAGATCCCCGTCTGGCCGAGCTTGGGATTGCGATGCCAACGACGACGACATTCGTCGCCGTGCGCGATTCAACTTTTCGCACGACGGTCAGGGTTCCGACCGCCGAGGAGTACGTCACCGGCCGGTGTGTCGACGCGCATCAATGGACCCCCGGCGTGTCCATGCTCATTCTGGGTCGCGTCGTAACTCCCGGCGGCGCGCCCGTGAACAATGCGCGGGTGAGCTACTCGATCAAGCAGGACCTGGCCGACTGGAGTGCGATCAGCGAGTACTACACTACGGGGTCGGACGGCACGTTTCAGGAATGCAGCCGACGCCTCGGCTTCCACAGCACCGTGCGCATTCGTGTTCAGCAGGCGAAACTCACCGATGTGGATACCGTGGTGACGCTGGCGGCGAAACTCACGGTCGTGCGCGTTCAGGTGCCGGCAGCTCCGTAGTTCGCCATCGCGTCCCGCTGTCACTGTGAAGGGAGGGCTCGGGGGTGTCGCGGAGGCGGGCTTAGCGAGTAGCGAGAGATTCGCGCGCGAACGCGCGCGGCTCGAAGCGTTACGAGCGGAGCCCGCCGCAGCGATACCCCCGAGTCCGACCGCCGCGCGCAGACCGGTCCCGAATCCAGGATCCGATTTGCGGCCCCCGCACACACGGCCATACTTTCCGTGTCACCTGCAACGTGAACGCCTTCTCGGGAGCACAACGACGTGGCCGCACGACCCTCTCCGATCACCACAGTCCTCGCCGCCGTCGTCCTCGCGTGCGCGCTGTACCTGGGCTTCGTCCCGATCCGGAGCGGACCCGCGCTCGGCCCGTTCCTCGACCCCGCGCACGGCGTGTGGGCTGTCGCCACTCGCGCCAACCTCCCCGAGAACCAGGCCGCGAAGATTCCCGGCCTCCGAGCCCCCGTCAACGTTCGCTACGACGACCGCGGAGTCCCGCACGTGTTCGCGACCAATCTCCTGGACGCCTATCGCGCGATCGGCTGGGTACACGCGCGTGACCGCCTCTTCGAAATGGAGATCCAGACCCGCGCGGTCGCGGGCACGCTGAGCGAGCTCGTCGGCAAGCGCGCCGTCGAACTCGACCGCGAAGCGCGCGCCATGGGACTCGCGTGGGGCGCCGAGCGCACCTACCGCCTCGCCGACTCGAATTCGTCGAGCGCACGCGGGATACGCGCGTACGCCGAGGGCGTGAACGCATACATCGATCAAATGTCCGCGTCGGATCTTCCGCTCGAGTATCGACTGCTCTCCGCGAAGCCCATGCGCTGGAAGCCACAGTACAGCGCGTATCTCCTCTCGCGGATGGGACTCACGCTCGCATACAGCGACGGCGAGCTGCGCCGCGCACGGGTCGAGGCCCTGATCGGCAAGCTCGCTGCCGACGCGCTCTTTCCCTCGAACTCGCCCATCCAGGAACCGATCCAGCCCAACGGGCAGCATGCGCCGCGTTTCGATTTCGCGAAGCTGCCGCCGCCCCAACCAGCCGACAGCAGCAAGCTGGCCGTCGCCAACGACCTCGATCGCGCTGCCGCGCGCTTCGCGTCAGCCACCGGCGGCGAGGGCGACTTCGCGCTCGGCAGCAACAACTGGGCAGTCTCACCCAAGCGCACCGCAGCCGGATTTGCCTTGCTCGAAGGCGACCCGCATCTCTCGCTCTCGATGCCGTCCGTGTGGTACGAGGAACAGCTCGTCGTTCCCGACACGGTCGATGCGTACGGCGTGGGATTCGTGGGCGCGCCGTTCATCGCGATCGGATTCAATCGTGACGTGGCGTGGACGGAGACGAACACCGCCGCCGACGTGGCCGACTATTACATCGAGACCGTCGACAACGATTCGCACCCGGCGAACTACAAGCTCGACGGCGCGTGGAAGCCGCTCGAGGTGCGCATCGAGACGGTGCGCGACCGCGCCGGCGCCGCGCTCGCGACCGACACCATCTACCACACGCACCGCGGCCCGATGCTGCGCGCCGGCAAGCTATGGGTCTCACGGCGCTGGACCGTGCTCGAGCCGAACGACGTGAACGGCGTGTTCGAGCACGCCGCCATGGCGCGCAGCTCCGCCGACATCTTCAAGGCCTTCGACTCGTACACGACCCCCGCACAGAACGTGCTCACCGCTGATCGCGGCGGCCATATCGCGATCCGCTCCACCGGGCACTACCCGATACGCCCGAAGACCGCGCCGCGCGGCGACGTGCTCATCGACGGCAGCACGAGCGCGAACGACTGGCAAGGCTGGTGGCCGCTCGCGGACTATCCGCAGTCCGTCGATCCTGCCCAGGGCTACCTCGCTTCCAACAATCAGCAGCCGAAAGATCCAAAGGTGGATCCCCGCTACTTCGGCTGGGACTGGCCCGATCCCTGGCGTGCGATGCGCATCAACGCACTGCTCCGCGCGGATTCCGCGGTGACGCCCGACGCCATGCGCCGCTTCCAGACCGATCCGGTGAGCGAGCGCACGAAGATCTTCGTTCGTGCGTTCACTCAGGCGGTGGATTCCGCGCCCGCGCCGCGCGACAGCGCGCTCACGCACGCGGCGAAGATCCTTGCCGGCTGGGACCAGCGATTCACCACCGACAACGAAGTCGCCGTGCTGTACGTCGCGGCGCTCGACGAGCTCACGCGACGCACCTGGGACGAGCTCGTGATTCCCGGCGCGACGTCGAACGACCGGCCGCGCGGAGCCGCGACGCCGAGCGCCACGATGCTCACCGAACTGCTGAGCGACCCGAAGAGCCCGTGGTGGGACGA
>JADGQS010000040.1 GCA_017881585.1 Gemmatimonadaceae bacterium | reverse complement strand
ATGCGAACATCCATCTGGATGGCCGCGCTGGCGCTCGTCGCCGGCCCGGCATCCGCACAACAGCGTGCGCAGGCAGTCGGCGGCGATGCCGCGGCCGACACCCTGCGCATCACAAGGCGGCAGGCGATCGCCACGTCGCTGCTCGCGAATCCGCAGCTGGAGATCGCGCGCGAACAGACGTTCCAGGTGCGGGCACAGCGCGTCCAGGGAATCGCGATTCCCGATCCGACGCTCTCCGCGTCGCTCGATTCGCTCACGCGGTTCAACAGCATCGGGTCGGCACCCTCGCGGCCGGTGAGCCTCGGCATCGTCGTTCCCTTCCCCGACAAGTTCCGTCTCCGCAACACGATCGGCGTCGAGAACATTCACACCTCCGAGGCGCAGTTCCGGCTGCTCCAGCAGCAGATCGCGTCGCAGACCGGACGCTCGTACGATTCCGTGCTCGTGACCCGGCTGCACCGCCGCGATCTCACGGAGGCCCGCCAGCTCTCCGCGGACTTCCTGCAGCGCACGCAGGCCCGGTTCAACGCGGGCACGGTCCCGCGCCTCGACGTGATCAACGCGCAGGTGAGCCTCGCCTCGGCAGATAACGACCTGATCGGAAATGCGCGCGACGTGACCAACGCCGAGGCCGCCCTCAACAGGATGCTCGGACGCCCGCTCGGCCTGCCGCTCGTGGCGGTCGACTCGCTCGAGGCGCCGAACGCGCTCCCGGACGTGCAGGCGATCGAGCAGGCGGCCCTGCGCTCGAGGCCCGAGATCACGGGCCTCGAGGCGCAACTGCGCGCCGCCGCGGCGAACTCGTCGCTCACGAAGGAGCTCGCGTTCACGCCCGACATCACCGCCGGTGCAGTTCGCGATTTCGGCGATCCGGCGTGGAACTCGAACACGACCTACAACCTCGGCCTCTCGATGCCCATCCCCGTGCTCTTCTGGCAGCACACGAAGGGCGACTTCGCGGAGACGCACCATCGCGAGCTCGAACTCACGGCGACGCTTCGCGATACCAAGGCCGGCGTCGCGCAGGACGTGCGCGTGTCGTTCGCGACCGCCGATGCCGCCCTGCGGCAGGTGATCTTCATTCGCGATCAGCTGCTCCCGTCGGCGCGCGAAGCGTATCGCGTCGCGACCACGAGCTACGCGATCGGCGGACTCTCCGCCCTGGATGTGCTCTCCGCCCGCACGGCGCTGCTCGCAGCGGAAAGCCAGTATGCCAATGCACTCGCCGCCGCCAACTCGGCACGGTCCGATCTCGAGCGCGCCGCCGGCGTGCCGCTCACCACGTTCGCCCCCGGAGCTCCCAAGTGAGCAAGCACGTTTTCGCGCGCGCCGCGTTTCCCGCCAGCGCGTGCATCACGCTGATCGCGTTCGCCGCGGGGTGCGGCGCCAAACCCGACGCCGCCGTCGCCGCCGCCGCGGAAAAGCCCTCGTCGTTCAAGGTGACCGACGCGCAGCGGGCAAAACTGAAGATCGTCACGCTCGCAAACGAGAGCTTCGCTCCGATGCTCGAGGTGACCGGCACCGTCGCCTTCAACGGCGACAAGTCCACGCAGGTGCTCTCGCCGGTTTCCGGACCCGTGTCGCGCATCGTCACGACGCTCGGCGCAACCGTGACGGCCGGACAGGCACTCGCGACGGTCGCATCCCCGGACTTCGCCGCGGACGTCGCGACCTACCGCAAGGCCGAGTCGGCCGTGCGAAACAGCGCGAGAATCCTGAAGCTGGATGAACAGCTCTTCGCGAACGATGCGCTCGCACGAAGCGAACTCGACCAGGCGCGGTCGGACGCCGCCGCCGCAGAGGCGGATCGCGACGCCGCAATGCTCGCGCTGCGCGCGCTCGGCCTCGACGAGGCCACCGTCAACGCGATCCGCGACGGCCAGCGCACCGCGCCGGTGCAGGGCACGATCGTCGCGCCGATTCCGGGAACCGTGGTGGAAAAGCTGATCAATCCCGGACAGCTGCTCACCGCAGGCACGACGCCCGCGTTCACCGTCGCCGACCTGAGCTCGATGTGGGTGATCGCAAGCGTGTATGCGACGGACATCCCGCTCGTCACGAGCGGCGTGCCGGTCGACATCATGACCGACGCATCAACCAAGTCGATCCGCGGCGTGGTGGACTACGTCGCGCCGATCGTCGATCCCGGCACGAAGGCGACGACGGTGCGCATCGTGGCCGAGAATCCGGGACAACTGCTGAAGCGGGACATGTTCGTGCGGCTGCTCGTCCACTCGCGGCAGCAGCACTCGGGGCTCCTGGTACCCGTGACCTCCGTGCTGCGCGACGACGACAACCTGCCGTTCGTGTTCGTCGCCGGCGCCGACAGCGGTTTCGTGCGCCGCCGCGTGACGCTCGGATATCGCGTGGCCGACCGCTGGGAGGTCCTCACGGGATTGGCGGCGGGCGAGAAGGTCATCGCCAATGGCGCGCTCTTCATCCAATTCGCGGAAAACCAATGAGCGAAGAAGAGGAAGCGGCCTCCACGGGTCACGCGGCGGGCGGTGAGCCTTCGTACGCGAACCGGATCGTCCGCGGAGCGCTGAACCAGTGGTTCCTGGTCGTGCTCTTTGGTGTGATCCTCGTGGGAGTGGGCACCTGGTCCGTCAAGCGCCTGCCGGTCGACGCATATCCGGACCTGTCGCCGCCGATGGTCCAGATCACGACGCAGTGGCCGGGCCGCGCCGCGGAGGAAGTCGAGCGCCTGGTCACGGTTCCGATCGAAACCGAGATGAACGGAGTCGAGCGCGTAAAGGTGGTGCGTTCGATTTCCCTGTATGGCCTGTCCTCCGTTCGCATCACGTTCCTCGACGGCACGGACCCCTACTTCGCCCGCCAGCGGGTGCTCGAACACCTGCCCGACGCCACGCTTCCGATGGGCGTCAGCGCCGGCATGTCGCCGTTGTTCGCACCGTCCGGACTCGTCTATCGGTACACGGTCGACAGTCCCGATCGCTCGTCGATGGAACTGAAGGTCATCAACGACTGGATCAACACCAAGGCGTTCAAGGGGGTGCAAGGCGTCGCCGACGTGGCGAACCTCGGCGGCCAGACCATGCAGTACCAGGTGCTCGTCGATCCGACCAAGCTCGCCGGCGCGGGGCTCTCCATCGCCGATGTTTCGAACGCGCTGGGAGCGAACAACAGCAACTCGGGCGGTGGATTCTATTCCGAGGGCGGGCAGTTCTACTACGTGCGGGGACTCGCCCTCCTGAGCACGACCACCGACATCGCCAACGTCGTGATCACCACGAGGAACGGCATTCCGGTGCTCGTGAAGGACATCGGGACGGTCGAGATCGGCTACGCCCCCCGCCTCGGCCAGTTCGGGTTCAACGACCGCAACGATGCCGTGGAAGGCATCATCCTCATGCGCACCGGCGAGCAGGCGCAGACGGTGCTCAAGCGCGTCGAGGCGAAGACGAAGGAACTGAACGAGCACATCCTGCCGAAGGACGTCAAGATTCACCCGTTCTACGACCGCAGCGATCTGATCCATCTCACG
Organism: Gemmatimonadaceae bacterium; assembly: GCA_017881585.1. Classification (GTDB taxonomy): domain Bacteria; phylum Gemmatimonadota; class Gemmatimonadetes; order Gemmatimonadales; family Gemmatimonadaceae; genus Fen-1231. The sequence goes on along the minus strand of JADGQS010000040.1, from coordinate 18,305 downwards.
ACGAGCGTGGTGGAGGACAATCTGCTTCGCGGCATCGTACTCGTCGTCATCATCCTGGTCTTCTTTTTGTTCGACCTGCGCTCGGGACTGATCGTCGCGACGACCATTCCGCTCGCCCTGTTGTTCGCGTTCATCTGTCTCGACCTCAGGAAGATCCCGGCGAACCTGCTGTCGATCGGAGCGATCGACTTCGGCATCCTGGTCGACGGGGCCGTCGTGATGGTCGAGAACATCTACCGGCAGCTCGCCGAACGGTACGGCACGAAATACTCGATCAAGGAAGTCATCGTGGCGGCGGCGTCGGAGGTCGACCGGCCGATCGTCTACGCGGTCGCGGTGATCGTCGCCGGGTTCCTGCCGATCTATGTGCTCAGCGGCCCGTCCGGCCGCCTGTTCACGCCGATGGCGGATACGATGATCTACGCCCTCATCGGCTCACTGTTCCTGACACTGACGCTGATACCGGTGCTCTGCCTCTGGTTCCTGCGGAAGGGAATTCGCGAGCGGCGAAACGCGGCGTTCGAGTGGATCAAGGAGAAGTACGCGCGCCATCTCGACTGGAGCCTGGCGCACAAGGGCGCGGTGATCTGGGGCAGCGTGGCGCTGTTCCTGGTTTCGCTGGCGCTGACCTTCACAGTGGGCGCCGAGTTCATGCCGACGCTCGACGAAGGCGCGCTCTGGGTGCGCGCGACGCTGCCGTACACCATCTCGCTCGAGGAATCGGAGGCGATCGTCCCGCAGATCCGGACGATCCTGAAGTCCTTCCCGGAGGTCACCGACGTCGCGTCGGAACACGGCCGCGACGACGGCGGAACCGACCCGATCGGTTTCTTCAACGCCGAGTTCTACGTCGGGCTCAAGCCGCAGTCTGCATGGTCGAGCAAGTACCACGCGAAGAAAGACCTGATCGACGCGATCGACGCGAAGCTGTCGTCGTTCCCCGGGATCATCATCAACTTCTCGCAGCCCGCAAACGACGCCGTGCAGGAGGCGGAGACCGGGCTCAAGAGCTCGCTCGACGTGAAGCTCTTCGGCTCGGACCTCGGCGTGCTGCAGGTGAAGGGGCTCGAGCTCAAGCACCTGATCGAAAAGGTCCGTGGCATTGCGCACGTCACGCTCGTCCAGGAACTCGGCCAGCCGTCGCTGACGCTCACCGTGGACAGGGCGAAACTCGCGCGTTACGGACTCAGCGCCGCGACGGTGAACGGCATCATCGAGTCGGCGGTCGGCGGAACGACCGCGACGCAGGTCATTCAGGGCGAACAGACGTTCGATCTCGTCGTCCGCCTGCAGCCGAAATTCCGCGAGACGCCGGAGGCCATCGGCAATGTTCTCGTCGCGACGCCGTCGGGGAGTCAGGTGCCGCTGCGCGAGGTGGCGGCCATCAAGGTCAGCAACGGCGCATCGTTCATCTACCGGCAGGACAACGCGCGCTACATCGGAATCCAGTACTCGGTGGAGGGGCGCGATCTCGCGAGCGCCGTGCAGGACGCGCAAACGCAGGTCGCGAAGTCCATCAAGCTGCCCACCGGGTATCGCGCGGCGTGGGGCGGCGAGTTCGAGGAGTACAACCAGAGCCGCGCGCAGCTGCAGTTCGTCCTCCCGATCACGTTCGGGCTGATCTTCCTCCTGCTGTTCGGGCTCTACCACAACGTGAAGTTTCCCGTGATCACGGTCCTCGGCGTCATTCTTTCCGGCCCGATCGGGGGCATGCTGGCACTGATCGTGACCGGCACGCATTTCTCGGTGTCGTCGGGCATCGGATTCCTCGCGCTGTTCGGCGTGTCGGTGCAGACGGCGGTGGTGTACATCTCGTATGCGAACGAGTTGCGGCTCGAGGGCAAGGGCATCGCCGAGGCCACGCGGGAGGCGGCGCTCCTGCGCCTGCGGCCGATCATGATGACCGCGCTCGTCGCCGCGTTCGGATTGTTGCCGGCGGCGCTGGCGACGGGCGTGGGGACGGATTCACAGAGGCCGTTCGCGCTGGTGATCGTGGGCGGGCTGTTCTCGCGGCTGCTGATCAGTGTGTTCCTGATGCCCGTGCTGTACGAAGTGGCGGCGAGGCCGGGGGATCACCTCGAGGTCTAACTCGCAACTGCAGTGGCGAGTGGCGAGACCAGTGGGGAGTGGCCAGGGTGAGTGGGGAGTGGGGAGAACCGAGTGGCGAGCGGGGAGCGGAGAGAGCGGCGAGTGAGCGAGAAAAAGAGAAGAGGCGAGATCTCCCCGCTTCTCAGGAGGTCTCATCTCTCGCCACTTCTCTCGCCACTTCTCTCGCCACTTCTCTCGCCACTTCTCTCGCCACTTCCCCCTCGCCACTCGGTTCTCCCCACTTCCCACTCACCCTGGCCACTCCCCACTGGTCTCGCCACTTCCCACTGGTCTCGCCACTCACCTCTGCAGTTAGCGTGTGTAGGTGTCCGAAAGTGTGCAAATCAGTTAACTTTCGGCCCTAATGAAAAAGCGCGAAGACGCCCTCGATTACCACCGTCTCGGCCGCCCCGGCAAGATTGCCGTCGTCCCCACCAAGCCGTTGATCAACCAGCGCGACCTCGGCCTCGCCTACTCGCCCGGCGTGGCCATACCGTGCCTCGAGATCCAGAAGAACCCGGATGACGCGTACCTGTACACGGCCAAGGGGAACCTCGTGGCCGTCGTCACCAACGGCACCGCCGTCCTCGGACTCGGCAACATCGGCGCCCTCGCCGGGAAGCCGGTGATGGAGGGCAAGGGCAACCTCTTCAAGCAGTTCGCCGATCTCGACGTGTTCGATCTCGAGGTGGGCTCCGAGAACCCCGAGGACGTGATCCGCTTCTGCCAGCTCCTCGAGCCGACCGTCGGCGGCATCAACCTCGAGGACATCCGCTCGCCCGACTGTTTCCTGATCGAGGAAACGCTGCGGAAAACGATGAAGATCCCCGTCTTCCACGACGACCAGCACGGAACGGCGATCATCTCCGGCGCGGCGCTGCTCAACGCGCTGGAGGTCGTCGAGAAGAAGATCGAGGACGTGAAGGTGGTGTTCTCGGGCGCGGGTGCGGCCGCGATCTCCACCGCCGAGCACTACGTGCGGCTCGGTGTGACGCGCGAGCACATCACGATGTGCGACAGGCAAGGCGTGATCCACGCGGACCGCGTGGGCCACACCGATCCGTACAAGGACCGTTTCAAGCACAAGACCACGGCGCGTACGCTGAAGGACGCGCTCGACGGCGCCGACGTCTTGGTCGGCCTGTCCGCGGCGGGCGCCGTGACCGCAGACATGATCAAGAGGATGGCGCCGAATCCCGTGATTTTCGCGCTCGCCAACCCCGATCCCGAGATCACGCCGGACGAAGTGCGCAGTGTGCGCCCCGACGCGATCATCGCGACGGGGCGCAGCGACTATCCGAACCAGATCAACAACGTCCTCTGTTTTCCGTTCATCTTCCGCGGCGCACTCGACGTGCGCGCCACGCAGATCAACGAGGACATGAAGATGGCGGCCACGCGCGCCCTCGCCGCGCTGGCCAAGGAAGACGTGCCCGACAGCGTCTCGCAGCTCTACGGGCTCAAGTCGGTGAAGTTCGGCGCCGAATACCTGATTCCCTTCCCGTTCGATCCGCGCGTGCTGCTCTGGGTTGCGCCGGCGGTCGCGTGGGCCGCCGTGGCGAGCGGCGTGGCGAAGGAGTTCGTCGACCTCGAGACGTATCGCGACGCCCTCGAAGCGCGGCTCGGCCGTGCGCGCGGCATCATGCGGGGGATCATCAATCGCGCGCACCACGATCCCAAGCGCATCGTGTTCGCCGAGGGCGAGGAACTCAAGATCATCCGCGCGGCGCAGATCATGGTCGACGAGGAGATCGCGCATCCGATCCTCCTTGGCCGCGCGAAGCGCGTCCGCGAGACCGCCGAAGAAAACGGCATCTCGCTCACCGGCATCCGCATCGAGGATCCCGGCACGTCGAAGCATCGCGAGCGGTACGCGCAATTCCTCTTCCAGCTCCGCCAGCGCAAGGGACTGTCGCTCGCCGAGGCGCACCAGCTCCTCCTCAAGGGCATCTATTTCGGATCGGTGATGGTCGCGGTTGGTGATGCCGACGGCATCATCGGCGGACTCAACAAGCACTATCCCGAGACGATCCGTCCCGCGCTCGAAGTGATCGGCCCGCATCCGGAGGTCGGACTGGCGAGCGGACTGTATATGCTCGTGTTCGAGAAGCACGTGATTTTCTGCGGCGACACGACGGTCAACATCGATCCGACCGCCGAGCAGCTCGCGGAGATCGCGATCTCCGCGAGCGGCCTCGTGGCCAACTTCGGGCAGGTGCCGAAGGTGGCGATGCTCTCGTTCTCGAACTTCGGCTCGGTGAAACATCCGCAGGCGCAGAAGATGGCGGATGCGGTGAAGATCGTGCGCGAGCGCAGGCCGCAGCTGATCGCCGACGGCGAGATGCAGGCCGACACCGCGTTCAGCCCGGAGATTCTCGCGTCGCGGTATCCGTTCAGCCGGCTGAAGGAAGCGGCCAACGTGTTGATCTTTCCGAACCTGAGCGCCGGCAACATCGCGTACAAGTTGCTGACGAAATTGGGCGGGGCCACCGCGATCGGCCCGATCCTGGTCGGCATGGCACATCCCGTTCATGTGCTCGAGCAGGGCGCCGACGTGCAGGAGATCGTGAACATGGCGGCAGTCGCCGTCATCGACGCGCAATGGCGCGTGCGTGCGGACATCGAGGCCGCGCGCGTGACCACCGGCGAATACGAGACCGCCGCCGCGCGCTGAATCCACAAGCACAACCGGCTATCACCTTTCCGAAAACAGAGTCCATCATGCCATCCACAGCATCGCCGTCGCGCGAGAGCTCGCACGGCCTCAGCACCCAGGGACTCGTGCCCAAGGGTGCCGTCCGCTGGAACCTCAATCCTCCCGAGCTCGTCGCCGCCGCCATCCGCCGCGGCGAGGGCGAACTCGCCGACATGGGCCCGTTCGTCGCGGTCACCACGCCGCACACGGGCCGCTCGCCGAAGGACAAGTTCCTGATTCGCGAGTCTTCGTCCGAAAAGGACGTCGATTGGGGCGCCGTGAACCAGCCGATGAGCGAGGCGCAGTTCGAGATCCTGCTCGCCGACGTTCGCGGATACCTGGACGCGCGCGACGAGCTGTTCGTGCAGGACCTCTTCTGCGGCGCCGATCCGGCGTACCGTCTCTCGTGCCGCTACGTGACGCCCAACGCGTGGCACGCGAATTTCGTGCGCAACATGTTCATCCGCCCCGAGCTGGCGGAGCTCGCGTCGTTCGCGCCGAATTTCACGATCCTGCACGCACCCGAATACGAGGGCGACCCGGCGAAGCACGGCGTCCGTTCGACCACGTTCATCGTGCTGCATCTCGCGAAGCGCATCATCCTCATCGGCGGCACGCGCTACGCCGGCGAACTCAAGAAGTCGATGTTCACCGTGATGAACTACCTGCTCCCCAAGCAAGGCGTGCTCTCGATGCACTGTTCGGCGAACATCGGACCGCAGGGCGACACGGCGCTCTTCTTCGGACTCTCCGGCACAGGCAAGACGACGCTCTCCGCCGATCCGGAGCGCGGGCTCATCGGCGACGACGAGCACGGCTGGAGTCCGACCGGTGTGTTCAACTTCGAGGGCGGCTGCTACGCGAAAGTGATCAACCTCTCGCCGGAGCAGGAACCCGACATCTTCGCGACCACGCAGATGTTCGGCACGGTGCTCGAGAACGTGGAGCTCGATCCCGTCACCAAGCGGGTGCGGTTCGACAGCCAGGCGATCACGGAGAACACGCGCGCGTGCTATCCGCTGCCGTACATCCGGAACCATGTGCCGAGCGGCCGCGGCGGACACCCGAAGAACGTGGTGTTCCTCACCGCCGACGCGTTCGGCGTGCTGCCGCCGATCGCGCGTCTCTCGCGCGAGCAGGCGATGTACTACTTCCTGTCGGGGTACACGGCAAAGGTCGCGGGCACCGAGCGCGGCGTCACGGAGCCGCAGGCGACGTTCAGTGCGTGCTTCGGCGCGGTGTTCCTCGTGTGGCATCCCACGAAGTACGCCGAGATGCTCGGCGAGCTGCTCGCGCAGCACAAGGACACGAAGGTGTGGCTCGTGAACACTGGCTGGAGCGGCGGTGCGTACGGCGTGGGCGCGCGGATGAAGCTCTCGCACACCCGTGCGATGGTGCGCGCGGCACTCGCGGGCACGCTCGACAGCGTGCCGGTGAAGACCGATCCGGTGTTCGGTCTCTCGGTGCCCACGGCAGTTGATGGCGTCCCGGCTACCGTGCTGGATGCGCGGTCGACGTGGAAGGACGCGGCGGCGTACGATGCGCAGGCCGCGAAGCTCGCGGGAATGTTCCGCGAGAACATCAAGAAGTTCGGCGCCGCGGTTTCCGACAAGATCCTCGCGGCGGGCCCCACCGGAACACAGGGGTGACATTCATACGGGATCCGCTCTGGAACAACATCCGGGTTGATCCCACCGCCGAACGGCTGCTCGACACGGGCGTCGTTCAGCGCCTGCGTTACGTGAGGCAGCTGGGGCTCGCCCACCTGGTGTATCCGGGCGCGACGCACTCGAGGTTCGAGCACGCGCTCGGCGCGTACCATCTCGCGTGCCGCACGCTCGCGCGCCTGCAGGAAGCGGGCGCCCTCGAGGGTGTCGCGGCCGACGAGGGCGCGGTCGTCGCGGCGGCGGCGCTGCTGCACGACGTCGGACACTACCCGTTCTCGCACGCGCTCGAAGAGATCGGCGTGCCGCATCACGAGGAAGTCTCGCGCCCGCTGGTGACGGAGGGTGAGGTCGCCGGCGTGCTGCGCGCCGAGATCGCCCCCGATGCGCCGGAGCGGATTTACGCGCTCATTTGCGGCACGAGCATGAGCCCGCTGCAGGGGCTCATCTCCGGGTCGCTCGACCTCGACAAGATGGATTATCTCAAGCGCGACGCGCTCATGTGCGGCGTGCCGTACGGCGAGATCGACGAGGACCGGTTGATGCACGCGCTGGTGGTGCTCGACGATCCGACCACCGGCCGTCGCGGCGTCGGGGTGCTCACGAAGGGGCTCTCGGCGCTCGAATCGCTGCTGTTCGCGAAGTACCAGATGTACCGCAACGTGTACTGGCATCACGCGGTGCGCAGCGCGACGGCGATGTACAAGCGGATGGTGGAGGGCGCGCTCGCCGACGGGGCGCTCGAGACGACGGGACTCGGGCGATTCACCGATGAGGGATTGCTCTCGGCTCTGGAGGCCCGCGCGACGGGCGGGGTGCGCGCGCTACTGCACGATCTGCTCGCGCGACGGCTGTTCAAGCGCGCCTTCGAAACGGCCGCCGCGGCGCTGCCGATGGAATCGCTCGAGTGGATCGCGGACGATCGCGAGCGCACGCGGCGGGCGGAACTCGCGATCGCGAAGAAGCTTGGATTGGCGGCGGGTGACGTCCTTCTCGATTTTCCGGCGAAGACGCAGATGCTGGGCCTCGACCTGCCGGTGCTCTCGCGTGACGGGTCGGTACGCCGGTTGACGCAGGAGGGGATTCCGGGCGCCATCGATCTGCCGGTGCTGGCGGAGCAGCTGTACCGGTCGGCGCGGTACCTGCGGGTGTTCACGCGGTCGAGAACGAAAATTGAGTGGCGGGAACTCGAGGTCGCGCTCGCGGGATAGATGAACTGCGAGTAATCGGTACTTGGTCATTGGTACTTGGTCATTGGCCGCTCGTGGTCAGGGCTAATCACTAACGACCAATGACCAACGACCGATTACTCGCTTTCAGATTTTCTCCCGCCCCCGTGCCTCAGCAAGCTTCCTCGCTATCCCCCGATAGAACCCTGCATCGACGGGCTTCCCCTCTGACTCGAGGGCCAGAGCACATCGCTCGAGCGCGAACAGGATGTTGCCGAGGTACAGCGCCGCGACCGAAGCAACCGTCTCGGTTTCCTGCGGTTCAGCCATGCGCTTGGACGGCTGGCGTATCGACGCCAACCACCTGGATCACGATCGCCGTGATGTTGTCGAGCCCGCCGCGGCCGTTCGCCTCGGCGATGAGCGCGTCGACGATCCGGCCCGGTCCCGACCGCGCGAGCAGCATCGCCTGAAGCCGGCGGTCGTCCACCATGCCGGTGAGCCCGTCGCTGGCGAGGAGGAATACGTCGCCCGGCTTCATCTCACCTTCGTAGATGTCGGCGTCCACCGACTCGTTCGCCCCGACGCAACGCGTGATCACGTTGCTGTAGGGATGGTAGCGCGCCTGCTCCGGCGTCAGCAGGCCCGCGTCGACCTGCTCCTGCACGTACGAGTGGTCTTTCGTGAGCTGCGTCAGCGCGCCGTCGCGCAGGAGGTAGATGCGTGAGTCGCCGATCTGGCCGATGAGGAACTGGTTGTCCGACAGCACGAGCACGCTCGCCGTCGTCCCCATTCCCTGCTTGTCCACTTCCGCGAGCATGCGATCGTAGATCGCGCGGTTCGCGTCGCGCATCGCCTGCGCGAGCTTCTCGGCGGAGGCCCGGTCGAGCACGCTCGTGAGCGACAGCAGGTGGCGGGCGACAATCTGCACCGCCATTTCGCTCGCGACCTCGCCGGCCGCGTGCCCGCCCATGCCGTCGGCCACGACGAACACGCCGCGGCGATCATCCGCCTCAGCGAAGAAGTTGTCCTCGTTGCCCGAGCGGATCATGCCGACGTCGGAACGCGCGCCAACCTTTAGCTCCACGAATCAGCCCCGGATGGTGAGCAGGATTGCCATCATGGAGGCTCCCGCGACGCCGACAGCGAGCAGGAACGCGATCATGGCCATGCACCCTTTCTTCTTTTCGGCGGGGAGTTGCGCGGCCTCCGGCTGCTGCGGAGCGACCTGCGTCGCGCGCTTCTTCTCGACGGTCTTCCTTGCCGCATCGACGCTGAACGCGGCAATCGCGCGAGTGCCCTTCCCGTCGTCTTCGGCGGGGACCGGTGTCGACTTGAACATCATCTTGATGCTGCCGAAACGCACGTCCGGTGCGCCGACGAGCTGCTGCTCGCCCTGCACCCGGCGGCCGCCGATATAGCTGCCGTTGGTCGATCCCTGGTCGACGAGCCACCACGATCCCTCGCGCTTGAGAATCTTCGCGTGCGAATCGGAGACGCTCTCGTCCTGAAGCGATACATCGTTGTGCGGCCCACGACCGACGTTCGTGAGGGGCGTGTGGATCTCGAACTTCGTCCCCTTCATCGGTCCTTCGTTGATGACCTCGAGCGTGGCCAGCGGATTGCGCGACGCACTGGGCATCTTGGGCGTCTCGGATGCCGCCGATGGCTGCGCTGCCGGGCGAGCAGGCGTCGCGGGCGGTGTTGCTGGCGCCGCGGCCGGCGGTGCCGGCGGTGGTGCGTTGGAGGCCGCGACGATCGCATCCTCGAGATCGATGACCGTCATGTCGATCTGAGGCATGCCATCGAGCGTGCCGAGGCCGAAGGGAGTATCCGCGACGAGCGCTGGCGCCGCAGGTGGCGCCGCAGGTGGCGCCTCAGGTGGCGCCTCAGGTGGCGCCGGCGGGGGCGCGCTCGCCGCGCGTACAGGGCGTTCGATCGCCGGTGAGGGTGCTTCAGGGAGTGCTGCAGGGGGTGCGTCAGCCACCGGAGGTGCCACGGGCGTCTTCGCGACGTCCGCGTAAAAGCGGTATTCCTCCGGGCCGATCTTCAGCACGTCGGCGCGTCCGAGCAGCTGCGTCTTGTCGACCCGCACGCCGTTGACCGTCATGCCGTTGGTGCTGAGGTCGGTGACGACGTAGCCGCCCTCGCCGGGCGCGATCGCCGCATGCTTGCGGGAGACCTCGGTGGACGCGATGACGATGTCGTTGCCGATCTCACGCCCGAAGGTCACGCCGCTGTCCGGGACGGCGTACTCACGACCATCGACCAACGAGACGAGTCGGCCGCCCGTGGCGGTCGTCGGCTTCTTGGGGGCACTCCCCCTGGCCTTGAGAGCGTCGGGGATGTTCATGCTGGAGAGGAACTGCGTGCTGCCGCCCTTGACGTCGTCGCCGTAGCGGAGCTCGTGAGCCCCGAGCGACAGTTTGTCGCCGTGAAGGAGCGGGCTCGGCTCGGCGCCCAGCTGGACGCCGTTCACGAACACCACCGCCTCGGCGCTGCCGCGCTTCACGAGGCCGGTGCCGTCGGCACCGATATGGAGGACTGCGCGGAGGGTCGCGTCGTCTCCCGGGAGGCGCACGGCGGCACCCTCGTAGGCGCCGACAGTGAGCTCCGCGGCGGTTAGCGGGAACCGCTGGTCATTGAACTGGATGTAGGGCATCTGGGATCGGAAACTATGGCCGGTGGAGGGGGGGGGCAAGCTTCCGTTCGAGGTCTTGTAACGGTGCAAATCCGCGTGTCAGCTGGGGATAGATGGGAGTGGCGAGACCAGATGGGAGTGGCGAGGGGCGAGACCAGTGGGGAGAGGCGAGGGTGAGTGGGGAGTGGGGAGAACCGAGTGGCGAGGGGCGAGGTTGAGTAGGAAGGACGGCGACCGAATCACCGAGATGTGAGAAGTCATGAGGGCGATATCTCGCCACTTCTGAGTCGGTCTCATCCCTCGCCACTTCTCTCCCCGCTCAAACTCGCCCCTCGCCACTCGGTTCTCCCCACTCCCCACTCACCCTCGCCCCTCTGATCTGGTCTCGCCACTCGCCCCTGCCTCTCGCGAGTAAGTTTGATTCGTGAAGGACAAAATCCAGATCCGCGGTGCCCGCCAGCACAACCTCAAGGGCATCGATCTCGACATTCCTCGCCGGGCGGTCACGGTCATCACCGGCCCGTCGGGTTCGGGCAAGTCCTCGCTCGCCTTCGACACGATTTACGCGGAAGGACAGCGCCGGTACGTGGAGTCGTTGTCGGCCTATGCGCGCCAATTCCTGGAGCGGATGAAGAAGCCCGACGTCGACTTCATCGACGGGCTGTCTCCAGCGGTCGCGATCGAGCAGAAGAACCCGACACGAACGTCACGATCCACCGTCGGCACCGCGACGGAGATCTACGACTATCTGCGGCTCCTCTGGGCGCGCATCGGCCGGACGCTCTGCCCCGTTTGCGGCCGCGACCTGAAGCCGGACACCGCCGAGACCGCCGCGGATGCGACGCTCGCGCTGCCCGAGGGAACGCGCGTGCTGATCGCGTTCCCGCTGAAGCGTTCGGCAAAGGTGACGCACGCGCAGATCGTCGAGAACCTCAAGGCGAAAGGCTTCGTCCGCGTCGTCGCCGACGGCGAAGCACTGCATCTGGACGAGCTTCCGCCGAAAACGAATCTCACGAAGGCGAAAGAACTGCTCGTGGTCGCCGATCGTCTGGCAGTTTCGCCCGCGGAGCGCACGAGATTCACCGATGCATTCGAGACCGCGTTCATGGAGGGCGACGGCGATGCCGTCGCCGTCGTTCAGTCGCAGGCTCCGGCTTCCGGCATCCGGCTTCCGGCGCCTCTCAAGTTCACCACGCGCTTCCAGTGCCCCAACGACGGCCACATCGCCCCCGTGCCGTCGCCCCAGCTGTTCTCGTTCAACAACCCGAGAGGCGCCTGCCCCACCTGCAACGGATTCGGCGCCACGCTCGAGTACGATCTCGCGCTGATCGTTCCGTATCCGGAGCGCACGCTCGGCGAGGGCGCCATCCATCCGTGGACGATGCCGCGCTACGACAACAAGCGCCGCGCCCTCGCCGAGTTCGCCAAGCGCGAGGGGATCCCGATGGACCAGTCGTGGTTCGAACTCTCGCCGGTGCAGCACGAGAAGCTGCTGCGCGGCAAGGCCAAGGGCTTCCTCGGAATCGTGAAGCATCTGGAATCGCTCGAGCCCAAGAAATACAAGCAGTACATCCGCGTCTTCCTCCGGCAGTACCAGACGGCGCAGACGTGCGCGGCCTGCGGCGGCACGAAACTCCAGCCGGACGCGCTCAACGTGAGGGTCGCCGGGCGCAGCATCGCGGAAGTTTCGGCGATGCCGGTGGAGCTGCTCCGCGCGTGGCTCGACGGCGTCGTCCTGACGCCTCACGAGCTCGCGATCGCGTCGCACATCATGCGCGAGGCGCGCGATCGTGTGCGCTTTCTCACGGACGTGGGACTCACCTATCTCACGCTCGACCGCACGACGCGCACGCTCTCGGGCGGCGAGGCGCAGCGCATCGGCCTGGCGAACTCGCTCGGCGCGCGTCTCGTCGACACGACGTACGTGCTCGACGAGCCGAGCATCGGTCTGCATCCGCGCGACATGGACCGCCTGCTCGCGCTGCTCGTGCGGCTGCGCGACGGCGGGAACACCGTGATCGTCGTGGAGCACGACCTCGAGGCGATCCGCATGGCCGACTGGATGATCGAGCTCGGACCGGAGAGCGGCGAGCGGGGCGGGCGTGTGGTGTTCTCCGGCCCGATTTCGGATGCGGCGAACAGTCCGCTCACGGGACAGTATCTCACCGGAGCGCGCACCATTCCGCTGCCGGAAAAACGCCGCAAGACGGGTCCGCGCTGGATCCGCCTCACCGGCGCGCGCGAGCACAACCTCCGCGGTGTGGACATCAAGGTTCCGATCGGCGCGCTCACGGCGGTCACCGGCGTCTCGGGGAGCGGGAAGAGCACGCTCGTCCACGACATTCTCTTCCGGGCGCTCGAGCAGCGCATCACCGGCGAGCACTCTGCCAAGCAGCACCTCGGCGAACGTGTGGGCGCGTTCGACGAGCTCAGCGGCTACGAGTCGCTCGATGACGTGGTGCTCGTGGACCAGGAGCCGATCGGCCGCACGCCGCGCTCGAACCCCGTTACATACATCAAGGCGTTCGACGAGATCCGGCGAATTTTTGCGGACGTGCCGCTCGCGAAGCAGCGCAAGTACACCGCGAGCACGTTCAGCTTCAACGTGAAGGGCGGACGCTGCGAGAAGTGCGAGGGTGCGGGCTACATCGCGGTCGAGATGGTCTTCCTGGCGGACGTGTACGTCCCCTGTGAAGAATGCGACGGCACGAGGTACAAGCCCGAGGTGCTCGACGTGAAGTATCAGGGAAAGAGCGTCGTCGAGGTGCTCGATCTCACGGTGGACCAGGCGATCCGGTTTTTCCCGAAGGAGGAGAAGCTCGGGCAGGCGCTCTGGCAGGTACAGCAGGTGGGGCTCGGATATCTGCGGCTTGGCCAGCCGGCAACGACGCTTTCCGGTGGAGAGGCGCAGCGGATGAAGATCGCGCGCGAGCTCACGTCCTCCGCGAAGACGGCCGGCAAGAAGCTGTACGTGATGGACGAGCCGACGACCGGCCTGCATCTCGAGGACATTCGCAAGCTGGCGGCGGTGCTCGATCGTCTCGTTGATGCGGGGCACACGGTGGTGCTGATCGAACACAACCTCGACGTGATCAAGCTGGCCGATTGGGTGATCGACATGGGGCCGGATGGCGGCGATGGAGGCGGCAAGGTGGTGGCGATGGGCACGCCGGAGGAGATCATGAAAGTGAAAGGGTCGTTCACGGGCCAATGGCTGTTGAAGACGGTGGACGGCGGACGGCGGACGGCAGAGCGCGGAGGATGAGTCTTGTGCGGCGGCCGATCGCGCGTTGACCCAACCCTGCGCGCCGTCTAGGTTTCCATGCTCTTCCCGAGTAGCTCAGTTGGTAGAGCAGGCGACTGTTAATCGCCGGGTCGGGGGTTCGAGTCCCTCCTCGGGAGCTGGTGCAGGACAGCGACATCGCGTGATGTGAGAAAGGGCCAGCCTCGCGGCTGGCCCTTTTCTCGTTCCAGCCGCGACCAACCAGGCTCACCCGAGCTCGCGCAGCCGCTCCACCAGTTCGCGCGCCGACTGCAGACGGTCACGCGGCTCGTACCTCAGGAGATTGTCGACGAGCGCCGCGAACGCAGGCGTCACGTCAGGAACCAGGCTGTCAATCGGGGTTGGCGGCCCGCCTACCAGTTTGGCGACGATTTCGGTCGGCGAATTCCCGTCGAACGGAGCCAGGCCGGTCAGGCATTCATAGAGGACGACTCCCACCGCAAACAGGTCGCTCCTTTCATCGACCACGTTGCCGAACAGCTGCTCCGGCGCCATGTACCGGGGCGTTCCCACCACCGAGCCGTGCTCCGTGAACCCCGTGCTCTTCTCCACGGGGCGCGCGAGCCCGAAGTCCGTCACCTTCAGGACGCCCTCGTCGTTTACGAGCAAGTTGGCAGGCTTGATGTCCCGGTGAATGATCTGCTGCTCGTGGGCGACGGCGAGCGCCTCCGCGAGTTGCGTGCCGATCGCCAGCGTGGACGCGACCGAGAGGCGTCCTTGTGTCTCGAGCAGGTTCTCGACCGTGATCCCCTTGACGTATTCCATCGTCAGGAAGTGCATCCCCTGCCACTCGCCGAAGTCGTGCGAGCGCACGACGTTCGGGTGCGTGATCCGGCGCGCGAGGCGGATCTCCATCTTCAGGCGCTCGATGAGTCCCGGGTCTGTCTTCAGCAATTCCGCGCGCAGCACCTTGACCGCGACCTCCTCTCCCAGTTCGCGATCGCGCGCGCGGTACACCACGCCCATGCCACCTCTGCCGAGCTCGTCGATGATCTCGTACCGATCCGCAAGCAGATGGCCCGTCTCGAGCGCCCCGAAACCCGAAAGCAACTGCAGCTCCATGGACGGCCGCTGTTTCGATCGCTGGATCTCCTCCTTGAACTGCCTGACTCGCCGCTGCAGGCGCGCCTCCCTCGATTGCCAGCCCGACACGACGCGATCGAACACGCGCGCCAGCCGGCCCAGCTCGTCGTCCTGGCCGGCGAGGTTCCCGAGCGAGCCCGGCCGGTACGTGGCGTTTTCCACTTCTTCCGCCGCCACCGTCAGTTGCGCCACGCGACGCAGGTACCCCAGCTCCTGGTCGCGCAGCCGCTTCCGTTCGAGCGAGGCGCGCACGCGCGCCTGCAGCAAGAGGCTGTCGAACGGTTTCGCCAGATGATCCTCCGCGCCCAGTTCGATGCAGCGAACAACGCTCGCCGCGTCGCCGAGCCCCGATACCACGATTACCGGGATGTCCCGCGTCGCATCGTTTGCCTTGAGTCTCACGAGCAACTCGAAGCCGTCGCACTCCGGCATCTCGATGTCGCTGACGATCACGTCGACCCGCCCCCGCTCGGCGATGGCCATCGCCTCGAGGCCGCCCGCCGCCGCAATGACGTCATAGCCCAGCCGTTCGAGGAGCCGGGCCAGCATCTTGCGCGGCGCTTCCGTATCGTCGACCACGAGCAGACGCGGGGCTGCACGCTCGGCCGTCGCCCCGTTGCCTTCGCGCGACAACCGTCCTCGCGCCGGATCGCGCGGGGTCACCTCGCGCACCGTCGGCATCTCAGCAGTGTCGTCGCTGCCGAGACGGAGTGCGACGTCGCGGATGGCGCGGGCGTCGCCGAGCAGCAGCTCGTCGTCGAGGTCGGTCGGTACCAGGCCCAGCATGCGGGTCATGGCCTGTACAATGCGATGCTGCGGCTCCCGCAGCTGAGCGTTCAGCGCCACGATCTCATCGCGCGACAGGACCACATTCGACGCGTGGAAGCGGCGTTCGACGACCGCGCGCAACTGATGTCCGGCGAGCAGCGCTTCACCGACGGCTTCCCGCCAGAGCCGCCATTCGGGCTGGGCCGTATCGGAGAACAGCATCTCGCAGTCGGTCACGATGCGATGCGCGGCAGCCCGCACGCGGTGCCGCAGGAGCGTCGTCGACCGGCGCTCTACTTCAGCATCCACTGTCTGTACACATGTGGAAACAGATCTTCACTTGGCATCCACGACCTCCCGCACCGTGCGGCCCAGCGATTCCGCCGTGAACGGTTTCTGCACCAGCGTGACGCCCTGTTCCAGCAAGCCGTGCAGGATGGTCACGTCACTCGTGTAGCCCGACACAAACAGCACCTTGAGCTCCGGCCTCAGGGCGCGGACCCGCTCCGCGAGCACGCGCCCGCTCATGCCGCCCGCGAGGATGACGTCCGTCAGGAGGAGGTGTATGGGTTCGCGACCATCCTCGACTACCCGCAGTGCCTCCTCGCCGCTGCTCGCGAGGAGCACGCGGTATCCCTGCCCTTCGAGCATGCGCGCGCTCACGCGGCGCACGGCCGGCTCATCCTCCACCAGAAGAATCGTTTCCACGCCGCGTACCGATGCGCGCTCGAGATGGCGTGAGGCTGCCGCTGCGACTTCACGGCGCCGCGGCAGGTACACCTTCATCGTGGTGCCGACGCCTTCCTCGCTATACACCCCGATGTGGCCCCCGGCCTGTTGGGCGATCCCAAAGCACGTGGCGAGCCCCAGCCCCGTTCCTTTCCCACTCTCCTTCGTCGTGAAGAAGGGCTCGAAGAGTCGGGTCTTGACCTCCTCGCTCATGCCGACGCCCGAATCGCTCACGGCGAGCATCACGTACTCGCCGGGCGTCACGCCGGCGTGATGCCGTGTATACTCGGCATCCAGCGTCACGTTCGCGGTCTCGATCGTGATCTTTCCACCCTCGGGCATTGCGTCGCGCGCATTGACCACGAGGTTCATGAGCACTTGCTCGAGTTGTCCCCGATCCATTTTGACCGTGCCGAGGTCCGGCTTGGTGCGGGTCGCGAACTGGATGTCCTCGCCGATCAGCCGGCGGAACAGCTTGTCCATCTCGACGACCAGGTCCGTGGGGCAGAAGAGTATGGGCTCCACCACTTGCTGCCTGGAAAACGCCAGCAATTGCCGCGTGAGCCCGGCGGCTCCCTCCCCGGCCTTGAGCACCTCTTCCAACGACGGCCGGATCGCATGATCGGCGGGCAACTCCTCCAACGCCATTGCCGTCCAGCCGAGGATCACGGAAAGCAGGTTGTTGAAATCATGCGCCACGCCACCCGCGAGCCGGCCTACCGACTCCATTTTCTGCGCCTGGAGCAACTGTGCCTGCAGTTGCAGGCGCTCGGTGATGTCTTCTTTGATCGCGACGAAGTGCGCGATGGCGCCAGACTCACCGAGGACCGGCGTGATGGTCAGGTACTCGGTATACAGGCTGCCATCCTTGCGGCGGTTGGTGGTGTCGGCGCGCCACGTACGTCCGGACAGGACCGTCTCCCACAGCGACTGATAGAATGCCGGATCGTGCGTGCCGGACTTGAAGAGCCGGGAGTTCTTGCCAAGGACATCATCCGCGGGGTAGCCGGTAAGCACCGTGAAGGCGTGATTCACCCACTCGATCGTGCCAGACGGGTCGGTGATGACGATGGCATTGGCAGCGGCATTCAGGGCGGCGCTTTGTACGTGCCGGGATTCGTCCGCCTTGAGGTGATCGAGCGCGAACGAAATATTCCCGGCAATCTCGGTGAGCAGCCTCATCTCCTCCGTGTCGAAGCAATCCTTCTCCGATGCGTAGAACAGGAGGATGCCCAACATCTTGCCGGCCGATTGCAGCGGGAACACGACCACCGACCGATAGCCGCGCCGCAGCGCTTCGTCGCGCCAGCGCGCCATCTGCGGATCGGTATCGATATCGTTGCACACCACGGCCGTTTTTTCCCGCAACGCCCGCGCCACCAACCCGCAGCGGTCGGGCGCGTCATCCCTGGCCGTCAGCTGGATATTGTCGAGGTAGCCTTCGTCGACGCCCGCCCTGGCCACGGGCGTCACGTCCAGCCCATTGGCGTCGAGCAGGCCGATCCAGGTCAGCGCGAACGTGCCCTGTTCGACCGCGATGCGGCAGGCCTCCTCGAACAACTCCTGCCGATCCCGGATGTGAACGATGGTCGCGTTGATGCCGCTCAGAACCGCGTACATCCGGTTGAGCCGCGTGATTCGTTTTTCGTGCGCCTTGTGCACGCTGATATCGCGCGCGATGGTCGACAGGTACTCGACCGATCCATCGCCCCCTCGGTGTGCAATGATGACCTGCGACACCGGAATCTCCCGCCCGTCGCGTCGCAGGAACGCGGTTTCTCCACTCCACGACCCATGCTCGACGGCATGGGGGATGCCCTGCTCCGCTACCAGTTTCGCCGCCCAGTCGGGATGGAATTTCCCGATACGCAGGGCGGGCACACCCTCACCCGCGCCATACCCGAGCATGCCCAGGCCCGCCTTGTTCACGAAAAGCACACGGCCGCCCGGGTCACTGGTCGCAATAAAATCGGGGGTGGCCTCGATGATCGCCACCAGCCGCGCCTGTTCTTTTTCGATTCGCTTTCTCTCCACGATCTCCGCTTCGAGCGCCGCGGTTCTCTCCTGCACCATCCGCTCCAGCTGTTCGCGCAGGTACGTCCGCTCCAGCGCCACCGCAACCTGATTGCCCACGCCGTACAGGATCCGCAATTCCTCGTCGTTGAACAGTCCTTTCTCCGGCCCG
>JADGQS010000039.1 GCA_017881585.1 Gemmatimonadaceae bacterium | reverse complement strand
CCCCGACGCCCGTGTTCACGCCTCCCGTCGCGCCGCCCGTCACCTCCGTTCCGCGCTCGGAAGTGCCACCACTTCCTCCACCAATGCCGGGCTCCGGGCCGGCGAGCACGCCGCGTCCGTTCCCGTCCGTAGGCGTCACGGGGAGCACGCCGCCGCGCGCGCCGTTCGCACCGGCTCGTCCGACCTTTGCTCCGGGCTCGCCTATGCAGCCGCCGAGGCCATCGGGCTCGATGCCGTTCGTGCCTTCGGCCGCACCGCCGGTCGCGCCGCGGGTCACTCAGTCGCGCACCATCACGTCGCAGCCAGTCGCGCCGCCCGTGCTTCCGCCGCGGCCGCAGCCTCCCGTGGTGACGCCGTACGCGACCTCGGCAGTGACGCCGGCAGTGACGCCGGCAGTGACGCCGGCAGTGACGCCGGCAGTGACGCCGGCAGTGACGCCGGCAGTGACGCCGGCAGTGACGCCGGTGGTGACGCCGGTGGTGACGCCGGTGGTGACGCCGGTGGTGACGCCGGTGGTGACGCCGGTCTCCTCGCTGGTGGTGCCTGCCGCGGCGATGCCGCTCGCGATGCCGCCCGCTCCTTCGGCGCAGAGCGGATCGATGGTGACTCCGTTCGTACCGCAATCGACTGTTTCGAGGGTCACGGCACCGACGCCGGTCGTACCTGCGCCGGGCGGTCCCGCGAAGCGCGCACTGAACCCCTTCCTCGCAAACGATCCGAATCAGAAGGCCAAGCGCCTCGCGCGGGCGCTCGTCTCCGACATGGTCGCCTACCTTCCGCAGAAGCGCGAGGAAGGGCTCAAGAACAACACACTCAAGCAGCTCTTCCGCGAGGAGATCAAGAAGAGCTACGAGGAGTTCGTCGACCAGATCGGCAAGGATTTCGCCGACAGTACGACGCACTTCCAGGACGCGCTGAATGACGTGCTGGCGGGGGGCAAGAAGATCTTTTAGCCATCGAGTGAGGGATGTTCACGGCGGCGACGCGCGACGGGTGAGGGGCGCTCTGGCGACGCGCGACGCGTGAGCGGCGATCGGGCGAAGAGCGACAGGTGAGGAGTGTGGGGAACGTCCCCTCGCCCCTCACACGTCGCTCTTCGCCCAATTGCCCCTCACCCGTCGCTCGTCGCTGTTTCGAAGCCCCTCACCCGTCGCGCGTCGCCCAATTGCCCCTCACCCGTCGCTCGTCGCTGTTTCGAAGTCCCTCACCCGTCGCCGTTGGAAAGCCCCTTGTCGCCCGTCGCCCAATTGCCCCCCACCCGTCGCGCGTCGCCGTAGTCACCGCTTATCTTTCGAGTGCACGGCCGAGCCGTTCTCCGACGAGCGGGGAATGGCTCGACCTTTACCTCCGAGTCCAATGGCCGAGTCAGAACGCGCGAAATCTCTCAAGCAGGACGCCGACCGGCTGACCCAGCTGCGGAGGTTTCTTTGACCTCGATGGCAAGCGCGAAACGCTGACCACGCTCGAGGCCGAGATGGCCGACGGCGCTTTCTGGAACAACCAGGAACGCGCCCGTGAAGTGGTGCAGCGCACGAAGGCCCTGAGGGTGTGGACCGAGCCGTTCGACAAGCTCTGGAACCGGGTGCAGGGAGCGCTTGAGATGGATGCCCTGCTCGAGGGCGATCCGGACCCCGAGATGATCGCCGAGGTCGCGCGCGAGACGAGCGCCCTCCGCGAGGAGACCGACGCGTTCAAGCTCAAGTCTCTGCTGCAGGGTCCGGACGACTGGCGCGACGCGCAAGTCGAAATCTCGGCGGGCGCCGGCGGCACCGAAGCGCAGGACTGGGCCCAGATGCTGATGCGCATGTACACGCGCTGGGCCGAGCGAAAAGGATTCGAGGTCGAGATCCTCGACATGAGCGACGGCGAAGAGGCAGGCATCAAGGGCGCCGTGCTCGAGATCAAAGGGCAATACGCGTATGGCTTCCTGCGTCCGGAAGCTGGCGTGCACCGTCTCGTGCGCATCTCGCCGTTCGACTCGCAGGCGCGCCGCCATACGAGCTTTGCCTCGATCTTCGTGTATCCGGTGGTCGACAACGAGATCAACATCGAGATCCGCGACGACGACATCAAGTTGGATGTCTTCCGCGCGTCGGGCGCCGGCGGCCAGCACGTCAACAAGACGAGCTCGGCGGTGCGGCTCACGCATCTTCCGTCGGGCATCGTGGTGACCTGCCAGCAGGAACGGTCGCAGGGCAAGAACAAGGCGACCGCGATGAAGCAGCTCAAGAACCGCCTCTACCAGCTCGAGGTGGAGAAGCAGGCGGCGGTGAAGGCGAAGCTGGACGCGAACAAGGCGGACGTGACGTTCGGCAGCCAGATTCGCAGTTACGTGTTCCAGCCGTACACGATGGTGAACGATCATCGCACGGAACTGAAGATCACGGACGTACAAAAAGTGATGGACGGGGCGATCGATCCGTTCATCGAGGCGTACCTCAAGATGACCGGCGCGCAAAAAAATACCGGAGGGAAATCGTGAGCGAAAAAACGCCGGGTGGGGAAATCGATCTCAACTTCGTGATGCAGGCCCGGCGCGACAAGCTCGACGCACTCCTCGAGCGCGGCGTCGCGCCGTTCGCGTACGGCTTCGACCGCTCGCATTTCGCGGCGGCGGCGGTCGCGCTCGTGCCGCCCGCCGCCGAAGGCGAGCACACGGAGGGCCCGACGGTGCGCGTGGCCGGCCGCATCGTCGCATGGCGCGCGCACGGCAAGACGACGTTTGCGCATCTCGCGGACCCGAGCGGCCGCGTGCAGCTGTACTTCAAGAAGGACCAGATCGGCGAGTCGCAGTACTCGCTGCTCGACTGCTTCGACCTCGGCGACGTCATCGGTGTCAGCGGGCCGCTCTTCCGCACGCGCACGGGGGAAGTGACCGTCCGCGCGGAAGAAGTGCGGATGCTCGCGAAGGCGCTTCGGCCGCTGCCGTTCGGAAAGGAGGAGGTCGTCGACGGCGTGACGGTGCGCCACTCCGCGTTCTCGGATGGCGAGCTGCGCTCGCGCCAGCGCTATGCGGACCTCGCGGTGCATCCCGAGGTGCGGCGCCTCTTCCGCGCCCGCTCGGCGATGATCACCGCGATTCGCGGGTTCCTGAACGAGATCGACTATCTCGAGGTGGAGACGCCGGTGCTGCAGCCGCTGTACGGCGGAGCGACCGCGCGCCCGTTCACGACGCACCATTCGGCGCTCGACATGCCGCTCTACCTGCGCATCGCCGACGAGCTGTATCTCAAGCGATTGATAGTCGGCGGGCTCGAACGGGTGTATGAGATCGGACACGACTTCCGCAACGAGGGAATCGACCGCACGCACAACCCCGAGTTCACGATGCTCGAGTTTTACGAAGCGTATGCCGACTATGAGCTCATGATGGAGCGCGTCGAGAAGCTGCTCGTCTGCGCGAGCGACGCCGTCGCGCGGGTGATGGGTGAGGAGCGGGGAGTGAGGGGTGTGGAGGCCGGGACACCGCCGCACTTCATGCCGCCGTTTCCTAGACTCGACTGGCTTACCGCCCTCAGCGGCGCCATGGGTGTGCCGAACGTGATGGAGCTCGACACCGCGGCGCTTGCCACCGCCGCCGAGACGGCCGGGGTGCCGAAGGTCGAGTCGCTCTCGCGGCCCAAGCTGCTCGACGAGTTGTTCCAGGCGCACGTGGAATCGAAGATCGACACGCCTACGTTCGTCGTCGACTATCCGCTCGAACTTTCTCCGCTCGCGAAGCCGAAGCGCGGCAACCCCGCGCTCACCGAGCGGTTCGAACTCTTCGCAAGCGGCAAGGAGCTCGCGAACGCGTTCTCCGAGCTGAACGATCCGCTCGACCAGCGCCGGCGCTTCGAGGCGCAGGCCAGGCTCAAGGCCGCGGGCGACGACGAAGCGAGCGGAGTGGACGAGGACTACCTGCGCGCCATGGAGTACGGCATGCCGCCGACCGGCGGCGTCGGCATCGGAATCGACCGGCTCTTCATGTACCTCACCGGCACGAGTCACATACGCGACGCGATCCTCTTTCCCACGATGCGGCCCGAGTGAGAACGCCGTGAAGCGCCCCCTCTCGCGACTCGAATTCGAGATCGCCTGGCGCTATCTGCGCAGCCGGCGCGGGTCGCGGTTGCTCTCGTTCATCACGGTGATCGCGATCGGCGGGATCGTGGTGGGCGTGAGCGCGCTCATCGTCATCATCGGCGTGATGAACGGGCTGCAGACGGATCTTCGCGAGAAGATCCTCGTCGGGAGTCCCGACATTCGCGTGCTGGCGTACGGCGAGGACCTTCGCATTCCGGAATGGAAGCAGCTGCTCGAGACCGTGAAAAAGAAGAAGGGCGTCGTCGCAGCCGCTCCGTTCGCGCTCACGCAGGCGCTGATGCGCAAGGATCCCGGCTCCTACTTCGAGGGCGTTTCGGTTGCCGGGATCGCGCCCAAGGGCGACGGCGGGCCGGAAGTCACCACCATCCGCGATCACGCGAAGGAGGGCGACTTCCGGTTCGCGAGCTCCGATGGCAAACATCGCGGCGCGGTGATCGGAAAACTGCTCGCCGACCGGATGAGCGCGTCGATCGGCTCGAAGCTCGTGCTCATCACGTCCGTCGGCTCGCAGGTGAGCGCCGTCACCGGCTTCGCGGTTCCGGGGCCGCGAACCCTGGAATTCGAAGTCACCGGAGTGTTCGAGACGGGGATGTACGAGTACGACAACCAGTACGTGTATGTGAACTTGCCGGCCGCGCAGGAACTCGCAGGCCTCGACACGTCCGTCACCGGAATCGAGGTTCGCGCCACCAGCCGCGCGGAGGCACCGGCGATCGCCGAGGCGATGCATCTCGACTTCCCCTACCACACCGTCGACTGGCACGAACAGAACAGCTCGCTGTTCAAGGCGCTCTCGCTCGAGAAACTCGGGATGAGCGTGATCCTCAGCCTCATCGTGATCGTCGCCGCGTTCAACATCGTGAGCACGCTCACGATGGTCGTGCGCGACAAGACGCGCGAGATCGGGATCCTCAAGGCGATGGGGCTGCCGTCGGCGTCGGTGCGACGGATCTTCCTCGCGCAGGGTCTGGTGATCGGAGTCGTCGGAACTGGACTGGGATTGGCGATCGGGCTGGTCGTCGGACTCGCGATCAGCCGGTGGCATCTCATCGCGCTGGACCCGCAGGTGTATTTCATCGACCACCTGCCGGTGCAGATGCAGTTGCTCGACATCGTGCTGATCGTGGTGCTGGGCGTGATCGTCGCGACGGTCGCGACGCTGCATCCCGCGATCCAGGCGTCGCGGCTCTACCCGATCGAGGCGATCCGCGGCGAATGACGCATGCTCCCGCCGCCGCGCCCGCCGAAGGCCCGCGCATCGTGACGCCGATGCTCGAGGCGACCGGCGTGGTGAAAGTCTTTCACGGCGGCGACGGCGCGGAGGTGCGCGTGCTCGAGGGCGTGGATCTCTCCGTCGCGCGCGGCGAGATGATCGCGATCATCGGCGCGAGCGGCGCGGGAAAGAGCACGCTGCTGCACGTGCTCGGCGCGCTCGAGCGGCCGACCGCCGGCGACGTGCGCTTGAACGGAGAGCGCGTGGCGGAGCTGGATGACGAGGCGCTCGCCGAGCTGCGAAATCGCAGCGTGGGGTTCGTCTTCCAATTCCACCACCTGCTGAAGGAGTTTTCGGCGCTCGAGAACGTCATGATGCCGCTGCGCATCGCGGGCCGCCCGCCGGCCGAGGCGCGCGACCGCGCACGCTCGCTGCTCGTGCGCGTGGGCCTCGAGGCCCGGATGAGCCACCGGCCGGCGGAGCTGTCGGGCGGCGAGCAGCAGCGCACCGCCGTGGCGCGGGCGCTCGCGATGAGTCCGCCGCTGCTCCTGGCCGACGAACCTTCGGGGAATCTCGACCATCACAACGCCGAGGCTCTGCACGACCTCTTCGCGGAACTCTCGCGGGAGATGGCACTTGGGCTCGTCGTGGTGACCCACAATCGCTCCCTCGCGGCCCGCGCCGGACGGGTGCTCCTTCTCGAAGACGGTCGCCTCGGCGATAATTCGGGTACCATGGGAACCGTCTGATGCTTTGCGACCAGTGCCATGAGCGGGACGCGGTCCTGAATCTCACGCAGATCGTGGAGAATGCGGTGACGCAGCTCCACCTGTGCGAGAAGTGCGCCGCCGAACGCGGGATCGAGACCACCGTTTCGATGCCGAAGCATCCGCTCGGAGAGTTCCTCCAGGCGGTGCAGCAGCAGGCACTCCAGGTTCCGGGCGACGCGGCGCGCTGCGCCTACTGCGGGACGTCCCTGCGCGATTTCCGCGCGAGCGGCCGCCTGGGCTGCGCGCACTGTTACGGCGCGTTCGAGCAGAGCCTCCGCGACCTCCTGCGCAGGGTGCACGGGAGCGCGCAGCACGTGGGCCGTTCGTACCAGGTGCCGAATCCCGCGCTGCTCGAGCGCGACACCAGCCTCGGCGCCTTGCGTGCGCAGCTGCAAAAAGCGATCGAGAGCGAAGAGTTCGAGACGGCCGCGCGGCTGCGCGACGAGATCCGCACGCTCGAACTGACCGCCAGGTGAAACCCGGATGACGCTCGACCTCTCCCTCCTGCCGGACGGTGGCGTGCCCTGGCTCGCCGCGAGCGGGGAGCACGCCGATATCGTGCTCTCGTCGCGCATCCGCTTCGCGCGCAACGTCGCCGGCTACGCGTTCACGGCCCGCGCTCGCGACGGGGAGCGCCTCCGCGTGCTCGCGCAGGTGCGCGAGGCGGTGCCGCGTGTCCCGAGCCTGGTCGGTGCCGCGTTGCTGCGGCTCGACGAGATGACGACCATCGAACGCCAGCTGTTGCATGAGCGGCACCTGGTGAGCAAGGAACTCGCGGCGCTCGAGGGCGCGACCGAGGCGCGGAGCGGTGCGGCCGTGCTCGTGTCGAGCGCCGCCGCGGTGATGGTCAACGAGGAGGACCATCTGCGGCTCCAGGTGTTTCGCTCCGGATTCGACATCGGCGGCGCGTTTCAGGCGGCCACGAAACTCGATCGCGAGCTCGGCGGCGAGGTACCCTACGCATTCCATCACGAATTCGGCTTTCTCACGTCGTGCCCGACGAACACCGGCACGGGGATGCGCGCATCGGTCCTCATCCATCTCCCGGGCCTGGTGCTGACGCAGGAGATCGCGAAGGTGCTCCAGGGGCTCCAGCAGATGGGGCTCACCTACCGCGGATTGTACGGGGAAGGGAGCGAAGTCGTAGGGAATTTCTTCCAGATCTCGAACCAGACCACGATGGGGCGGTCGGAGGACGAGCTGGCGGATCAGCTGACACGGGTGGTCCGGCGCGTCATCGAACAGGAGGAGGAAGCCCGTCGTGTACTGTTGCGCGACGCCGGTTATATTATTGAGGACAAGCTTTGGCGCGCCTATGGAACGCTGCGGCACGCTCGCAGCCTCCCGGCCGACGAAGCGATGAATCTGCTGAGCGGCGTTCGGCTGGCCGTCGGGTTGCAACTGCTGTCGGGCCTCAGTGTATACACACTCAACAAGCTCCTGATATTCAGTCAGTCGGCGCACCTCTCGCTCGAAGCGGGACGGACGCTGACGGAGAGCGAGGCAAACTTGGCACGTGCGCGGCACGTGAGGCAGGTTCTCGCGAGCGAGGCGGGGCTGGCGGACCGGTGAAATAGATCCGGAGGCGGCAGCTCCTTACGACCGGGGAACTCATGAACGGCTACAACTTCACCGAGCGGGTCCGGAAAGTCCTTGCCATGGCGCGCGAGGAAGCGGCGCGCCTGCACCACGAATACGTCGGTACCGAGCACATCCTGCTCGGATTGATTCGTGAGGGCGAGGGCGTCGCTGCCGCCGTGCTGCAGAACCTGAACGTCGACCTCGACGAGATCCAGCAGAAGATCGAGGAGACGGTGAAGAAGGGGAAGGCGTCGCAGGCCACCGGCCCCGACCTCCCGTACACGTCCCGCGCGAAGAAGGTGCTCGAGCTCGCCATGGGCGAGGCGCGCGAGCTCAATCACAGCTACGTCGGCACCGAACACCTCCTTCTCGGCCTCCTGCGCGAAGAGAAGGGAATCGCCGCACAGGTGCTGACCGATGCGGGGGTGAATCTCGACGCCGCGCGCGCCGAGACCCTGCGCCTGCTCGGCACCGAGATGCCGCAGACGGGCACGGCCGCGGCCGGTGGAGCGCAGACACCGCAGCAGGCGCCGTCGGCGAAGGGCGAAAAGAAGTCCAAGACGCCCGCACTCGACCACTTCTGCCGCGATCTGACGCAGCTCGCCGCCGAGGGCCAGCTCGATCCGACCATCGGGCGGGCGAAGGAAATCGAGCGCGTGATGGAAGTGCTGACGCGCCGCAAGAAGAACAACCCGGTGCTGATCGGCGAACCCGGCGTGGGCAAGACGGCGATCGTCGAGGGACTCGCGCAGCTCATCGCGAACGGGACGTGCCCGGACTCCCTCCGCGACAACCGCGTGCTCTCGCTCGACATGGCCGCGGTGATCGCGGGGACGAAATATCGCGGCCAGTTCGAGGAACGCCTCAAGGCCGTGATGAACGAGATCGCGCAGAACAAGAACGTGGTGCTCTTCATCGACGAACTGCACACATTGGTGGGCGCCGGCGCTGCAGAAGGTGCCATAGATGCGAGCAACATGCTGAAGCCCGCGCTCGCGCGCGGCGAGTTGCAGTGCGTGGGTGCGTCGACGCTGAACGAGTATCGCAAGTACATCGAGAAGGACGGCGCGCTCGAGCGCCGCTTCCAGACGGTGGTGGTGGAGCCGCCGTCGGTCGACGAGACGGTCGACATCCTCAAGGGGCTGCGCAAGCGCTACGAGGATCATCACCGCGTGACGATTCCCGACGAGACGCTGGTGCTCGCCGCGAAGCTCTCCGAGCGCTATATCACGGATCGTTTCCTGCCGGACAAGGCGATCGACGTCATCGACGAAGCGGGCGCGCGAGCGCGTCTCGCCGCGCAGGTGCCGCCGCCGGAAGTGGCCGAGCTGAAGACGAAGCTCGAGGGCGTGAACGCGGAGAAGGACGCCGCCGTACGCGACCAGAACTTCGAGCGTGCCGCCGCGCTGCGCGACACGGAGCGCGAGTTGCAGGGCGATATCCGCGCGCGCCAGGAAGAATGGGAGCAGCGCCGCCAGTCGTTCCGTCCCGTGCTCGGCGAGGAGGAGATCGCCTTCATCGTCAGCCGCTGGACCGGCATTCCGGTCACGCGGCTCCAGGAAGCCGAGACGGCGCGCCTGCTGCGCATGGAAGAAGAGATACACCAGCAGGTCGTGGGGCAGGACGAGGCGATCCGGGCGATCGCGCGTTCCATCCGGCGCAGCCGCGCCGGCCTCAAGGATCCGAATCGCCCGATCGGTTCGTTCATCTTCTGCGGCCCGACCGGGGTGGGGAAGACGGAACTCGCCCGCGCGCTCGCGAAGTTCCTGTTCGCCGACGCCTCCGCGCTCATTCGCGTGGACATGAGCGAGTACATGGAGAAGTTCTCGGTCTCGCGCCTGATCGGCGCGCCTCCGGGATACGTCGGGTACGAGGATTCGGGGGCGCTCACCAAGGCCGTGCGCCGCAAGCCGTACAGCGTGGTGCTGCTCGACGAGATCGAGAAGGCGCATCCGGACGTGTTCAACATCCTGCTGCAGGTGCTGGACGAGGGGCACCTCACCGACAACTACGGCCGCGTGATCGACTTCAAGAACACGGTCGTGATCATGACCTCGAACGTCGGCGCCAAGGACATCACCAAGAACCGCACGCTCGGCTTCTCGAACGTCGACGCCGGCATCTCGTTCGAGAAGATGTCCGAGAAGGTGAAGGAGGAGCTCAATCACACGTTCAATCCGGAGTTCCTGAACCGGCTCGACGATGTGATCGTGTTTCATCCGCTGTCGAGGGAGCACATCACCAAAATCGTGACGATCCTGCTCAAGGACGTCCAGAAGCGGCTGGGCGACGAAGAGCTGACGCTGAAGCTCACGGACGCGGCCACGGAATTCCTCGTGAAGAACGGATTCGACGAGAAGTACGGGGCCCGGCCGCTGAAGCGGGCCATCCAGAAGTGGATTGAGGATCCTCTCTCCGAGAAGATCCTGCTCGCCGAGTTTTCGAAGGGCGACGAGATCGACGTGGACGTCGCCCCCGACGGGGAGAAGCTCGAGTTCCGGGTGCTGGCGAGCTCGCCGAAGGCCTGACCTTTCAAAACCTTCCAAACAGCCGGAACTCGCGGGGCCGAAAGGGGTTAGACACCCTTTCGGCCCCTCTTCATGTTATATTATCGAGCTATGCGCAAACTCCCCCTCGCCGCACTCGCGTTGTTCTGCGCGGGCTCGTCCCTTCTTGCTCAGGAAACGGGGACCGACGCGAAGTGCGCCACGCCGGACTCCATCGCGGTCTTGGGCAATAAGCGCGTCGCGGGCACCACGATTCTGCTCGACGCGGGGATCACGCCGGGCACGCAGCTGAACGCGCCGATGGTGCAGCGCGCCATCCGGAACGTCTTTCAGGGCGGCCAGTTCGAGATGGTGAACTTCGAGTGCGCGCTCACGAAGACGACGCCCGTCAAGGCCGTCCTGCTGATCCGGGTCGTCGAGCGGCCGCTGCTCGATGCGACCGACGTGATCGGCACCTCGGCGATCTCGTCGTCGACGGTGAAGGAAAAGGTCGACCTCGTGTTCGGCC
This sequence comes from Gemmatimonadaceae bacterium, assembly GCA_017881585.1. Lineage (GTDB taxonomy): Bacteria > Gemmatimonadota > Gemmatimonadetes > Gemmatimonadales > Gemmatimonadaceae > Fen-1231. The sequence continues at coordinate 11,186 of JADGQS010000039.1, read as the reverse complement.
GGCCGGTCGATCCGGCGGCGGTCTCGCTGGTCGTCCAGCACATCGACTCGGTGTATCAGGCGAACGGCTACTACCTCGCGCGCATCGACGTCGAGACGACGCTCACCGAGAACAACCACGCATCGATCATTTTTCACGTCGACGAGGGAAGCCGCCTGGCGGTCTCGGGCATTCGCGTCGCGGGCAACACGCGCGTCTCCACGAAGGACATCGTCGGCGCGATGAAGGTGAAGCCCGAAGGGTTCTTCTTCTGGCAGAAGGGTGAGTTCGACCAGGAGAGCTACGCGAAGGATCTCGGCGAGCTGATCCCGCAGCTCTATGCGTCTCGCGGCTTCATCGACTTTCAGATCCAGAAAGACACGCTGGTCGTCGACCGCACGCGAGGGAAGGGGCTCATCGACCTCGGCGTCGCGGAAGGACCGCAGTACAAGGTCGGCAGCTTCGAGGTCGTCGGAAACCGGCGCTTCACGCAAGAGGACATCTCGCACCTGTATCCGTTCGGCCCCCAGGGTCCCACGCTGACGCAGCGCGTGACCGCGCTCGTGAAGCGGAACTCCACGCCGAAGGACGTGTTCGACGCCTCGAAATGGGACGAAGGCACGCGCAAGATCAAGGACGCGTACTCGAACGAAGGATACATCTATTCGCAGGTGCGCCCCGTCGTCGACCGGCAGCAGACCGATTCGGGGCCGCGCGTGAACCTCCGCTGGGAAGTCCAGGAAGGGACGCCCGCAATCATCAATCGCATCGAGATCCTCGGCAACGACTACACGGCCGAGACCTGCATCCGCGACCAGCTCTCGATCATTCCCGGCGACGTGTTCAACCAGGAGCGGTTGATCAACAGCTACCGCAGCATCGAGAACCTCGGGTTCTTCGAGTCGCCCCTGCCGCTCCCGGAGACGCGAACGGCCAACGACCAGGGCGACGTCGACGTCGTCTTCAAGGTGAAGGAAAAGCGCACGGGCAACGTGAACTTCGGCGCTTCCATGGGTCAGGGCACGGGGCTCGGCGGGTTCATCGGCCTCGACCAGCCGAACCTGTTCGGCAAGTGCAAGCGCGGCTCGGTGAACTGGCAGTACGGCCGATACATCAACGACCTCCAGCTCTCGTACACCGATCCTGCGCTGTACCAGACGCGCACCTCGATGACGGTGGCGCTCTACCGTTCGCAGTCGCAATACACGATCGCGAACCTCGGGCAGTCCACACGCACCGGCGGATCGCTGCGGTTCGCGTTTCCGTTCTTCAGCGCCCGCTGGACGCGCCTCGGTGTTTCGTACGGCGCGGAAGCCGTGCGGTACGGCGGCACGGGGCTGCTCAGCGAGGTCACGACGAACAGCTGCGCGGGATGCCTCCGTTCGACCGTCGGGTTCGACGTCACGCGCGACACGCGAATCGAGATGCCGTTCCCGACCGACGGCTCGCTGCAGAGCTTCCAGGCGCAGTTCAACGGTGGACCGCTGGGTGGCACCGCGTCGTTCCAGCGGTACACGACGGAGTTCAAGACCTTCGCGACGCTGGCGAAGATCGGCGGCGAGAAGGGCAGTCCGAACGGGATGAAGCTCGTCGTCGGGCTGACGCAGAAGGGCGGCATGGTCGCCGGAAACGCGGGCCCGTTCTTCTCGACGCAGGAGTTCGCGATGGGCGGCGTGCAGTACGGCGAGCCGCTGCGCGGTTATCCCGAGTTCTCCATCACGCCGCTCGGCTTCAACCCGGGCACGAGCACGTCGAACGCCGTGCTGCAGTCGTTCGGAAACGTGTTCTTCAGCTCAACCGCGGAACTCGGGCTTCGTATCAGCTCGCAGTTCTACGTGAACCTGTTCTATGACGCCGGCAACCTCTGGGCGCATCCGCGGGACTTCAATCCCACCCGGCTGTTCCGCGGGGCCGGCATCGGCGTCGGCACGATCACACCGCTCGGTCCGCTCGGACTGGACTGGGCGTACGGCTTCGACCGGGTGGATGCGCTCGGCAACCCCGATCCGAAGTTCCAGCTGCATTTCCGTCTCGGTCAGATCTTCTACTAAATCCTCGGAGTTTCCATGTCCTCGATCCTTCGTGCCCTGGTGGGCGCAGCAACTATCCTCGTCGTCAGCGCAGCCGCGCCGCTCTCGGCACAATCGGCGCCGCCGCAGCGCTTTGCGTACGTCGATACGCGAGCGATTCTCGATCAGGCCCCGGGCAAGGCCGAAGCCGAAGCGCAGCTGCAGAAGGAGGCCGTCCTGTGGGAAGGTGAGATCAAGCGGATGCAGGACCAGATGAGCGCGATGATCACCGACTTCCAGAAGACGTCGGCGGCCATGACCACCGCCCAGCGGGACAAGAGGACGAAGGAGATCCAGGACAAGCAGGGCGAGTTCCAGAAGCGCAACGACGAGATCAACGCCGAGGCGGAAAAGCGTCGCAACGAGATGCTGCAGCCGATCCTCGACCAGGTCAAGCTTGCGCTCGAGGACGTCCGCGTCGCCGGCAACTTCGACGCGATCTTCGACGTGGGACAGAACGCGACGATCGTCGCCGTGAACAAGAACCTGAACCTCTCCGATCGTGTGATCGCGCGCCTGCGCGTGCTGGGCGCGCCGGTGGTCGGCACGCCGACGAAGTCGGCCGTTCCCACGCCCGGCGCAGCGAAGCCGTCCGGACTGCCCTTGAACACCCCGAGCGGCATCGGCCGCCCGACGCCGCCGCCGACGAAGGCCGACACGAATCCGACGAAGAAGCCGGACGCGACGGCTCCGGGCGAGTAAGCCCCGAAGGCCGGCGACCGGTCGAGTGAGCGGACCCCCCACCGCATGACCGCCGCAGCGTCACCCGCCATGACCGCCGCAGAAATTGCGGCGGCGGTCGGCGGTACGCTCACGGGAACGCGCGACGCGACCGTCGACGGCATCGCACCGCTCGACCGCGCCACCGCGCGGGACCTCAGTTTTCTCGCGACCGCGAAATACGCACCGCTGTTCGAGCGGTCGAACGCCGGCGTCGTGCTGGTGACGGCCGAGCTCGCGTCGGCACCGGGGAAGTGTGCGGCACGAGTCGTGGTGCCGAGTCCGCACGACGCGTTGCTCTCGCTCATCCAGCGCTTCTACCGGCCGCCGGCTCGTGAGAGTGGCGTGCACCCGACGGCGATCATCTCGCCGGACTCGCGCATCGGGGCGGGCGCGACCGTCGAAGCCTACGCCGTGATTCGTGAGGGAGCCGAGATCGGCGATCGTGCGTGGATCGGGTCGCACAGCGTCGTCGGCGCGGGCGCCAAGCTCGGATCCGACGTCCGGCTCTTTCCCCACGTCACCCTCTATCCGGGGACGACGCTCGGCGACCGGGTCACCGTGCACAGCGGCGCGCGCATCGGCAGCGACGGATTCGGCTACGTCTTTCGCGGCGGTGTCCACGAGAAGATTCCGCACATGGGGCGCTGCCTCATCGGCAACGACGTCGAGATCGGCGCCAACTCGACAATCGACCGCGGCAGCATCGACGATACCGTGGTGGGCGACGGAACCAAGATCGACAACCTCGTGCAGATCGGCCACAACGTGCGCGTGGGCCGGCTCTGTCTCCTCGTGTCGCAGGTCGGGGTCGCCGGGAGCAGCCACATCGAGGACGGGGCTGTTCTCGCGGGACAGGTGGGGATCGCCGGACATCTTACGGTTGGCGCGGGGGCGCGGCTTGCGGCGCAGGCGGGCGTGATTGGCGACGTTCCTCCGGGCGAGACCTGGAGCGGCTATCCAGCGCGTCCGCACCGTGAGTCGCTCAAGGCCAGCGCGGCGCTGTTCAGGCTGAGCGCGATGATGAAGCGGCTCGAGCGGCTGCTCGACCGGGAGGGGAAGTGAGCGAGCGGCGGACGATTCGCGAACGCGTGGAGCTCACGGGCGTCGGCCTGCATCTCGGCCGCGCATGCACGCTGGCGTTCGTGCCGGCGCCGGTGGGGAGCGGGATCGTGTTCCGTCGCATGGACCTCGCCGGCACGCCCGAGACGCCCGCGCACGTGGACCACGCGCAGCTCTCCGAGCGGCGCACGCAGCTCGGCGACGGCGACGGCGGCCTCCATACCGTCGAGCACGTGCTCGCGGCGGTCGTCGGAGCCGGCATCGACGACATCGTGATCGAGATGAGTTCCGCGGAGCCGCCGATTCTCGATGGGAGCGCGCGGCCGTTCCTCGAGGCGCTGCGCGGCACCGGTGTCGTCGGGCACGGCGGCACGGCGGACGAACTGCGGCTCAGTGAATGTGTGCGCGTGGTGGACGGCGAGTCCGTCTACATTGCGCACCCGTCGCCGGTCCTCGATCTCGAGGTGTCGATCGCTTTCGCGCATCCCCTCGTCGGCGCGCAGAAGGGGCACTGGGCCGTCACCGAGGAGACGTTCGCCTCGGAGCTCGCGGGCGCGCGGACGTTCGGGTTCGTGAGCGAGGTGGAGATGCTGCGCAGCAAGGGGCTCATCCAGGGCGCGTCGGCGGAGAACACGCTGGCGCTCGACGAGCACGGCGTGGTGGGGAACACGCTCCGCTGGCCGAACGAGTTCGTGCGGCACAAGGCGCTCGACATGATCGGCGATCTCGCGCTGGCGGGCCGCCGCGTGAGAGCGCGAATTTCGGCCGTCAAGCCGAGTCATCGGGGAACCGTGACATTCGTGCGCGAGCTTCTCGCGCACAGCCACCGGGAGGGAAGCGTGATTGGCATCGAAGAAATCATGCGGATTCTGCCGCATCGGTATCCGTTCCTGCTCGTCGACCGCATCCTCGAGTTCGAGGAGAGAAAACGGGTCGTCGGGATCAAGAACGTCACGTTCAACGAGCCGTTCTTTCAGGGGCACTTTCCGGGACATCCGGTGATGCCCGGCGTGCTCATCGTCGAGGCGATGGCGCAGGTGGGCGGCGTGCTGCTGATGGGAGCGATCAGCGACCTGGAGAGCCGCGTGGTCTACATCATGTCGCTCGACAACGTGAAGTTCCGGAAGCCGGTTCGGCCGGGCGACCAGCTCAGGTTCGAGGTCGAAATGATCCAGGTCCGCGGCATGGTGTGCCGCGTGCGCGGCGTCGCCAAGGTCGACGGCGAGGTTGTGTGCGAGGCGGAGATGGCCGCGATGGTGCGGGACAAATGAGCCCGCGCATCCATCCGACGGCGATCGTCGACAAGAAGGCGGAGATCGCGAAGGACGCGGAGATCGGGCCGTTCGTGATCGTGGGCCCGGGCTGCGTCGTGGGACCGGGCTGCGTGCTCGAGCCGCGCGCGACGCTGCAGGAGAACGTCCGGCTCGGCTCGGAGGTGACGGTGGGCAGCGGCAGCATCCTCGGCGGCAAGCCGCAGGACCTCAAGTTCCGCGGCGAGGTCACCCGCGTCGAGATCGGCGACCACACGGTGATCCGTGAGTACGTGACGATCAACCGCGGGACCTCTCAGTCGTTCAAGACGACGGTCGGCGCGCATTGCTTCCTGATGTCGTACTCGCACCTGGCGCACGATTGTCATGTGGGAGACAACGTCATCATGTCGAACGCCACGCAGCTCGCGGGGCACGTGACGATCGAGGAGTACGTCATCATCTCCGGAGTCTGCGCCGTGCACCAGTTCGTGAAGGTTGGCCGTCACGCGTTCATCGGCGGCTTGTCGCGCGTGCAGAAAGACATACCGCCGTTCGTGAAGGCGGTCGGCAACCCCATCCAGCTGTACGGCCTCAACAGCGTCGGACTCCGGCGCCGGGGCTTCAGCGACGAGGTGATCGCCGAACTGAAGAAGGCATACCGCCTCCTGTTCCGCTCGGAGTTCAACGTGAGCCAGGCGCTCGAGCAGGCCGCGACCGAGCTGAAGCCCTACGACGAGGTGAAGGCGCTGATCGAGTTCGTGGAGGCCAGCAGTCGCGGCGTGACGGTTTGAACGCGGTCGCGAACGCTGCCACGAGCGTGGTCGCGACCGCTGCCAGGAGCGTGGTTGCGACCGCTGCGACGAATGCACCGCTGCGCCTGGGAGTCGCGGGCACGGGAAGCCTCGGATACCATCATGCGCGGCTGCTGCGCGACGTGGCGGGCGTCACGTTCAGCGGCTTCTACGAGTCGAACGCCGAGCGCGCGACGACCGTGGCGAAGGAGCTCGGCATCACGGCGTATCCGTCGCTCGATGCGCTGCTCGCCGACGTGGATGCGCTCTCGATCGTCACGCCCACCAAGTTCCACCACGTGGTGGCCAAGGCGGCGCTCGAGGCGGGGAAACATCTCCTGATCGAGAAGCCGATCACCGCGACCATCGAGGAAGCCGACGAACTCATCGCGCTCGCGAAGCAGAAGGGCGTGATGGTGCAGATCGGGCACATCGAGCGCTTCAACCGCGCGATCCGCGCGGCGCTCCCGCACGTGGACCATCCGCTGTTCATCGACAGTGACCGGCTCGCGCCGTTCAATCCGCGCGGCTCCGACGTGGCCGTGGTGCTCGACCTCATGATCCACGACATCGATCTCCTGCTCACGCTCACCGGCTCGAAGGTGAGCGGGATTTCCGCGGTGGGGATTCCGGTGCTCACACCGTCGATCGACATCGCGAACGCGCGCATCACGTTCGAGAGCGGCGCGGTCGCGACGATCACGGCGAGCCGCGTGTCGAAGGATCGCATGCGCAAGCTCCGCATCTTTCAGCGCAACGGGTATCTCTCGCTCGACCTCGCCGCGGGCACGGGCGAGATGTACCGCCTGCGCACGGATACGGACCTCGCGGCACTGGCCCGATCCGCGCAACCGCTCGAGGCGTTCGTCGAGCGCGTGGCGATCGACGCACCCGAGGGCGAGCCGCTGAAGCTCGAGCTTGAGAGCTTCGTCGCGGCGCTCCGCGGCGAATCGCCGGTGGCGGTGACGGCGGAGGACGGCCGCGACGCGCTCGCGGTGGCGTTGCGCATCGTCCGCGACATCGAGCGGTCGTTGCCAGCGGGGCGAAGTTCCACCGCGGCGGCCGCGCACTCGCGTGCGTGAAGTCCTGATTCTCGCGGGCGAGGCGTCGGGCGATCTGCACGGCGCGGCGCTCGCGGAACAGCTTCACGCATTGCGCCCGGACCTCGCGCTCACGGGGACGGGCGGGGGGAGGATGCGCTCGGCCGGCGTGACGCTGCTCGAGCAGCTCGATGGCGTCGTGGGATTCGTCGCCTTGCTCAAGCACGTTCCCGCGCACTTCAGGCTGCTTCGGCGGATTCGCGCACGCATCGAAGGCGGGAACGTCGCATTGGTCGTCCTCATCGACTACGGGTTCTTCAATTTGAAAGTGGGCGCCGCCGCGAAGGCCGCGGGCGTGCCCGTGCTGTATTTCATCACGCCGCAGGTGTGGGCCTCGCGCGCCGGCCGCATGAAGTCGATGGCACGCGTGATCACGAAGGCCGCCGTGATCCTGCCGTTCGAGGAGGCGTTGCTTCGCGCGAACGGCATCGAGGCGACGTTCGTGGGCCACCCGCTGCTCGATCGCGCCGTGGCGATGCCCGATCGCGCGGAAGCGCGGAGGCGGCTCGGAATTCCCGCCGGTGCCGAAGTGCTCGCCCTCTTTCCCGGAAGCCGCGCCGGCGAGATCAAGCGGCTGCTCGACGACTTCCTCGCGGTCGGCCGCGAGCTCGAGCGGCGCCGGCCGGGATTGCACGTGGTCGTCAGCGTGGCGCCCTCGGTGCAGCTCGATCCGGCGCGCGTGCCCTACCAGATGGTCGGATCCGCGAGCCTCGACATACTGCGCGCCGCCGACGTCGCGCTGTGCAAGAGCGGTACGACGACGCTCGAGGCGGCCGTCGCGGACTGCCCGTGCGCCATCGTGTACCGCACCGGCTCCGTGGACTATGCGATCGCGAAGCGCATTGTGAAGATCCCGTACATCGGCCTGCTCAACATCGTGGCGGGGCGCGAGGTCGCTCGCGAGTTCGTGCAGCAGGCCTTCGAGCCGATGCGCGTGGCCGATGCGCTCGCGCCCCTGTTCGATCCGCAATCCGCGGAGCGCCGCGCGATGCTCGCTGGACTCGCCGACGTTCGCGCGAGGCTCGGAGAGCCGGGCGCGGCCGCGCGCGTGGCGGCGATGGCATCGGAGCTGGCGCGATGAGCGAGCCGGCCGCGAAGGCCGACGCGTCGCCGCCGGCGGTCGCGGCGGACTGGCGCGTGCGCATCCTCCTGCCGATCGGGCTGCTGCTCGTTGGGCTGCTCGCGCGCAGCTGGCGAGTTCGCGTGCGCAATGCGGAAGGCTGGCAGCGATTGCGAGCCGAAAACAAGCCGTGGGTGTTCGCGCTTTGGCATGCCACGCTGCTTCCCGTCGCCTGGCGGCACAGCAACGAGGGCGTGGCGGTGCTGGTCAGCCAGCATCGCGACGGGGAATTGATCGCGCGTGTCCTCGCCGCGTGGGGGAACACGACGGTGCGCGGGTCCACCACACGCGGCGGGTCGCGCGCGCTGCTCGCGATGATCAAGGAGCTCGAGCGCGGCGTCGTCGTGGCGGTCACACCCGACGGGCCGCAAGGTCCCGCGCTGAAGTTTCAGCCGGGAACACTGGTCGCGGCGCAGCGCGCGAACGTGCCGGTGGTTCCGATCCTCATGCATGCGGATCGCGCGTGGCGGCTGAAGAGCTGGGATCGATTCACGATCCCGAAGTTCTTCGCGCGGGTGACGTTCGCGTACGGCGATCCGACGATGGTCGGCGGCTCGTCGCCGCGCGAAGCGGCGGCCGACGCCGCGCGTTTCGATGCCATCATGCACCAGGTGCAGAAGGTCGCGGATGCCTGAAGGCGCGATCAACCAGGTATGGACGTCATCCTCGCTCGCCGCGCGGATGGCGCGCGGGGCGCTGATGCCGGCGTCGTGGGTATACGCGGCCGTGGTCGCGGCCCGCAACGCGGCCTACGATAATGGCTGGCTGCGCTCGCACGAGCTCGCGCTGCCCGCGATCTCCGTCGGGAACCTGTCGGTCGGCGGCACGGGGAAGACGCCGGTCTCGGCGTTCATTGCGGCGCGGCTCGAGGAGCGCGGTTTCAAGCCCGCGATCGTGATGCGCGGTTACGGGAGCGACGAAACCCTGGTGCACGCGCGATTGAACCCGGGAGTGCCCGTCGTCATCGCGGCGGATCGTGTGCGCGGCGCAGCCGAGGCGCGCGCGATGGGGTGCAACGTCGCCGTCCTCGACGATGCGTTTCAGCACCGGCGCGCGAAACGCGACGTCGACGTCGTGCTGCTGGCAGCGGATCTCGCCGGCCCGGTGCGGCCACTCCCGGCGGGACCCTGGCGCGAGCCGCTCACATCGCTGGCACGCGCGTCACTGATCGTCGTGACACGGAAGAGCGCCTCGCCCGTCCGCGCGCGCGAGCTCCTCGCGCATGCGCGCCGTTTCGCGCCGAATACGGGGGGTGCGATCGTCCACCTCGCCGCGGACCGGCTCGTGGCATGGCTGTCAGGGGAATTACTCGATCTGGCGACGCTGCGAGGAAAGACCGTGCTCGCGACCGCCGCGATCGGCGATCCGCGCGCGTTTGCCGCGCAACTCACGGAGGCGGGCGCGCGGGTGGAGATCGCGGCGGAGCGGGATCATCACGCCTATTCGGCGGCCGATGCCGTCGGCCTGGCTCGCCGCGCGGCGGCCGCCGACATCGTCGTGTGCACACTGAAAGACGCTGTCAAATTGGGCCCGGTCTGGCCTCACGAAGCGCCTCCATTATGGTATCTTTCACAGCGAGTAGTGGTGGAGTCCGGCGCGGCCGAACTGGATCGTATTCTCGCCACTCTCGCGGTTCCAGGACCAACCAACTGACACCTCACGCCGGCGGTCGCCGGCCCAACGAAAGACTCGAATGGCCCCCGATCTCCTGCTCCCGACCCACTCCATCGTCCGACCGGACAAGGATCGCTTCCTTTCCGAAGAAAATCCGTTCGAAGCGATGATGTCTCGCTTCGACCGCGCCGCCGAACTGCTCGATCTCGAGCCCAGCATCTACAAGGTGCTGCGCAAGCCCGAGAAGCAGATCATCACGCACTCGCCGGTGATGATGGACAACGGCGACGTCGAGGTGTTCACCGGCATCCGCGTGCTCTACAACACGTCGCGCGGCCCGGCCAAGGGCGGCATCAGGTTCGATCTCAACGTCACGCTCGATGAAGTCACGGCGCTCGCCGCGTGGATGACGTGGAAGTGCGCCGTCGTGAACATCCCGTTCGGCGGATCGAAGGGCGGCGTGATCTGCGACCCGCTCAAGATGAGCGTCTCCGAACTCGAGCGCCTCACGCGCCGCTATACCGCGTCGATCATCTCGGTGCTCGGCCCCGATTCCGACGTGCCCGCGCCGGACGTGAACACGAACGAGCGCGTGATGGCCTGGGTCATGGATACGTACTCCATGCGCATGGGCCACACGGTGACCGCGGTGGTGACCGGCAAGCCGGTCGAGATGGGCGGTTCGCTCGGCCGTCGTGAGGCCACCGGCCGCGGCTGCATGATCGTGACGAAGGGCGCGCTCGCGCATCTTGGCATGGACGTGAAGGGCGCCACCGTCGCGGTGCAGGGCTTCGGCAACGTGGGATCGATCGCTGCGCAGCTGCTGCAGAAGGAAGGTTGCAAGATCATCGCCATCAGCGATCGCACCGGCGGAGTCCACAACAAGGCCGGCATCGACGTGGACGACGCGAAAGCGTGGGTCGCGAAGAACAAGACGCTCGAGGGTTATCCCAAGGGCGACAAGATCACGAACGAAGAACTGCTCACGATCGAGTGCGACGTGCTGGTTCCGGCCGCGCTCGAAAGCGTCATCACGAAAAAGAACGCATCCAAGGTCCGCGCGAAAATCATCTGCGAAGGCGCCAACGGGCCGACCACGCCCGCCGCGGACACGATCCTCGACGAGAAGGGCGTATTCGTGGTGCCGGACATCCTCGCGAACGCGGGCGGCGTGACCGTCTCGTATTTCGAGTGGGTGCAGGATCGCGGCGGATATTTCTGGACCGAGAAGGTCGTGAATGAGCGCCTCACCGAGATCATGCAGCACTCGTTCAAGGCCGTGCTCGACTTGTCCAAGCAGCACAAGGTGAACATGCGCACGGCGGCGTACATGCTGTCGATCAGTCGCGTCGCGACGGTGCATCGTCTGCGCGGGATCTATGCTTGAACTGCGATGGAAGATGGAAGATGGAAGATCGAGGGCCGGCGTCAGCGCCCATCCATCTTCGATCTTCCATCTTCCATCGTAGTTGGTTGCT
>JADGQS010000149.1 GCA_017881585.1 Gemmatimonadaceae bacterium | reverse complement strand
GCGGTCACGTTGAGGCAGAGCACGGCCCAGAGAAGCCAGAACTGTTTCGTCTTGATCGCCTCGTCGACGTGCACGTCGGGAGCGGGCGGCGCGCGCCTGGCTGCGTTGGGCTGCCGGGCCCCCGGATTCGGATTCCATCCCGCGGGCGCCCATCCCGGGGCGGGGAGCCGCACGGTGAAGACGCCGAACATCATGAAGACGAAATAGAGCGCCCCCATCGCCAGGAACGTCTCCACGACTCCAGCCGAGGCTGGCGTCTTGAAGTGCGCCATCAGGGCGACCGCGAGCGGCGACCCGATCATCGCACCACCGCCGAATCCCATGATCGCGAGACCCGTCGCCATGCCGGGCCTGTCGGGAAACCACTTGATGAGCGTCGAGACCGGCGAGATGTATCCGAGCCCGAGCCCGATCCCGCCGATCACGCCGTAGCCGAGATAGATGATCCAGATCTGGTGGACGTGCACGCCGAATGCCGCAACGAGGAACCCCCCGCCGAAGCACATCGCCGAGCAGAACATCGCCTTGCGCGGCCCCGCTTCTTCGAGCCATCGCCCGAACGTGAAGGCCGAGAGGCCGAGGAAGACGATCGCCGTGCTGAAGATCCAGCCGATCGTCGAGAGCTTCCAGTCGGTCGGCGCCGGCTTGTCCACACCGACCAGCGTGGAGAGTGGAAGATTGAAGACGCTGAAGGCGTAGGCCTGGCCGATCGCGAGGTGAATGGCGAGGGCGGCGGGCGGGACTCTCCAGCGGCTGAAACCGGGTTTGGCGATTGAATGGTCGCGGTCCAGGAACATCGGTCAGCGGTATGTGAGAAGAGAGAAGAGTTGGGAGATTCGACCCGATGCAGAATGCAGGAGAGGAATGCGGGGACCGGAAACCAACAACACACCGATGCAGAGTGCAGGAGAGGAATCCGGGGACCGGAAACCAACAACACAGTATGGAGTCTCCGGTGATGGGCGGCCAGTTCATGGCGCCTCTGCCCAATCATCGTCATCCTTACTCTCGCCTCTCGCCTCTTCTCCCGAGTCCCGGATTCCTCTCCTGCACCCTGCATCGGGTCGAATTTCCGCATCCCGCATCAATAGGCCAATGAAGAGAGCAATTCTATTTCTTCTCTGCCCGCTCTTGCTGGGCGCGCAGTCATCAAGAACCAAGATCGTGATGCTCGGCACCGGCACTCCCATCCCCGATCCCGACCGCATGGGTCCGTCCGTCGCCATCATCGTCGACAGCGTGCCGTACGTCTTCGACGCCGGCACCGGAATCGTTCGTCGCGCTGTGGCCGCACAGCGCGCGGGCGTTCCCGGTCTCAGGATGCCGAACCTGCAGCGTGTCTTCCTCACGCACCTCCACTCCGACCACACGCTCGGCCTCGCGGACCTGCTCTTCACGCCGTGGATTCAGGGGCGCACGGTTCCGCTCGAGGTGTACGGCCCGCCCGGCACCCAGCGCCTCGTCAACGGCATCCTCGACGGCAACGACGAAGACATTCGCGAGCGCCTCGCGTCGTCGGGCGGTCCGTCGGCCAACGGCTGGAGGGCGAACGTCCATGAAATCGCCGAGGGCGTCGTCTACAAGGATGAACGAGTCACGATTCGCGCGTTCGCCGTTCCCCACAGCGGGTGGAAATACGCGTTCGGCTATCGCATCGAGACGCCGGACCGCACGATCGTCATCAGCGGCGACACGCGGCCGAGCCCGGCCATCGCCGCGGCGTGCAACGGCTGCGACGTGCTGATTCACGAAGTGTATTCCGATTCCGGATTCGCCTCGATCCCGGCCGTGCGGCAGAAGTACCATGCGCAGTCGCACACCTCGGCGACGCAGCTCGGCACGATCGCCACCAACGCGAGGCCCAAGCTGCTGATCCTCACGCACCTGCTGTTCTTCGGCGCGTCGGAGGAGCGGATGCTCGCCGAGGTGCGCTCGAAGTTCAGCGGGAACGTGGTGCTCGCGCGCGACCTGCAGGTATTCTGACCGCCTCGTCGCAGGCGCTGTGACTGGACTGGCGCGCACTGCTGCTTCCTGCTAATCATTCGGAGACAGCCGCCAGGGGTGCCGCGGTGAACACCGCGGCTGAGAAAGTCCCTTGGAACCTGATCCGGTTGAAACCGGCGTAGGGAGTGCGGCGTGTCGCGCAGCTCCTGGTTGTTTTCAGTGCGCGCCACCCGCTCGTCCGGGAGGCGCGTTTTTTATTGCGCCTTTCGAGCGAGCGCACTCCGGATCGTCACAACCCGCCTTCACAAACCATGCGGAGCGACCCGGCAATGAAAGTTCTCAGTTTCGTTCGAAGCAGCACGGCGAGCGCGCTGCTCGCACTCGCAATCCCGGCCTTCGCGCACGCGCAGAAGGTGCCCGACGCGGCGCGCGACACCATCCACAAGTCGCGCGACACCCTCGAGACCGTCGTCGTAAAGGCCGTGCGCGGGACGCTCGCCACCCCCGCCGCGCAATCCACCATGACGCGCGACGAGATCATCAAGACCTTCACGGGCCAGGACGCGCCCAACTTCCTCAATACGATGCCCTCGATGACGTCGTACTCCGACGCCGGTGGCTACTCGGGGTACAGCTACCTTCGTCTCCGCGGAATCGACCAGACGCGCATCAACATCACGCTCGACGGCGTTCCGTTGAACGATCCCGAGGATCAGGTGCTGTATTTCTCGAACGTTCCCGATTTCCTCAACAGCATCCAGAGCGTGCAGGTCCAGCGCGGCGTGGGATCGAGCACGTTCGGCACCGCCTCGTACGCGGGCTCGATGAACTTCCAGTCGGTGCCGCTCGCGGCCACGCCGCGTGGCGGCGATGTCGAGCTCACGGGCGGCTCGTACAACACGATGAATGCGAGCGCGCAGTACGCCACCGGAGTTTCCGACAACGGCTGGGCCGGCTACGCGCGCGTCAGCAAGCTGCACACCGACGGCTACCGCGAGCACTCCGGCAACGATTCGCAGTCCGCGTTCGCGAGCGGCGGATGGTTCGGCGTGCGCGACGCGGTCAAGTTCACCGGCTTCGACGGCGTCTCCGGCACCCGTGAGGCGTACGTGGCCGCGTCCGAGGCCGACCTGGCCGTGAACCGGCGCGTCAATCCGCTGAGCGACGCGGAAGGCGACCGCTTCCACCAGGAGATGGCGAGCCTCTCCTATTCGCATGCGTTCCTCAATGGCGCGACGCTCACCACCACGGCGTATCGCAACTCGGCCGCCGGCGCCTTCGACGTGATGTACGATCCCACCGAGATCCACAACTTCTACCTCGCACACGTCTGGTACGGCGTGCTCTCGGCGCTCGCGGTGCGTGAAGGCGACCTCTCGCTCGACTTCGGCCTGCACCTGAGCAACTACCATCGCATGCACGCCGACGCGATCCGCCCCGATCTCACCGCGCGCGAGTACACCAACGTCGGCTTCAAGTACGAGCAGAGCGCCTTTGCCAAGGCGGCGCTCGACCGCGGGGCGTTCCGGTTCTCCGTCGACCTGCAGCTGCGCGACGCGCAGTTCCGCTATCAGCCCGACGCGAACGCCGGCATCGGCGGGCAGTCGGTGAGCTGGACGTTCCTGAATCCGAAGGCCGGCATCACCTGGCACGGAAGTGGAGACTCCTCCCCCCTCACCGTGTACGCATCGTTCGGCCGCACCAGCCGCGAGCCGGCGCGCAACGACCTGTTCGATGGCGCCGACGATCTCAACTCCGGCAACGCTGCGGACATCCTCCCGCTCACGCGGGTGCACCCCGAGACGGTGAACGACTACGAAGCGGGCGCGACCTGGGCCCGCAACGGCTTCTCGCTCAATGCGAACGTCTTCGCGATGGAGTTCCGGAACGAGATCGCCGCGATCGGCCAGCTGAGCCTGACGGGGAGCCCGCTCACCGAAAACGTGGCGGCCAGCTATCGTCGTGGAGTTGAGCTCGAAGGACGCTGGCGCATCTCCGACCGCGTGTCGGCCATGTCGAACGTGACGGTCATGAAATCGCGTATTCTCGCCTATTTCGATGCGTCGAGCGGCAGCACTTACTACGACGTCGAGCCGCTGCTGACGCCGCCGGTCATCGGGAACGGGCAGGTGGAGGTGAAGCTCACGGAGTCGTTCTCGCTGATCGCCGCGGCGCGGTACGTCGATCGCTCGCACCTCGCGAACGACGGCAACGACGCGCTCGTCGTGCCCTCCTGGTGGATGCTGAACGGTACTCTCGCGTGGCACGCCGGCAAGACGGAGATTCGTGCGCAGGTGAACAACATTCTGAACGCGAATGCGTATGCGGGAGGGAACACGGACGGCGTCACGCGTTACTTCTTTCCCATAGCCACGCGCAACGTGCTGGTGACCACCCGGTTCTCATTCTAGGATTAACGCTCGCCGAAGTCCGCCGGAAGCACCGTCCTTCATCCACGATCGCCATGTTTCGTCGCGCAATCGCCTGTGCCGTGCTGCTCACTCCGTACGCCTCACTGCAGTCGCAGGGATCCGGCCCTGTTTCGCTGTCCTACGGAACGACCGCCGAGCGCATCGTGACCGCGGCCCTCGCGGACAGCGGCGTGGCGTGGAACAAGCTCGCCCGCTTCACCGACTACTCCGGCAGTCGCTTCACCGGTTCGGCGGCGCTCGAGCGCGGCATCGACTGGGTACTGGCCGAGATGAAGAAGGACGGCCTCGACAACGTGCGCGGCGAGCCGGCGATGGTGCCGCACTGGGTGCGCGGCGCGGAGTCCGCGACGCTCGTCGAGCCGCGTATCGCGAAACTGCCGATGCTCGGACTCGGAGGCAGCATCGCCACGCCGAAGGGCGGGATCACCGCCGAGGTCATGGTGGTTTCGAACTTCGCCGAGCTCACGAAGCGTGCTGCGGACGCGAAGGGAAAGATCGTCCTCTTCGACGCGCCGTTCGTGTCGTACGGGCAGACCGTGGCCTACCGGCGCGATGGCGCGATCGCGGCGTCGAAAGCCGGCGCCGTGGCCAGCCTGATCCGCTCCATCACGCCGTATTCCATGCGCACGCCGCACACGGGGCAGATGGCGTACGATTCTGCGGTCAGGAAGATCCCGCACGCCGCGATCACCGTCGAAGACGCGATGATGATCCATCGCATGATCAATCGCGGCGAGAAGGTCGTGGTGCGGCTCGAGATGGAGGCGCAGACACTGCCCGACGTGCCGAGCCGCAACGCCATCGCCGAGATCCGCGGCTCCGAGAAACCCGACGAGGTCGTCGTGCTCGGCGGTCATATAGACTCGTGGGATGTGGGGCAGGGCGCGATGGACGACGGCGGCGGCCTCGTGGTGGCCTGGGAAGCGCTCAACCTGATCAAGAAGCTCGGGTTGAAGCCGAAGCGTACCATCCGCGTGGTGGGGTGGACGAACGAAGAGACGATGGGGCGCGGCGGGGTCGCGTATCGCGAGGCGCACAGGGCCGAGGCCGACAAGCACGTGCTCGTCGTCGAGTCCGACGGCGGTGTGTTCGCCCCCGAGAGCCTCGGGTTCACCGGCTCGGATTCCGCTCGCGCGATCATGAAACAGATCGGGGCGCTCCTGAATCGCGTGGGTCCGATCGCCATCGGCGCGAACGGCGGCGGCGCGGATATCGGACCGATGATGGAACTCGGCGTGCCGGGAGTCGGGCTGGAGGTGGACGGGTCCCGGTATTTCTGGTTTCACCACACGGATGCCGATACGGTGGACAAGCTCGATCCGATGGAGATGCAGCGGTGCGTGGCGGCGATGGCGGTGCTCGCGTTCATCGTGGCCGACCTGCCGGAAAAACTTCCCCGAGCCGCGAAGTGACGCGCGTGGCCAAGCGGCAGTCCGCACTGCAGGAAGAGATACTCCAGCGGAAACCGTTCCGGTCTCCCGCGGAAGAGGCGTCGCTGAGCGTGGTGCGCACCGCGTCGCTGATGCGTCGCGCAATGAACAGCGCGGTCTCGCCATTCGGCATCACGCAGCCACAGTACAACGTGTTGAGGATCCTGCGAGGTGCAGGCGCGGGAGGGCTTCCCACGCTCGCGGTTCGCGACCGGCTGGTGGATGAGGCGCCAGGCATCACGAGGCTCGTGAACAAGCTCGAACGGGCGGGCCTCTTGCGGCGCGAGCGTTCGACGCCCGACCGGCGACAGGTGATTTGCTACGTTACGAGAGAGGGGCTCGCGCTCCTGAAGAAAGTCGATCCGCTCATCGAGGCCGCCGCGGA
>JADGQS010000005.1 GCA_017881585.1 Gemmatimonadaceae bacterium | reverse complement strand
GGCGACCGCAAAGGTCACGCTCACGCCGCTCACGGGATTGTTGTTCACGTCCTTGATGAGGACGCTCGGCGCCGTCGCGACCGCCGTGCCCGCGGTCGCTGTCTGATTGTTGCCGGCGTTCACTGTCATGTTGCCCACGCCCACGACCCCGGTCGCCGTGAACGTCACCGGGCTACCGGCGAGCCCGACGTTCGTCGCAATCAAGGTGTTGGCGCCCACGGCCGGTCCCAGCGTCCAACTCCCGACCGTGGCAATGCCGCTCGCGTTCGAGGTCGCGCTCAAGGCCGTCGCCGAGCCGCCACCGGAGGCGACCGCAAAGGTCACGCTGACGCCGCTCACGGGGTTGTTATTCACGTCCTTGATGAGGACGCTCGGCGCGATCGCCACTGCCGTGCCCGCGGTCGCCGTCTGACTGTTGCCCGCGTTGATCGCGAGCTGCGTGGCAGCGCCGGCGATCGCCGTCGCAGTGAACGTGAGCGGGCTACCGGCGAGCCCGGCGCTCGTCGCGGTCAACGTGTTGGTGCCCACGGCCGGTCCCAGCGTCCAACTCCCGACCGTGGCAATGCCGCTCGCGTTCGATGTAGCGGTACCTCCCGTAACCAATCCACCACCACTGGCGACCGCGAAGGTCACGCTCACGCCGCTCACGGGGTTGTTGTTGATGTCCCGCACCAGCACGCTCGGCGCGATCGCCACCGCCGTGCCCGCGGTCGCCGTCTGACTGTTGCCCGCGTTGATCGCGAGCTGCGTGGCGGCGCCGGCGATCGCCGTGGCGGTGAACGTGAGTGGACTGCCGATTAGCCCGGCGCTCGTTGCCGTCAGGGTGTTGGCGCCCACGGCCGGTCCTAACGTCCAACTTCCTACGGTCGCGATGCCGCTCGCGTTCGTGGTCGCGCTCACGCCGGTCGCCGAACCGCCGCCGGAGACGACCGCGAACGTCACGCTCACGCCGCTCACGGGATTGTTGTTGATGTCCCGCACCAGCACACTCGGCGCGATCGTAACCGCCGTGCCCGCGATCGCCGTCTGCGTGTTGCCGGCGTTGATCGCGAGTTGCGTGGCGACGCCGGCAGCGACGTTGACGGTGGCAGCGCCGGAGATCGCGCCGCTCGTCGCTTGCACGGTGTTCGTATAGGTTCCCGGCACCGTGCCAGCGGTGAACAACCCGGCGCCGCTGATCGTGCCGCCACTCGCGACGACTGCCCACGTGGGCGTGATCGCAACCACGTTACCGCTCGCGTCCTTGCCGATCGCCGTGAACTGCTGCGTGCCGCCGATGCCGAGATTGCTCGGGTTCGGGCTCACCGTAATCGACGCCAGCGGGTTGACGGCCACGACTACCGTCGCAGTACCGGAAAGCGAGCCACTCGTGGCCTTGATCGTATTGGTGAACGTGCCTGCCACCGAACCCGCGGTGAACAGGCCCGTGCCGTTGATGGTTCCACCATTCGCGACGACGCTCCACGTGGGCGCAATCGCGACCGGGTTTCCAGCGATATCGCTGCCGACTGCGGTGAACTGCTGGACGCCGTTGATCGGAATCGTCGCCGGGTTGGGCGTGACCTTGATGGCGGCCAACGGCCCGGCCGTTACGACGACCGTTGCCGTAGCAGAGAGCGTGCCGCTCGTCGCATTGATGGTATTGCTGAATGTTCCCGGCGCCGGGCCCGCAGTGAAGTTCCCGCTGCCGTCGATCGCGCCGCCGCCAGCCGTGACCGACCACGTTGGCACGAGTGGCACGGTGTTGCCGCCGGCATCCTTGCCGGTTGCGACGAACTGCTGCTTGCCGCCGACGATCACTGTGTCTGGGTTCGGCGTAACGGTGATGGCCACCGGCGAACCGACGGTCACGATGACGGTCGCGAATGCCGTGATTCCCTGATTGCTGGCCTCCACGGTATTGGTGAAGGTTCCAGCCGCTCCAGCGGCTGTGAACATTCCGGACGCGGAGATGGTGCCGCCACCGGCCACTACAGACCAGCTCGGCGTGAACTGAACGATGTTCCCCGTGGCGTCCTTGCCTTCGGCGATGAACTGCTGAGTTCTGCCGACCGCCAGGGTGACCGGGCTCGGCACGACGGTGATGGACGCCAAGGGCCCCGGGATCACCGTGATCGATGCCTGACCCGAGATGCTCCCGACACTGGCGACTACCGTGTTGGCGAACATGCCGGTCACGTTGCCCGCCGAAAACATTCCGGTTGCGTTGATCGTGCCCCCACCGGCCACCACGGACCACGTGGGACGGATGGAGACGACGCGTCCGTCGGCGTCGTAGCCCGCGGCGACCATCTGCTGCGCGGAACCCGTGGTGAGCGTCGTGTTCGGCGTCACGATGATCGTCACCAATGTGCCGGGAGCCGTAATCCCGTGCACGTCGCATGTGGATACAATCCCGACGCCGAGCGCGACCGCGAGAATCAGCCGAGCCCGCCCCAGAATCGTGTGCACTTTGGTACCGAACGTCCCCACCATCTACCGAACCGCCCGCAAGAAGGACCGTTCAGCAGTCTAGCTCAGTTCATGCGGCCCGCGAAATAACTCAATGGGGTGAATTTCGACGGCACTGGCTCGAAGAGAGTAGACAACTCGGGCAATGCTGCGCCGCTCCTCGCGCGGCGCACGTCGCTTGCTCATCGGAAGGGCTGACCGTAATGTAGGTGAATGTCCTACAAGCCCACGTTTCGCACCACCATAGCGCTGCTCGCGTTCGCATGCCTCGGAGTCGTCAGTCCGAACGCCCGAGCGCAGGCGACGCAGCCGAAGGGCAAGGGCGCTCCGCCCTATACCGCGGCCGACGTGCAGTTCATGCAGGGGATGATCGCCCACCACTCGCAGGCACTGGACATGTGCGCGATGGCGCCCACGCACGGCTCAGGCGAGAAGGTGAGCCTGTTCTGCAAGAAGGTCATCATTTCGCAGCGGGATGAAATCCAGCTGATGCAGACGTGGCTCCGGGACCGCGGCGAGAAAGTCCCCGACCCGAACGACAAGATGGCGCACGACATGCCGGGCATGAAGATGGATGCGGACGCCATGCTGATGCCGGGAATGCTCACCGCCGCGCAGATGAAGCAGCTCGACGCGGCGCACGGGGCCGCATGGGACAGCACGTTTCTCACCGGAATGATCCAGCATCACGGAGGCGCCTTGAGCATGGTGGCGGCGCTGTTCGCCGCGCCGGGCGCCGGCCAGACGCCGGAAGTGTTCGGCTTCGCCACGGGAATCGACGCCGATCAGCGCGCCGAAATCGAGAGGATGCAGGGGATGCTTTCATCGTATCAAAGGAGATCGCCGCAATGAGGAGTGCACAGATCGCTGGTCGAAGCTTCACGCGTGGAGTAATGGGCTCGCTCGTGCTCGCCGTCGTCTCGCTGTTCGCCGCGTCGTGCGCGGGGTCGTCGTCAGCCGGTTCGACGCCGTCGCCGATGTCCGCCGTGGCACCGGTCATACTGCCGCCGATGGCCACGAAGGCGTCCACCACGGACCCGCGCGTCGGACTCCGCGCCGGTCTCACGGACGCGGCGGAGGTCGCGCACAACATCACGCTCGTCTCGCACCACGCGAAGCCGGACGTGCTCTCCGGTGAAGGCGGGTCGCGCGGCCTGACGTTCGCGAACTCCGACTTGGCCTTCCGCGGCAACTACGTCTTCCAGGGCAACTTCAGCGGCTTCCAGGTGTGGGATATTTCAAACCCCGCGAGTCCAGTCCTCAAGAACGCGACCGTATGCGCTACGGGGCAGGGCGATCCTTCGATCTACGGGAACCTGCTCTTCGTTTCCTCCGAGAGCACCGGCGACCGCACGGATTGCGGCACACAGGGCATTCAGGCGGCTGTGAGTCAGGACCGGGCGGTCGGCGTGCGAATCTACGACGTCTCGGACATGACCCATCCGAAAAAGGTCATCGACGTGCAGACGTGCCGCGGCTCGCACACGCACACACTCGTTCCCGATCCAACCGACAAGAACATCGTCTACGTGTACGTCTCCGGCTCGGCGGGGGTGCGGGCGGCCTCCGAACTGCCGGGATGCTACGACCTCCCGAGGGACTCGGTGGGTTCGGCGCGTTTCCGCATCGAAATCATTCGCGTGCCGCTCGATCATCCCGAGCAGGCGAAGGTCGTTTCGTTCGGTCGCATCTTCAATGACCTGACGGCGGCCGCGACGCACGGCGCCGCGCCGGGAGACGCGCCGGCTGGCGGGCGTGGCGGACGAGGCGCGGCGGCTGGTGCCGGCGTGGGTCGCGGAGACCGCGCGGATCCCGATGCGACGCCCGTCGGCCCCAACCAGTGTCACGACATCACGGTGTATCCGGCGATCGGGCTCGCGGGCGGCGCGTGCGGCGGCTACGGACTGTTGATCGACATCCACGATCCGCTCAATCCCAAGCGCCTGCAGGCCGCTGGAGATTCCAACTTCGCATTCTGGCATTCGGCCACCTTCAACAACGACGGAACGAAGATTCTGTTCACGGATGAGTGGGGCGGCGGCACGTCGCCCAAGTGCCGGTTCGACGATCCGATCGACTGGGGCGGCGACGCGATCTTCTCGATCGCGAACGGCAAGATGATACAGGGTGCGTACTTCAAGATGCCGGCCGCGCAGACCAACACGGAGAACTGCGTCGCGCACAACGGGTCGCTCGTTCCTGTTCCGGGCCGCGACCTGATGGCGCAGGGGTGGTACCAGGGCGGATTGGACGTCATTGATTTCACCGACGCGACGCACCCGTACGAAATCGCGTACTTCGATCGCGGGCCGGTGGATGCGACGAAGCTGGTGACCGCCGGTTTCTGGTGCGCCTACTGGTACAACGGACACATCATTGCATCCGAGATCGCGCGCGGCATCGACATTCTCGAGCTGAAACCGAGCGAGTACCTCTCCCAGAACGAAATCGACGCCGCGAAGCTGGTGCACTTCGACCAGTTCAATCCGCAGATGCAGCCGAAGTTCGTGTGGCCGGCCGCATTCCCCGTGGTGCGTTCGTATCTCGACCAGCTCGTGCGCGGACGCGGACTCTCGAGCTCGCGGACGGATGCGATCGCCGCCGCGCTGGACGCCGCGGAGAGGATGAGCGGCGGCGGACGGAAGAGCGCGCTCGACAAGCTCGCGGGGGAACTGGACCGCGACGCAAGCGGCGCCGCGGACGCGGCACGCGTGCGGGCGATGGCTGTGGCGACGCGGGACTTGGCGAACGCCACGCGGTAGCAGCGAGCACGGTACATCGATCGGACTAGTCCGATCGGCCAATGTCGCGACGGACCGTCGAGCCCTACAGTTGAGCATGATCACTAAATGCATTTCGATTGGACTGCTCGCGCTCAGCCTCGCTGGTTGCAGCAAGGGAGCAGCAAATGACGCCACGCCCGCCGGAACGGCGCTGCCTTCCGCTGGCTCGGCGCAGCCTTCCGCCGGCGGCACGGGGTCGGCAGCGGAGGCCTCGCGGCCCGAACGCGAGTCGTCCAGCCGCACCGCAGCGAGCGGCACGACGGTCGAGGTCACGATTCGTGACGAGATCTCCTCGCGCCAGTACTCGGCAGGGCACGCCGTCGAGGGCTCGGTGAGTAGCGATGTGCTCGATGCGAAGGGTCGCGTCGTGATCCCGGCCGGCTCTCCGGTCGCGCTCGAGATCACGAAGATCTCGCCGTCGAACGCCGGTGACACGCGCGGCGAAGGCACGCTCGAGCTGACCGTGACATCCATCAGCGTGAATGGAGCGTCGCACGCCGCCCGCGCGATCCTGGGCATCAACGACATCCCGCACACCATGAAGGGGCGCGGCGTCACCAAGGGTCAGGGCACGGATCTCGCCGTCGGCGCCGCAGTCGGTGCGCTCGCGGGACAGTTGATCGGCAAGAACACCAAGAGCACGGTCATCGGGGGAGCGGTCGGAGCGGTGGGAGGCGGTGCGGTGGCGGTTGCCGGAGCGCAGCGCGACATCATCGTCGCGGCGGGGACGCACATCTCGTTCGCACTGCCGCAGTCGATCACGGTCAGGTAGCTCGGACGGACAAGCCCAGGGAATCGCGGGACGCGCGATCCCTGGGCCCGTCCGGGCTATTTTAGCGCTTTCATCTCCTTCTCGATCGCGGCGAGCTCGGCCTTCGCGCGGGCAAGCACGGCTTTCGAGGTGCCGGTCGGCGGATTCACGGTGCCGGTCTGCGATCCCGAAATGGTCATGGCGCTCACCAGGCCGCTGAGCTGCTGCCGAACCGGCTGAGGTCCGCCGCCACGACCGCCACCACCGCGGCCACGTCCGCCGCCCGCGCCGCCCACGAGCCGCGTCTCCAGCGCCTGCAGTTTCGTGGCGGCGTCACCGGTGGCCGCGGCCTTCTTCGCGGTGAGATCGGCTGCCAACTTCTCGATCCTTGTGAGGAGATCCGTGACTTCCGCGGCGAACGCCTCGCGCGCCTTGTGCTGTTCGAGCGTCACGGCAGAGGCCGGATCGGCGCGCACTTCGAACCGGCGCGACTCGACCACGGTGCCGTCCACTTCGAGCGCCACCTTGAACGTTCCCGGTGCAACCAAAATTCCGCGCTGGGCGATGTCGTGCGACGGAATCGGCAGCTGAATCACTCCGGCCTTCTGGCTGCCGGGGCCGCCGCCACCGCCGCCCTCCTCGCCGCCACCGCCGCCGCGTCCACCCATTCCGGGCGGCAGCGGGAAGCGGAGGTCCCAGTTCACGCGGTGGATCACGCCCGCTGAGGTCGGACCGCTCACCTCACGGATCACCTTGCCCGCCGGGCCATTGTTGCTCACGATGAGTCGCACCTTCGACGCGGGCTGCCCGAGCGAATACGTGAAGGCCGCTCCCTCTGCCGGATTCTCCGCCGTGAAGAAGTAGTGGTTCATGTTCGACACGTCTTCCCAGTACAGCATGATGGTCGCGCGGGGCACCTCAAACAGATGCGCCTTCGCGGCGGCAACCGTGGGAGTCCAGTTCGCGATCGGCGACGCGTCGTCGAGAATCCAGATGCTCCGGCCGTGCGTCCCGAGGACGAGGTCCTTCGTGCGCGGCTGGATCACGATGTCGTCGTAGCGGGTCGTCGGCAGGTTCGCCTTCAGCCGGCTCCAGTGCGCACCGCTGTCGAGCGTCACGAACATCGACCGCTCGGTGCCTGCGAACAGCACGTTCGCGTGCCCGGGATACTCGGCGATGCTCCTCACGGAGGCATCGTCACCCGGGAGTCCATCGACGACGGGCTTCCAGCTCTTGCCGAAGTCGGTCGTGCGCAGGATGTACGGCGCGAAATCGCCGTTGCGGTGCTCGTCGAACGTGACGTACGCGGTGCCGCGCGATGCGGCCGACGCGACGATCTTCCCCACGAACGCGCCATCGCGCACGCCGTGGATATTCCTGCTCAGCTCCGTCCAGGTGAGCCCGCCGTCGGTCGTGACCTGCACGTTGCCGTCATCCGTGCCGACCCAGAGAACCTTCGGGTCGACCGGCGACTCCGCGAAGTTCGAGATCTGGCTCACGCCATCGCCGTCATTGCGCGAGAGGCGGATGTCGCGATTCAGGATGCCCATCATCATGAGCGTGTCGCGATTGATCGACCGCGTCAGATCCTTCGTGCGTGTCCACGTCGAACCGAAGTCGTGCGAGATGAACAGGCGATTCGCGCCGAGGTACACGGTGCCGGACGTGTGCTGCGATGCGGCTACCGGCGCGTCCCACGCGTAGCGATACGCGGGCTCGCCGGCCGGCGGGCGCGGATTGAGCGCCTGCACGTCGCCGGTGACCGGATCGACGAGCGAGAGGTTCCCGCCGCTCGACGACGAGTACACCTTCCGCCAGTTCGCGATGTCGACGGCCTTGCCCGTGCCGTCGCTGAACCCGATCTCGACCCAGTCCTGGTTCAGGATGCCGAGCCAGTGGCGCGTCGCGCTCGGCCCGCCCCACGAGTGATTGTCCTGGAACCCGGCATAGACCCAGTAGGGATCGCGATTGTCGACCGCGATGCGATAGATCTGGCCGACCGGAATGTTGTTGACGCGGATGTACGTCTTTCCCATGTCGAAACTCTCGTGCAGTCCGCCGTCACCGACGACGTAGATGTGCGCGGAGTTCGTGGGATCGACGCGAATCACGTGATGGTCGGTCTTGAGGCCCACGTCGTAGGTGGGGGACGTCGGCTCCTCCTCGAACGTGGCGCCGCCGTCCTCGCTCTTCACGATGTAGGTGCCGGGGAGCCAGATGCGCTTGTCGTTGTTCGGGTCGATCGTGGGCTTGCTGTAGTACATCGGGCGCGGGTTCGTCGCGCTCATCCGCTTCCACGTCGCGCCCGCGTCTTCCGTGCGATACGTGCCGCCCGCGCCGGCATGCTCGATCGTCGCGATGAGCACATCCGGCTTCGAGAGGGCGAGCGCGAGGCCGATGCGGCCCTTGTCGCCCACCGGGATCCCGTTCTCGAGCTTCTTCCACGTCGCGCCGCCGTCGGTGGTCTTGTAGATCGCGCTGCCCGGACCGCCGCCGTCGAATCCCCACGCCTTCCTGAGGCGCTGGTACATCGCGGCGTACAGCACGTTCGGATCGCGCGGATCCATCACGAGGTCGGTGGCGCCGGTGAGCGTGTCGGCGTAGAGGACCTTCGACCATGACTTGCCCGCATCGGTGGTCTTGAAGACCCCGCGCTCCGGGTTGCCGCGCCAAAGATTTCCCACAGCCGCGACGTACGCGACGTTCGGGTCGGTCGGATGGAGCACCACGCGGCCGATCGAGCGCGTGTCGTGCAGGCCGAGGTAGGTCCAGTGGTCGCCGGCGTCGGTCGAGCGATAGACACCGCCGCCCCACGAGGAACTCTGCCTGTTGTTGTTCTCGCCGGTGCCGGCCCAGATGATCTTCGGGTTTCCCGCGAAGATCGCGAGCGAACCGAACGTGTTGTCGGGCTGGTCACCGAAGATGTCCTTCCACGTGACGCCGTTGTTCGTGCTCTTCCAGATGCCCCCGCTCGCCGCGCCGACATAGAGGATCGCGGGATTTCTCGGATCGATCTGCAGGTCGTGGATGCGGCCGCCGGTTGCGGCGGGGCCGATCGAACGAAAGTGCAGGGAGTCGAACGGCGAAGGCGCGGCCTGTGACTGCGCGCACGGGGGCGTTATCGCGACGATTGCGGCGAGAACGGCGAAGCGGATGGCGCTGCGCACGAGGACGATCTCCTTTCTGCGGGGGACTGCAGAGAACGACGAGGGTTGAGTACGAGTCGGAGGGATGAGTTGGAGAAAGAAGAGCGGAGTCTGAGAGCGAGGGTGAGTGGGAGTCGAGTGGGAGTGGGAGTCGGGTGGGAGTTGAGGAGGAAGTGTGTGGCGGTCGCGGCCTCCTCGGCGATTCAACCTGCGCATGAGCATCCTCGAACTCCCACTCCCACCACTCGAGTTCGCTCACGCTCATCCCACTGACTCGTTCTCCCACTCTCAGTGCCGACTCCGCCGTTCAACAACTCAGCCCATGCGGTTCTTGGCAATCACGCTCGGCGCGCGCGTCGGATAGTCGCCCGAGAAGCATGCATGGCAGAACCCCGTCGGGCCGCCCGGAACGGCGCCGAGCATGCCGTCGAGCGAGATGTATCCGAGAGAATCGACTCCGATCTTCTCGGCGATTTGCGCGAGAGTCAGGTTCGCCGCAATGAGCTGCGACTTGTCGGGCGTGTCGATGCCGTACCAGCACGGGCCCGTGATCGGCGGGCTCGAGACACGCATGTGCACCTCGCGGGCGCCGGCGGCGCGCACGAGCGCGACGATGCCGCGCGTCGTGGTGCCCCGGACGATCGAGTCATCGACCATCACGACGCTCTTGCCGCGAAGAATCTCGCGCACCGGGTTGTACTTCACTTTCACCTTCGCATCGCGCCCGGCCTGCGTCGGCTGGATGAAGGTGCGCCCCACATAGTGGTTGCGAATCAGCGCGTGCTCGAGCGGGAGGCCGCTCTCCTCCGAAAAGCCAAGCGCCGCGGCGTTCGCCGAATCGGGAACAGCGAAGACCAGATCGGCGTTGGGCGCAGGATGCTCGACGGCGAGACGCCGGCCGAGTGCGCGGCGCGCGCGATCCACCGAGCCGCCGAACACACTGCTGTCGGGGCGCGCGAAGTACACGTGCTCGAACACGCAGCGGTGCAGCACGGGTGCCGCGCCCAGCTCCAGCGTGCGCATTCCGTTCTTGTCCACGGCGATGATCTCGCCCGGAAGCACTTCGCGCACGAGTGTGGCGCCGACGATGTCGAGCGCGCACGTCTCCGACGCGAATACAGTCGCGTCGCCGAGCTTTCCCATGACGAGCGGGCGCCAGCCGTTGGGGTCGCGGGCGGCGAGCAGCGTGTCGTTGATCAGCACCAGCAGGGAGTACGCGCCCTCGAGTCCCTGCAGCGCCTCGGCCAGCTGTTCCTCCGGCTTCGTCGCGCCGGAACGCGCGAGGCGATGGACGATCACCTCGGAATCCATCGTCGAACTGAAGATCGAGCCGGCGGCCTCGAGCTGCACGCGGACTTCGGGGGCGTTGACGAGATTGCCGTTGTGCGCGAGGGCGATGTGGCCGCCCTTGAAGTTCACCAGGGCAGGTTGCGCGTTCTCGAGCGTGGACGAGCCGGCGGTCGAATATCGCGTGTGCCCGATGGCGGTCGAGCCCTGCAGTCCCTTAATGGCATCGGGACCGAACTTCTCGCCGACGAGTCCCATCGCGCGCAGGCCGTGTGCTTCGCCGTCGCGCACGGCGACGATGCCGGCCGATTCCTGCCCGCGATGCTGCAGCGAATACAGTCCGAGGTGGACGAGTTCCGCCGCCGATGCGTTGCCGCTGACTCCAAATACGCCGCACATCAGGCCGGTGCTCCGGTTGCGAGGTCGACCGACACCTGCTCGGCGGGCGCGCGCTGCATCGCCCGCGGAATCGCGTCGTGGTATGCGGCGACCAGGTCCATCAGTGGAGACCGCATGCTGTGTCCGGCGACGACGATCACGAGTCCTTCGTTCGGCGGCTTGACCGTGCCGATGTTGCGGGCGGGCACGCCCCGCCTCCTGGCGATCGCGAGGACGGCGGCGGCATCGCTGGTCGAGACGATCGCGCGGCCCTGCGCTTCGCCGAACAGCAGCGCACGCGAGGGAATCGCCTTCCAGGCCGAGAGATCGACCATCGCACCGTGCAGCGCGAGCGGATTGCCGATGCAGCATTCCGCGATCGCGACCGCAAAGCCGCCCTCGCTGCAGTCATGCGCGGAATGCACGAGCCTGGCGTTGATGCTCTCGAGGAGCGTCTCGACGAGCGCGCGCTCGCGGGTGAGATCGCAGGCCGGCGGCGCGCCGGCGACGACCCCGTGGATCCAGGCGAGGTATTCGCTCGCGCCGAGTTCGTCCGTCGGATCTCCGAGCAGGATGATCGCGTCTTCGGGCTCACGGAACTCCATCGCCGTCGCGCGCGAGACGTCCTCGAGGAGCCCGACCATGCCGATGGTCGGCGTCGGATACACGGCGCCCGCCGGGCTTTCATTGTAGAGCGAGACGTTGCCGCCCGTGACGGGCGTCCGGAGCGCCACGCACGCTTCGGCCATTCCGGCGAGCGCCTCGCGGAACTGGAAGAAGATGTCGGGACGGGTCGGGTTGCCGAAGTTCAGGCAGTTCGTGATCGCCATCGGCCTCGCACCGACGCACGCGACGTTGCGGGCGGCTTCCGCCACCGCGATGCGGCCGCCGACGCGCGGGTCGAGATAGACGTAGCGCCCGTTGCAGTCGGTCTTCATTGCGAGTCCCTTCTTCGTGCCGCGGATGCGCAGCACCGCCGCATCACCGCTGCCGGGTCCGATGACGGTGTTGGTGCGAACCGTGGAATCGTACTGGCGGTAGAGCCAGCGCTTGCTCGCGATCGTGGGCGACTCGAGGAGGCGCCGCAGCGTCCACGCGGAGTTCCGTTCCTGCGGCAGCGGCGGCACGGCGTGGACGTCACGGGCGCGCAGTGCGATGATCGCGTCGCTTTCGCGGGCGTCGGGATGGTATTGCGGGCAGTCGGTGACGAGCCGCGTGCCGGGGAACTCCGCGACCACGCGATCACCTTCCGTCACGCGGTACACCGGCTCGGCGATCACTTCGCCGATCACCGCCGCGGTGAGATCCCATTTCGCCAGGATCTCGCGGACCTTGTCCTCGCGGCCCTTGATCGCGACGACGAGCATGCGCTCCTGCGACTCGCTGAGGAGGATCTCGTACGGCGTCATGCCGGATTCGCGCACGGGCACCTTCAGCGTGTCGATCGTGACGCCGACGTCGCCGCGCTCGGCCATCTCGGCGCTCGACGACGTGAGTCCGGCGGCGCCCATGTCCTGCACGGCCACAACGTGTCCCGACGCGATCAGCTCGAGTGTCGCCTCGAGCAGCAGCTTCTCCGTGAACGGGTCGCCGACCTGCACCCGCGGCCGCTTGGCGTCGCTGTTGTGCGAGAGATCTTCCGACGCGAACGACGCGCCGTGAATGCCGTCGCGGCCCGTGCGCGCACCGACCGCCATGATCGCGTTGCCGATGCCCTGGGCCTTCGCGCGGATGAGTTCGTCCTCGCGGAGGATTCCCACGCACATCGCGTTCACGAGCGGATTTCCCTCGTAGGCCGCGTCGAACATCACGTCGCCGGCCACGGTAGGGACGCCCATGCAGTTGCCGTAGTCGCCGATGCCGCGAACGACGCCGGCCACCAGGTATCGAACGCGCGGCGAGTCGAGCGAACCGAAGCGCAGCGAGTTGAGCATCGCGATCGGTCGCGCGCCCATGGTGAAGACGTCACGGAGAATGCCGCCGACGCCGGTGGCCGCGCCCTGATACGGCTCGACGGCGGACGGATGGTTGTGCGACTCGATCTTGAACGCCACGGCGAGTCCGTCACCGATCGAGATCACGCCGGCGTTCTCACCGGGACCCTGCAGCACGTACGGCGCCGAGGTCGGGAGTTTCCTGAGCAGGGGCCGCGAATGTTTGTACGAGCAGTGCTCGCTCCACAGCGCGCTCACGATGCCGAGTTCCGTGAAGGTCGGCGTGCGGCCCAGCATGTTCACCAAGCGATCGTACTCGTCCCGCGTGAGCCCATGCTCGGCAACGAGTGCCGGCGTGATCGTGGGATCGCCGGGGCGGGGAGTAGGGGTCAAGGTTTCTTGGCGGGTGCGGGTGCGGCCTTCTTGGTGGTATCGGGGACCTTCGTTGGCGCCTGGATCTTCTTCGTATCGATGCTCTTCTTGGGTTCTGAGAGCTTCTTGGCGGGGGGCGCGGCCTTGACGGGAGCCGCGGGTTTCGCCGGCGCCGCGGGCTTCTTCACCGGAGGCGCAGCCTTCCTTACCGGCACCCTGCCGCCATTCCCCTTTGCGATCGCCGCCTCGGCCGACACAGGCGCAGGCGATGAACTCCTCCCGGTGTACCTCCGCGCGCTCGAGCGGAACACGGCGTCGACGACCTTCCCGCTGTCGAGCGCGACCATGTCGCTCATCCCCATCTTCTTCTCTTGACCATTCTTGTAGTAGAGGAAGGTCGCCGAGCCACTCGAGTGTTCCGATGTGGGCTTCCCGAGCCTGGCGACCACTTGATCCCTGGTCATCCCGCGATCGATTGAAGCTTGCGCGCTCGCGCTGCCTGCGACAGCAACCATTAGAAGTGCAAGGCGTGTGAAGTTGCGCATGAACGATCTCCGGTCAGGCGTGAGCGGCAACGAGCAGCGATTCGAACAGGACGAGCCCGTCCTCGGAACCGAGCAGCGGATCGACGGCACGTTCAGGATGGGGCATGAGGCCAATCACGTTGCGGGCGGCATTGCACACGCCCGCGATGTTGCGCATGGCGCCATTCGGGTTCGCGTCCACAGTGGCCTCTCCGGCGGCATCGACGTACCGGAAAAGCACCTGGGCGTCGTTCTCGAGCTGATCCAGCACATCCTCGCCGGCGGCAAATCGTCCCTCGCCGTGCGCGATGGGCATCGTGAGACACTGTCCAACTGTTGCCGCCGACGTGAAGGCGGTGTCGGTGTGCTCGACCCGGATGGTCACGGGCATCGAGCGATAGCCGGCGTCGTTGCGAAGCAGCGCGCCCGGCAACAGGCCGGCTTCGCACGCGATCTGGAATCCATTACAGATACCGAGCACGATGCCGCCCTTCGCGGCGTGGAGGGCGACCTCACGCATGATGGGACTGAAACGCGCGATCGCACCGGCGCGCAGGTAGTCGCCGTAGGAGAAGCCCCCGGGAAGGATCACGACGTCGCTGCCCTGCAGGTCGTGGTCCTTGTGCCAGAGCATGACGGCCTCTTCGCCGAGCTGGTCGACGACGGCGTGGAACGCGTCGTCTTCGCAGTTGGAGCCGGGAAACCGGACGATGCCGACCTTCATTCTTTCACGACTCCGGCGATCTCGAAATCTTCGGTGACGGGATTCGCGAGCAACCGCTCGCACATCGTGCGCACGCTCGCCTCGGCCGCGGCGATATCTTTCGCGCCAGTTTCGATCACCAGATGGCGGCCGACGTGCACTTCGCCGACGCCGGCAAATCCGAGCGTGTGGAGTGCGTCCGTGACCGCCTTCCCCTGAGGGTCGAGCAGGCCGCGGCGCGGGATGATATGAACGGAGACTCGAAACCGCGTCATGCGGTGGGTTCCTCTGGGGGTGTGCGCTCAGGCTTGTGCCGCGGACCGCGGAATCGGCGACGACGCTTGCGCCTCAGCGCGTCGTCGCCCGGCAGGGAATCGTCGTTCTCTTGGTCGAAGAGGCTTTCGTCATCGGCGGCTGTTTGGCCCTCGGCGTACTGCGGCCGGTCGAGAAGGCCCTTCACCACCGACGCGACGACTCCCCAGGTCACGTAGAGCATGCCGACGGGGAAGAAGAAATCCTTCGGCAGGAAGACCAGCCCGAAGATCAGCCCGATGAACACCGTCAGCCCCAGCACGCCGCGCAGCGTCTTGATGCTGAACGTCGGCATCGCCGGATACGGAACGTTGCTGATCATCAGGAACGAGAGGCCCGCCATGAGGAACAGCACCATGGTGTGCCATGGCAGGTCGCCGATGACGGTCTCGTTGTAGAGCGGCGTCTGGCTGAACCAGAAGTAGGTCGCGAGCACGCCGCCGGCGACGGGGCTCGGAAGGCCGTGGAAGTGCGTCTTCGCGCGGCCGGCCTGCTCGACGTTGAAGCGCGCGAGCCGCATCACCGCGCACGCAGCGAAGAGGAATACGAAGATCCAGTCGAGCCCGTCCTTCCTGAGGACGGCGAAGTACATCATCATCGCCGGCGCGAACCCGAACGAGATGGCGTCCACCAGCGAATCGAGTTCCTCGCCGAACTTGCTTCCCGTGTGGGTCGCGCGGGCCACGCGCCCATCGATCGCGTCGCACACGGAGGCGGCGATGATGTACCACACCGCGCGCGCATGATCGCCGCGCGACGCCAAGACGATGGCGTACACCCCGAAGAACAGGCTCATGAGGGTGAAGCCGTTGGGCAGCATCACCATCGAGGGGCGCGGGAGGCGCGGGCGCCGCATCAGGGCAGCTCCGCCAACACCGTGGTTCCCGCCACCGGTTTCTCGCCGACCTTCACGCGCACTTTGCTGTTGGTGGGGACGAACACGTCCACGCGCGATCCGAACCGGATGAGGCCGAAGCGTTCACCCTGCCGGGCCGTGTCGCCCTCCTTGCTGTAGGTCACGATTCGCCTGGCGATCGCACCAGCGATCTGCCGCACGAGCACGAGCCTTCCGCCGGAGTCGAGGCCAACGGACATCTGTTCGTTGTCGAGGCTCGCCTTGTCGGCCGCGGCGTTGATGAACTTGCCGGGGTTGTAGTGCACGTAGCGAACGGTCCCGTTCACCGGATAGCGATTCACGTGCACGTTGAAAATGTTCATGAAGATCGAGATGCGCGTCGCCTTGCCGTGCACGAACGATGGCTCGTCCACATCGGCGATCATCACGATCCGGCCGTCGGCCGGCGCGATCACGAGTCTCTCACCGCGCTCTCCCATGCGCTCGGGATCCCGGAAGAACCAGGCGACCCAGAGCGCGATGATCGTCAGCAGGAAGGCGAGCAGCCAGAGCGGCCATGACCGCCGCATGAGCGCCAGCCCGAACGTTCCCACGGCGAGCGCCGTGGCGATCAGGATGAACGGAATGCCTTCGCGGGCGACGTTCATTCGGCTCCTGCGATCGCGAGCGGCGCACCGGTGATCCGCTCGAACGCGTTGAGATAGCGGCGGCTCGTCTCCGTGACCACCTCGTCCGGCAGGACGGGTGGCGGCGCGTTGCCGTCCCAGCGCCCGGCCTTCTTCTCCGCCTCGAGCCAGTCGCGCAGCGGCTGCTTGTCGAAGCTCGGCTGCGTCTTCCCCGGCTCGTACTGGTCCGCCGGCCAGAATCGCGAGCTGTCGGGGGTGAGCACTTCGTCGATCAGAATGATCTTCCCGCCGACGTGACCGAATTCGAACTTCGTGTCCGCGATGATGATGCCGCGCGTTGCCGCGATGTCGCGGCCGCGCGAGTACACGTGACGGCTCAGGCGCTCGAGCTCCGCGGCGGTCGCCGGCCCAAGTTCCTTTCGCATCTGCGCGATGGTGATGTTCTCGTCGTGCCCGGTCTCGGCTTTCGTCGCGGGACTGAACACCGGCGTGGCAAAGCGGTCGCTCTCCACCATGCCCGGCGGCAGCTTCTCTCCGGCGAGCGTGCCGGAAGCCTTGTACTCCTTCCAGGCCGATCCCGAGATGTAGCCGCGCACAACGCATTCCACCGGGAAGACTTCCGTGCGGCGGCATAGCATCGCGCGTCCCTCCAGCATCGCGCGATGCGGCGCGAGCGCGGGGACCTCGTTCACGATCTCGCCGGCGTCCGCGCTGAGCATGTGATGCGCGAGGTCACCCTCGAACTGCCGCAGCCACCACGCGGTGATCTGCGTCAGCACCGCGCCCTTGTGGGGCACCAGCTCGTTCATCACCACGTCGAACGCGCTCACGCGATCGCTCGCGACGAGCAGCAGGCGGCCGTCATCGACGGCGTACACATCGCGCACCTTGCCGCGGCGCACCCGCTCGAGCGGCAACTCCGTCAGGCCGACGACAACCGTCATACACGAACCTCTTCGCGCGCATGGGGATCGCTCCCGGCGCGGTGCAGGATTGGATGGATCACTTCGGCGAGGAAATCGTCGACCTGTCGCGCCGCGCGCCCGATGAATCGCGACGGATCGGCGACCGCGTGCAGGTCGTGCACCGGAACCCCGAAGGCCTCGTCCTTCGCGAGGCGATCGAGCATGTCGTTCTTCGCACCGTCGTCCTTCATGGCGCGCGCCGCCGCGATGCTGTGCGTGCGGATCACTTCGTGCGCCTGCTGGCGGTCGCCGCCAGCCTCCACGGCGCGCAGGATGAGCGCCTCGGTGGCCATGAACGGAAGCTCGTCGGCGATCCGGGCGCGAATGCGCGCCGGATGCACCTCGAGACCCGCGGCGATGTTCTCCATGAGGATCAGCACGGCGTCCGTCGCCAGGAACGCTTCCGGGATCGCGAGACGCCGGTTTGCGCTGTCGTCGAGCGTGCGCTCGAAGAACTGCACGCTGTGCGTCTGGTTGGCGTTCGGCTCGAGCGACAGCACGAATCGCGAAAGCGAGTTGATGCGCTCGGAACGCATGGGGTTTCGCTTGTACGCCATCGCGCTCGATCCGATCTGTTCCTTCTCGAACGGCTCTTCGATCTCGCCGAATGCCTGCAGCATGCGCATGTCGCTCGCGAACTTCGCCGCGCTCGCCGCGATGCCCGCGACCACGCCGAGCACCTGCGCGTCGATCTTTCGCGAATACGTCTGGCCGGTGACGGGAAGGGAACTCTGGAAGCCCATCGCCTGCGTGACCCGGCGGTCGAGTTCGCGCACCTTCTCGTGATCGCCCTTGAACAGCTCGAGGAAGCTCGCCTGCGTGCCGGTCGTCCCCTTCACGCCGCGCAGCGGGAGGGTCGCAAGGCGGACGTCGAGGTCCGCGAGGTCGAGGACGAGATCCTGCATCCAGAGCGTCGCGCGCTTGCCGACCGTGGTGAGCTGCGCCGGCTGCAAATGCGTGTATCCGAGCGTCGGCTCCGCCTTCCACTTCGACGCGAACGCGGCCAGTGTCCGCAGCACCGAGATCACGCGTGAGCGCAGCAGCCCGAGCCCGCGATGCATCTGGATCAGGTCGGAGTTGTCCGTGACGTACGCGCTCGTGGCGCCCAGATGAATCACGCCGCGCGCGGCCGGGGCGGCCTCGCCGAACGCGTGCACGTGCGCCATCACGTCGTGGCGGAAGCGCTTCTCGTACTCGGCGACCTTCACAAAGTCGATGTCGTCGAGATGCTGCTTCATCTCGGCGATCGCGGCCGCGGGAATGTCCGCGCCGAGGTCGCGTTCGGCTTCGGCGAGCGCCACCCAGAGGCGCCGCCAGAGACCGTGGCGCGTCTGCGACGACCAGAGCGACAGCATCGCCGCCGAGGCGTAACGCTCTGCGAGCGGCGAGTTGTACCGGTCGTGTGTCATCTGATCGAGAAGTCGGTGTAGAGCATCCGGCCGCCGCGCTCGAAGATCATCCGGGACTGACCCTTTCCCGAGAGCGATTCGAGCACGCGCTTCACCTGCTGTGCGTCGGAGACGGGGGTGTTGTTGATCTGCACGATCACGTCGCCCGCCTGGATCCCGAGGCTGTTTGAGACGGTCTGTGAGACCGTCGCGATGAGGGCGCCCTGGGCGTTCTTGATGTTGCGCTCCGCGCGAATCGCGGGCGTCAGCGAGATCAGCTCGAGTTCCTTGAGGACGGCCACGCGCTGCGCATTGACCTCGGGGAAGTCGGCCACCTTCACCCGCGACTGGATCTCCCGGCCGGAGCGGCGCACCACCAGCGGGACGCCGTCATCGACGTGCAACTCGAGCAGCGCGGCGTCCCAGTCGTAGGCGTTCTTGACCACCCGGTTGCTCGCGCGCACGAGCACGTCGCCCGCGAGCAGGCCGGCCTCGGCCGCTGGTGATCCCGGCACCACTTCATGGATCGGCGCGCCGGAGTTCAGCGCATCGCGCGTGAGCGCCGTCTGCTGCGGGTACTCCATCTTCACGCCGATCCACGGCTTGCGAACCTTGCCGTGCAGCAGCAGGTCGTCCGTCACGCGCCGCGCCCGGTCGATGGGAATGGCGAACCCCAGGCCGACGCTGCCGCCGCTCGGCGAATAGATCGAACTGTTGACGCCGACGACTTCGCCGAGTGAGTTCACGAGCGGGCCGCCGGAGTTGCCGGGATTGATCGCGGCGTCGGTCTGGATCATGTCCACATAGACGCCCTGACCCTCGCCGCGCGCCGTGAGGTTTCGTCCGGTCGCACTGATCACGCCTGCGGTGACGCTCGGCTCCGTGTTCCCCAGGATGAAGCCGAACGGATTTCCGATGGCGATGGCCCACTCGCCGATGAGCAGGTCGCGCGAGGTGCCCAGCGCGGCGACCGGCAGCTTCTTCGCGTCGATCTTGAGGACGGCGAGATCGTTCTGCTCGTCGATGCCGACCAGCTTCGCGGGGTACGACGTGCCGTCGCGCAGCGCAACGCTGATCTTCGTCGCGCCGCTGACGACGTGCGCGTTGGTGACGATCACGCCGTCTTCCCGGACGATGAAGCCCGATCCGATGCCGGCCTGCACCTGCTGGCCGCTCTGCGTGCCGAAGAAGAAGTCCGCCGGCGAAGCGGCGACCCGCTGGATCACCTCGGTCTGCACCGTCACGACCGACGGCGCGACCTTTTGCACGGCGTCGGTGATGGCGTTCCGGCGCTGGCTGCTGATGGCCGCGGATTGGGTGGCCGGCGCGCGCAGCGTCTGCGCGCTCGACGAAGAGGGCACGGCTCCCTCGCACGCAACGAGCGCGGGGAGAGCGACGGCGAGGATCAGGGGCCGGAATCTCATTTCGCGCGGCGCGGCTTGGGGCGGCGGCTGATGTCGCCGAGGAAACGATCGAGGCCGCGATCGGTGAGCGGATGCTGGAGGAGCGCGCGCAGCACGCCGGGCGTGACGATCGCCACGTCCGCACCAGCCGCGGCACACGCCGCGAAACTCGACGCGGTCGAGGGTCCGGCCGCCGCGATGTCGCATTCCGTGGCCGCGTGGTCGAAGGCCGCGCGAAGCTCGTAGATCAGGTCCGGTCCGCTCTGTCCGACGGATTCCAGCGTGTCGATCGCGATGGTGATCATCGACGCGCCGGCCTTTGCCGCGAGGATGCCCTGCGCGCTCGAGTAGATGAGGGTGGCCGCGACCCGCACGCCGTCGTTGGCGAGTTTCCTGATGGCGGGAACCGCGTCCTCGATGAAGGGCACGGCGACGATCAGGTGGTCCAC
The DNA here is from genome assembly GCA_017881585.1 of Gemmatimonadaceae bacterium. Taxonomy (GTDB): domain Bacteria; phylum Gemmatimonadota; class Gemmatimonadetes; order Gemmatimonadales; family Gemmatimonadaceae; genus Fen-1231. The sequence goes on along the minus strand of JADGQS010000005.1, from coordinate 36,380 downwards.
CGACTTCGCCAGGTCGCGCGCGCCCTTGTAGATGTCGTTCGCGCCGATCGCCGGAACGCTCGCGCAGACCGGAAGTTTCGTTGCGCGCGCAATCTCCGTGACCACGTCGCGGGCGTCCGCGGTGGGAAGTTCCGTCGCGATGATCGTGGGCGTCGCGACCACGCCGTCGATCAGCGAGGCAGCGGTGGCCCAACGAATTTCGTCGAGCGACGTGGTGGCGAGGAAGATGCGCATCGTGTGGTGGGTCGCTCGGTTCTCAGGCGGTGAAGTAGAGGTCGTCGGGGTAGGTGACTTGCTCGAGACACAGTCCCTGGGGCGGTGCCGGCGGCGAGACTTCGTCGTTCGCCGCCGCGACGAGGAGCGCTTCATACTCCTCGCGCGGCCGTCGGCCACTCGCCACGTCGAGCATCGTGCCGACGAGAAAGCGCACCATGTGATGCAGGAACCGGTTCGCTTCGATGTCGAGCACGAGCCCGCCGTGTTCCGGCGAATCGCGCCAATGGCAGCACCGCACATCGCACCGGTGATCGTCCGTCGCGGGCGCCGTTCCGCGCACCGCGAATCCGAAGAACCGATGCTGACCCATCGTCCGCTCTGCACACCAGTCGAGCGCTTCGCGGCTGAGGGCCCGGTCCGCCTTCGTCCAGGCGTATTCCCACCGCCGGCGAAAAGGAGAGTGCGTTGCCTCATCGAGCCCCACCGCGTAGCTGTAGCGACGTCCGGTCGCGCTGTAACGGGCGTGAAAGCCGGGCTTCATCTCCAACGCCCGCGCCACCCAGACGTCGCCGGGGAGCTGGCTGTTGACCGCGTTGCGCAGCCGCTCCGCCGTCCAATGCCCGGGCACCTCGACGCCGGCCACCTGGCCGCGCGCATGCACCCCGGCATCCGTCCGTCCGGCGCCCGTCACGCGCACCGGTTCGTCACACAATCGGGAAAGTGCCGCCTCGAGCACGCCTTGCACCGTTCGCTGCGCCGGTTGGACCTGCCAGCCGGCGAAGTCGCTGCCATCGTAGTGCAAAACGAGCTGCAGGGTACGTCCCGCCATCATGGGAAAAGTAGCCGCGCGCACGCACTACTTCAAGCGATGAGATCTGAGTACGAGTCGGAGGGATGAGTTGGAGAAAGTAGATCTGAGTTTGAGTGGGCGTTCGAGCGGGGAGCATGAGTCCAAGTGGGAGCAAAGTGGGAGTGGGAACACAGTGGGAATGGGCGCGAAGTGGGCGTCGACCGTAGAGACTTGCTCGCGCACTGGATTCCCGCTGAGCTCCCACTCCCACTGAGTTCCCACTCCCACTGAACTCCCTCTCACCCTCGCTCTCAAACTCGCATCTACTTTCTCCAACTCATCCCTCCGACTCGTACTCAGATCTCATCGCTGTTTTGTTGACTTTGGTCGTTTCGCGTCACAACCTTCCTCTCGCGCCGTGCGCCCGTCCGGGGCCGCGCGTTCACCCGGAAAAATGCCTCCACACACGCTCGCTTCGCTCGCGCACGCCCTGAGTGCCGCGACCGATCTCGATGCGGCCTTCGTCGCGCTCTCCGAGGGTCTCGCCGAGACCGATCGCGGGTCCTACGTCGCGCTCTTTCGGCTCGACGCGAAGCGCGCCATGCTGCGCGAGCGGGCGCTCGTCGTGGACGGCGCCCTCCAGCGCGTGGCGCTCGAGGCCTCGCTCGAGCAGTTCCCGAAGAACGTCGGCCGTATCATCGCGGAGGGCAGCCTGTTCGCGGATCTCGCGGAGGAGTCTCCGGGATTCGCGCGCATGCTCGCGATGCCGCGTGAGAGCGACGGCGGCTGGCTCTCCGTGATCGGACTTCGCGTGGACGGGCAGCTCGCCGGCCTCATCGCGCTGCTCGAACCCAAGCGCGTGTTCGGCACGCGGGTCTCCGAACGGTTTTCGCCGATGGTGGCGCTGTTCGAGATGGCGTTCCTGCGTTTCGCGGAGCGCGAAGCGCGTCGCGAGGCCGTGCAGACGCTCGAGGACGTCACGCAAAAGGTGCACGGCGACTATCTCGCGCGGCTGGCGGCGACGGAGGAACAGCTTCGCGAGGCGCGAAGCGTCGCGAAACCCGATGCCTCCCAGGCGGCCGCGCTGCTCTCGCGCGAGCGCGACGATGCACGCGTCGCCGAGGACACCCGCCGATCGACGCGAAAGCTCGTCGTGCTCGAGGAGCAGCTCACCGCCTCGATCGGAGCGCTCGAGCAGGCGCACGTCGAACTTCACCGCCGGAGCGAAGCGCTGCGGCAGCGCACGCGCACGCTCTACCTCGTCGATCGTGCGCTCACCCTCGCCGCGGCGCGCGAAGAGCCGCAGCGCCTCGCGGACGGATTGCTCGCGCTCGTCGGCGACGACATGCAGGCACACCGGTGCTCGCTTTTCCTTCGCGTGCCCGGAGATCCCAGCATTCTCTACCTCGCCGCCGGCCGCGGGCTCGCCCCGCACGTCAAGGAGGGCACGATCGTCACGATCGGCATCGGCGTCGCGGGGAAAGTCGCCGAGTCCCGTGAACCGCTGCTGGTGATGGACGCCGGAGAGGATGCCATGCCGCATCCGCTGCTCGGCGACGAGTATCTCACGACCGGCTCGTTCATCAGTTTCCCGCTCGTGCTGCACGACGAGCTGGTCGGCGTGGTGAACGTCACGAACCGCGCGCAGCATGGCCTGTTCGTCGAGGATGACGTCGAGCGCGTGCGCCTGCTCGGCCTCGTGATCTCGCTGATCGCGCGCGAGGCACAGCTGCCCGAGCGGCTGCACGTCTCGAGAATAGAACACCCGTGAGCGCCAGGCCCTCGACGCCGCTTCAGGCGGCGCTGCGGCGGATCGCGGCCGGTGAGTCGCTGTCCGACGAGCAGGCGGCATCGGCGTTCAACGCGGTGATGGCCGGCGAGGGCACTGCCGCGCAGCTGGGCGCCCTGCTCATGGGCCTTCGCGTGAAGGGTGAGACGCCGGACGAACTCGCCGGCGCCGCGCGCGCCCTGCGCGGTGCCATGACGGTGCTCGGCACGGCCCGCCCGAGCGAACTCGTCGACACGTGCGGCACCGGCGGCGGCGCGATCACAACGTTCAACATCTCGACCGCTGCCGCGCTGCTGGCCGCCGGCGCCGGTGTGCGCGTGGCGAAGCACGGCAATCGGTCGTACACGACGAAGTCGGGAAGCGCCGACGTGCTCGAGGCGCTCGGCGTCGCGATCGACGTGCCCGTCGACCGGATGAGCGAGGTGCTGGATCGCGCCGGCATCATTTTCATGTTCGCACCCACGATGCACCCCGCGATGCGACATGTCGGGCCGGCGCGACGCGAGATGGCGATCGAGACGCTGATGAACCTCGTCGGCCCGCTCGCGAACCCGGCGGGCGCCGGCCGCCAGGTGATCGGCGTCGCGTCGCCCGGCCGGCTCGAGTTGATCGCGGGCGCGCTTCAGCGGCTCGGGACCACGCATTCGCTCGTCGTGCATGGTGCACCCGGGATGGACGAAATCTCGCCGATCGGCCTCACGACGGTCATCGAGCTGCGCGGGAAGGAACTCTCGCGCTGGACGCTCGACCCGGCGCAGTACGGATTCTCGGGGATGAACGCGGAAGAACTGGCCGGTGGGGAGCCGTCCGAGAATGCAGCGCTGATCGAGCGCGTTCTCGGGAACACCGGGCCCGCCGCCGCCGAGGCAGCCGTTCTATTGAACGCGGCGGGCGCGATCTACGTGAGCGGGCTGGCGCCGACGTACGCCGAGGCGCTGGCCCTTGCCCGCACCGCGCTCAAGGGCGGTGCAGGGACCTCAGCGCTCGCTGCACTTCGTGCCGCCGCACCACACGGCTGAGAGAGGGGTACGAGCGACGGGTGAGGGGCGACTTGGTGAGGAGCTACGTGCGAGGAGCGAGGAGACGGCCACCTCACTCCTCACACGTCGCGCTTCGCCAGATCGCCCCTCACCCGTCGCTCGTCCCTCTTCGCCAGATCGCCCCTCACCCGTCACTCGTCGCTGTTCTTCCGACATGACTGCTAGTATCGCCGCAGCACTCCCACCACGATGCCCTGTACGCGCATCTGGTTTTCCTGCACGTAGATCGGCTGAAGCTGGTCGTTCGACGGCTGAAGCCGGATGCGACCATCTCGCTCACGGTAGAAGCGCTTGACCGTCGCCGAATCGCCGTCGAGCATCGCGATGACCATGTCGCCGTTGTCGGCCGCCTGACGATCGTGCACCACGACGAAATCGCCGTCGCTGATGTGGTCCTCGATCATCGAGTTGCCGCGGACCTTGAGCACGTAGTGATTTCCCGCCCGGCGAACGAAATCCTGCGGCACGGCGACCGTTTCACCCACCGCTACTTCTTCGATCGGCACACCGGCAGCGACCGCACCGAGCAAGGGGAGCTCGACGGCCTGCGGCGTCACATCCGAAACGAGAATCTCGATCGCGCGGCTCTCGTTGTAGCTGCGCTTGATGTAACCCTTTCGCTCCAGGTTGCTCAGATGTTCGTGGACCGTCGCCAGAGAGTTATAGTTGAACTGTTCGGCGATCTCCTCGAAGCTCGGGGCGTAGCCATGGACCGAACCGTAGCTCGTGAGGTAGTCGAGGATCTGGCGCTGGCGCTTCGTGAGCGGCATGACGTCGTCCCTGAAATGGGAGTGAACGAACGGCAGTGACTCCGTCCGGTGCGAGAGCTTGTTTGCGTCAGATGACGCCCGAACAACACCCGAAGTAACGGTACCCGAACATTGTCCGAAGCGCAAGACACGACATCGACCGCAAGCACGTGGACATTTCCGCGGGGACCGCTGGGGGAACTCATCGCGGCCGCGGAGCTGCGCGCGCGAGCGCTGGCAACAGGCGCGGGCGACCTCGAGCGGGCGGCTCGAGCCGCGGGCCCGGTGCCGTCGTTTGCCGCCGCACTCCGGGGCTGCACCGTGGCCGTCATCGCCGAGCTAAAACGGCGCAGTCCGAGCAAGGGCGCGATCAACGAGGCGCTCGACGTCCCGGCGCGCGCGGTGGAATACGAAGCGGCGGGCGCGGCGGCGCTTTCCGTTCTCACCGAACCTGCGCGGTTCGGCGGTTCGCTGGATGATCTGCGGGCGGCCCGTTCCGTCGCGCGCGTGCCGCTGCTCAGGAAGGACTTCATCGTGAGCCGGCTTCAGCTCCTCGAGGCCCGGGCCGCCGGCGCGTCCGCGGTGCTCCTGATCGCTCGTGCGCTGCCGCCCGAACGCCGCACGGCGCTGGCGGACGAGGCGCGTGCACTCGGCCTCGACGTGCTGCTCGAGGTGCGCGACGAAGGCGAGCTGGAGCACGCGCTGCGGGTCGAGCACGCGGTGATCGGCATCAACAACCGGAACCTCGAGACGCTCGCGATCGACGATGCGGTCAGCGCGCGCCTGATGCCGCTCGTGCCCGGCAATCGCACCGCGGTGTACGAGAGCGGGGTGAACAGCCGCGCCGACGTCGAGCGTGCGGCGGCCATCGGCGCGGACGCGGTGCTCGTCGGATCGTCGCTCTCGTCGTCGGAGGACGGTGGCGCGGCGACGGCGGCGCTGGTCGGCGTCCCGAGGCGGACGCGTGGCTAGCGTCAAGTTCTGCGGGCTCACACGTTTCGAGGATGCCCGCGAGGCGATGCGGCTTGGAGCCGCGTACGTCGGCGCGATATTCGCGGGCGGGCCGAGGAACGTCACGCCCGAACGGGCGCGCGAGCTGTTCGATGCCGCCACCGGCGGGCCGGCCGCCGTCGGCGTGTTCGGCGCGGATGACGTGGATGCGATCGCGGCCAACGCCATCACGGCCGGCGTGGAAGTGATTCAATTACACGGCGACCCGCGGGCCGCCGACGTGCGGGCGATGCGCAAGCGATTCGGCGGTCGCATTTGGGCTGTGGCTCGGGCCGACGGCTCGGTGCTTCCGGAGTGGACCGAAGAACTCTTTCACGAGGCCGATGCGGTGCTGCTCGACGCACGCGTGCAGGGCAGGCTCGGCGGCATGGGTATCGCGCTCGAATGGGGTGCCCTCGCGGATTCCGTCGCTGCGCTTCGGGGCCGCACGCCGGTCGTGCTCGCCGGCGGACTGAAGCCGGAGAATGTGGCGGAGGCCGTGCGCCTGCTCGCGCCCGATGTGGTGGATGTTTCGTCCGGCGTGGAGTCGTCGCCGGGGATCAAGGATCACGCAAAAATGCGCGCGTTTTTCGACGCCGCACGAGGGAACTAGAATGCGCGCGTTCTTCGACGCCGCCGGGGGGAACACACGGTGACGGCACCACTGGAAATCTCGGATCGCTTCGGCGCGTTCGGCGGACGCTACGTGCCGGAAACGCTGATCCCGGCGCTCGACGCGCTCACCGCGGCGTACGCCGACGCGATGCGCGACCCGGAGTTCACCAGGTCGCTCGATGACGCCTTGCGCAACTACGCGGGCCGCCCGTCGCCGCTGAGCGACGCGCCGCGCTGGTCGGAGCGGATCGGCGCGCCCGTCTGGCTGAAGCGCGAAGACCTCAATCACACGGGCGCGCACAAGATCAACAACGCGCTCGCACAGGGATTGCTGGCGCAGCGCATGGGGAAGCGCCGCATCATCGCCGAGACGGGAGCCGGCCAGCACGGCGTCGCGTGCGCGACGGTCTGTGCGCGTCTCGGACTCGAGTGCGTGGTGTACATGGGCGAGGAGGACATGCGCCGCCAGACGCTCAACGTGTTCCGCATGCGCATGATGGGCGCGACCGTCGTTGCCGTGACTTCCGGCACGCGCACACTGAAGGACGCCACGAGCGAGGCGATTCGCGACTGGGTCGCCACCTGTGACGACAGCTACTACATCATCGGATCCGTGGTCGGTCCCGCGCCCTATCCACGGATGGTGCGCGACTTCCAGGCCGTCATCGGCCGCGAAGCTCGAGCGCAGATGCTCGAGCGGGCGGGCGCGTTGCCGCGCACGGTCGTGGCGTGTGTCGGCGGCGGCTCGAACGCGATCGGGATCTTTCACGCGTTCATCGGTGACCGGGACGTCGAGCTCGTGGGTGTCGAAGCGGCGGGCAAGGGATTGGACAGCTCGCAACATGCGGCGTCGCTCTCGAAGGGCACGCCCGGCGTGCTGCACGGCGCGTTGAGTTACCTCTTGCAGGACGAACACGGGCAGGTGCACCCGGCGCACTCGATATCCGCGGGTCTCGACTATCCCGGCGTGGGTCCCGAGCACTCGCATCTGCGCGATACCGGGCGCGCGACCTACGTCTCCATCACCGACGACCAGGCGCTCCGGGCCTTTCACCTGCTCGCACGGCTGGAGGGCGTGATCCCCGCGCTCGAGACCGCCCACGCCGTGGCCTGGATCGACGCGAACGCCGGCCGCTGGAAGAACGACGAGCCCGTGCTCTTGTGCGTCAGCGGCCGCGGCGATAAGGACGTAGCGCAGGTCGCGGAAACTCGTATCTTGACAGAGTGATGTCGAACGCCGTTCCCGTCCCCACGGAAGAGCCGGAGCGCCGCGAACCGCCCTTCAGTCCGGCGCTCGTGGAAGAACTCTTGCGCCAGCTCGACAAGACGGTTCGCGCGCATCAGCTGTACCTGCACAACAACCCCACGTACCTGAAGGCGGTGGACACGCTGCGCGCGTCGTTCGTACCGATCTGGGCGGAGACGGATTCACTCTCGCTCTCCGTCACCGACCTGAAATTCATCTGGTTCGACCTCCCCGTGCACGAACAGCGTGAGCGGGCGTCCGACTCGCTCCCGTGGACGTTCTACAAGGACGGTCTGCGCGAGGTCACGCTGAGCCCGGGGTTCGAGGGACCGGAACTCGAGCTGTTGCTCGACATCATCCCGCGCGTGCGCAAGGCCGCCTCGCACGAGGACGACCTCATCACCCTCCTCTGGGAACAGGAGTTCGCGCACCTCACGTATCGCTACGTCGAAGTCGCGAGCGAAGCGGGCATTCCGATCGATCCGTCCGCGGAGGCGGGACGGTGGCCCGTCGAGCAGGGCGCGGTCGTCGAGGACCCGCGCCTCGCGATCGAAGAGGCCCGCCGGGCAGCCGACGCGGCAGCCGACGCCGGCGGCGCCGACGAGGAAATCAAGCAGTCGCCGGGCGGGATCGTGAAGATGGAAGACTTCGACTCCACGCTCTACTTCCTCGACGCGGAAGAAGTCTCCTATCTGCGGCGCGAGACGGAGCGCGAGTACGCGACCGACCTGCGGCGCACCGTGCTCACGGGCCTGCTCGACGTGTTCGAGCTGCAGACCGACCCGTCGATCCGGCAGGAAGTCACGCAGAACCTCGACGCGCTGACGCTGCACCTGCTCGCCGGCCGCCAGTTCTCGACCGTCGCGTTTCTCCTGCGCGAGATCGGGACCGTGCTCGAACGGGCGAAGGATCTCTCGCCGGAGCTTCGCGATCGGATGGCAGGGCTGCCCGACCGGCTGAGCGACCCGGCCGTGCTCTCGCAACTGCTGCAGGCGATGGACGAATCGGAATCGCTTCCGCCGCGTACGGACCTCGAGGAACTGTTCTCGCAGCTGCGCGCCTCGGCGCTCGGCACGGTGTTCGGCTGGCTCGCCTCCACGCAGAACGCGAAACTGCGCCCCCTCCTCGAGGGCGCGGCGGAACGGCTCGCCGTATCGAACACGGGTGAGCTCGTGAAGCTCATCTCGTCAGCGGAAGGCGCCGTCGCGATGGAAGCGGTGAAGCGCGCGGGAGGACTGAAGACCGCCGCCGCGGTTCCGGCGCTCGGCAAGATGCTGAGCGAGCCGAATCGCGACCTGCGCCTCGCCGCGGTGAGTGCGCTCGTGGAAATCGGAACGCCGGGCGCCATGCAGGCGCTCGAGAAGGCACTCGAGGACGTTGACCGCGACGTGCGCGTCGCGGCGATCAAGGCGCTCGGCCAGAAGGCGTACAAGCCGGCGCTCTCGAAAGTCACCGCGCTCGTCAAGGCGAACCAGATCCGCGAGGCGGACCGCACGGAACGGCTCTCGATGTTCGAACTGTACGGCTCGCTCTGCGGCGACGGCGGCGTGCCGTGGCTCGACGAGCTGCTCAACCCGAAGAGCGGCCTCTTCTCGAAGAAGGAAGATCCCGAGTTCCGCGCCTGTGCCGCCATCGCGCTCGGCCGCATCGGCACCGCGCGTGCGCAGCAGGCGCTGCAGAAAGCCATGTCCGAGAAGGACGTCGTGGTGCGCAACGCGGTGAACCGCGCCCTGAAAGGAGGCGCCGGATGAACCGCCCGTCGCAGGTCATTCGTCCACGCATCAGCTCGCAGCAGCCGGTGGTCGGCGAGAAGGGCGGTGAGGGCTACACGCGTTCGGTCGGGCGCAACTTCATCATGGCGCTCTACGGCTCGCTGCGCAGCATCCGGATGTACCCGATCGAGAACCCGGTCGTGCAGAAGGGCCTCGATGAGCTCACGGCCGTCACCGAGGAGCTGCGCGACGCCGAGGGCGACCTCGAGTTCCGCGTATCGGGCGAGTTCATCTTCGTGAACTCCACGCGCCTGCGGCTCGACCTCGACAACTACACGACCTTCAGCTATCTGCTCGCGCTGTGCCGCGCGTGCGGCGTCGGCGTACTGCGCGTGAAGGCGAAGCCGTCGTCGCGCGACTGGACGGTCTTCCTCTCGTTCCTCCTCGCGCCGCAGGGGGACGGGCCCGAGATGCGGTTCGCCCTGCTGCAGAAGCGTCTCGACAACACGGGCGTGCTCGCGTTCGAGGTGTCGCCGCCCGTCGAGTCGGAGGACGACCAGAAGGTTCGCGTGCAGTCGAAGGAGGCCGCCAAGCGCACGTTCGCGCAATCGGTGTCCGCCACGAAGAACGTGATGAACTCCGTGCGCATGGGCCAGAGCCCGAACATCAAGAAGGTCAAGCGCGTGGTGCAGGGCATCGTCGACCAGATCCTCGCCGACGAGACCTCGCTGGTCGGTCTCACGACCATTCGCGATTACGACGACTACACGTTCACGCATTCGGTGAACGTCTGCATCTTCTCCGTCGCGCTCGGGCGGCGGCTCGGGCTCACGCGGCTCCAGCTGTACGACATCGGGTTCGCCGCGCTCTTCCACGACATCGGCAAGTCGCGCGTTCCCGTCGACGTCCTGAACAAGCCCGACCTGCTCAGCGACGAGGAGTGGCGCGCCATCGCCGCGCATCCGTGGCTCGGGCTCCTCGCGCTGTTCCAGGTGAAGGAGCAGCAGGAGTTCCCGTATCGCGCGATGGTCGTGGCGTACGAACATCACATGAAGCGCGACGTCACCGGCTATCCGCGCTCGCTCCGCACGAAGGCGATCGGCTTCTACAGCAAGATCGTCGCGGTTGCCGACGGCTTCGACGCCGCCACGTCGCGCCGCGCCTACCAGAACGAGCCGATGGATCCGGCCGCCGTGCTCGGCGAGATGCGCGACAACGCGCGCCGCGGCATGGACCCCGTGATCGTGAAGGCGTTCGTCAACCTCCTCGGCATCTATCCCGTGGGGACGTTCGTGGTACTCGACACGTTCGAGCTCGCGATCGTCCATTCCGCGAACGCGAACCCTGAAATGGTCTCGCGCCCGAACGCGCTGATCGTGAGCGACGAGCTCGGCAACGTGCGTCATCCCGGAGCACTCGTGGACCTCGCCGAACAGGATGAGGCCGGAAGCTTCAGGCGCACGATCATCAAGACCGCGGACCCGGATCGCTACGGCATTCGCATCGGCGACTATTTCCTCTGACGTGCTGAGCAAACGATTCGCCTCGTTGCGCGCGGCGGGCCGCCGGGCGCTGGTCTGTTACGTGACCGCGGGCCACCCGGATCGCGCGCGGTGCCTCGACCTGATGCGCGGTCTCGCGGACGCGGGCGCAGACGTACTCGAAATCGGCGTGCCGTTCTCGGATCCCGTGGCCGACGGTCCCGTCATCCAGGCCAGTTCGCAGCAGGCGCTCGAGCAGGGAATGACGCTCGACGGCGCGCTCGGGCTCGTGGCCGAGGCGAAGCTCGATATCCCCGTAGTGCTCTTCTCGTACCTGAATCCGATCATCGCCGCTGGCCCGCGGGTCCTCGAGCGGGCGCATGACGCCGGCGTGAGCGGAGTGCTCGTGACCGACCTGCCGGTCGGCGCCGACGCGGAACGCGAGGCCTGGTTCGGCGCGGGCCCGCTCGACTTCGTTCGCCTCGTCGCACCCACCACGCCCCGCGACCGGATGGCGGAGATCGCGCGACACGGACGGGGGTTCGTATACCTCATCAGCCGGCTCGGCGTGACCGGAATGCACGCCGAACTCGCATCGACGCTGCCGGCGTCCATCGCGACGCTGCGATCGGTCTGCTCACTCCCGATCTGCGTGGGCTTCGGCATCTCGACACCCGAGCATGCGCGCACGGTGGGGGCGCTCGCGGACGGCATCGTCGTCGGCAGCGCGATCGTGCAGGCCGCCGGCCGAAGCGTGAGCGAGGCGGCCGCGCTCACCCGTACCCTGCGCGCGGCGCTCGACGAGGCACGGTGATCTCGCGCCTCGTGGCACTGTACGCGCGGCTCATGCCGCTGGCCGGAACGGTGCTGCTGTTCGTGGGATCGTATTACGACGCGAGCTGGCGGGGACACGGCTGGGCGTTCCACGCGGCGATGTTCGTTGCCCTGGCCGGCGCCACGATCGGGTTCCGGAGGTTCCAGCTCCCCATCACGAAGTACGCCGCGGTCAACCTGCTGGGGATCGTCGCGACGGGCGGCGCGCTCATGGCGGGGCCGTCCACCGCGGCCGTCGCGCTCTTCGTCGGCCTGATGACGTGCGACACGCTGCTGCTCGGCAAGAGCGTGAACGTCGCGTGGATCAACGCGGGGCGCGAGTCGCTCGCGCTGTTCGCCGCGTACGGATTCTATGCGTGGGCGGCGGTCACCATCGACCCGGCCAATCCCGCCGCGACGGGGCCGGAGTTCATCCCGGCGATGACGCTGTTCTTCGTCATGCATTTCGTGCTGAGCCGCGGGCTGCTCTATTTCTCGCTCCTCGTGCGCGGGAAGCTGCTGCCCGACGAGCGCTCACTCCTCCTGCGCTACGAAGTGCTCTCGTACGGCGCGGGCGCGGCCGGCGTCTCCGTGCTCGTCGGCGCGCTGCAGCTGGTCGGCGTCGCGAGCAGCGCGGTCGTCGCGCTGGTGCTCGGCTTCGGCGGCTTGCTCTTCAAGCTCATCATCGAGGAGTCGATCGCCGCCGAGGAACTCAACACGATCCTGGCGATGGAGCAGATCGTCTCGAGCGATCGCGGTCTCGCCGATGCGATCTGGCGCATCGAATCGCTTGCGCACCGCCTCGTGGACTGGCGCACACTGCGCATCACGCGCACGGAAGGCGACCGCGAACTCGTGATCTACCGCGGGGGCGAGGGACTCCTGCCGCTTCCCGCGACAGCGGATCCCTACGGCGCCACTCTGCGCGCGCTCGCGATCGATGACGCCGAACCCGTCATCGTGCTCGACGCCGCACGAGACGCACGCGTGGACCGCCCCAAACCCGACGTGCGCTCGGCCGTCACGATTCGCCTGCGCTTCGGCGATCGCGTCATGGGCGTGCTCGAGCTGGAGCATCACAAGCCGAACGCCTACGGCCCGAAGGAAGCAATGCTCGTGCGCCGCTTCGCCAACCAGCTGGCGACGACGCTGCACATCCACTACCTCCGGAATCCGCTGCTCGACACCGTCTCGCGCATCACGCGCGAGCTCGAGACGCTGACCGAGTCGGCGCGCACGCTGCGGGGCGGCGGCGAGGCGGTCGCGCGCACCGTCGCGGGAATCACACGCGGAATTTCGGAGGAGGCGGAGCAGGTCCAGTCGAGCCTCGAGATGACGCAGGCGCTGCTCGAGGCGACAGGACGGGTCGTGAGCGACGCGCGCGACGCCGCGGGCGCGAGCCGAAGCGCGACGGACATCGCCGTGACGAACCGCGAGAAGATCGGAACGGCGATCGAGCGGCTGGTCGCGGCGAAGAAGTTCGTGGGCGAGAGCGCCGGGCAGATCGACGCGCTCGCCAAGAGCACGCGCCGCATCACCGACTTCATCGCGATCATCTCGCAGATCGCCGACCAGACCAACCTGCTCGCGCTGAACGCGGCGATCGAGGCGGCGCGAGCGGGCGTGGAAGGGCGCGGGTTCGCCGTCGTCGCCGAGGAAGTGCGCGCGCTCGCGGAAGAGAGCCGGCGCGCGAGCGACGAGGCCGGTGAGATCCTGTTCCGCTTCGAGGCACAGATGCGCAGCGTCGCACAGCAGATGTCGAGCGGACAGGCGCTGGTGTCCGACGTGGAGCAGCTCTCCGAATCCTCCCGGGGCGCCCTCGAGCAGATCGTGCAGTCCACGGCGCAGAGCGCCCAGAGCGCGCAGCGCATCGCGGTCACGTCGAGCGAACAGCAGAACGAGTTTACGGTGCTGCTCGACCGCGTCGCGCGCGTGTCGGAGATCGCGGGCCGCAACCGCATCGGAGCCGAGGACGTGACCTCGAGCGCCGTCGACCAGGCGGAAGCGCTGCGCGGCCTCGAGGGCGCGATCAACGGATTGCGCGAGATCGTGACGAGCCTCAACGACCTCGCGCACCGCATCACCAACGTCGCCTGATGGAACCCGCCGCGCTGCAGCTCCCCTCGTGGGCGCAAGTCAGCGAGAAGCGCCGCGCGCACATCGCCCGCGTCACGGCGCTGCTCGACCGGTGGGCCGCGGAGATGTCGCTGACGTCCGGCGAAGCACAGGCCTGGCACGACGCCGGCCGCCTGCACGACGCGCTGCGCGACGCGCCCGAGGCGGAGTTGCGCCAGATGGTTCGCGGTACCGCGTTCGCCGATTCCCCCGCCGGCGTGCTGCACGGACCCGCCGCCGCCGCGCGTCTCGAGCGAGAGGGTGAGACGCGTACCGGAGTCCTGCTCGCGGTGCGCTGGCATACCGTCGGCAACGCCGCGTGGGATCAGACGGGGCGGGCGCTCTTCATGGCGGATTTTCTCGAGCCCGGCCGCGGATTCCTGCGGCACGACCGCGGCTTTCTCTCCTCGCTCCTGCCGCGCGACTTCGATGGCGTGTTCCGCCAGGTCGTGCGCATGCGCCTCGAGTGGACGCTGAGGGAAGGGAAGCCGCTCTTTCCCGAGAGCATCGTGCTCTGGAACTCGGTCAGCGGAGCGTGAACGGCCGCGTGCGGGGACGCAAGAAGATCGGGCGCTGGATCGTGCTCATCGCGGCGCTCCTCATCGCGTGCGGGGCGATCGCGAGACTCTACCTGCGCTCGGGGCCGCGGCTGCGCGCGTCGAAGCGCGCCGTCGAGCACGTCGTTCCCGCCGGAGCGCACATCAGGGTGGAGGTGCTCAACGCGACGGACACGAAGGGTCTCGCGCGGCGCGCGATGCTCGTGCTGCGCGACGCGGGATTCGACGTGGTCTTCTTCGGCAACTCGAGCGAGCGCGCCGACACCACGCGCATCCTCGATCGCGCGGGTCACGCCGCCTGGGCCGCCCTCGCCGCCCAGGCGATGGGTCGCGCGCACATCGAGCAGCAGCCCGACAGCTCGCGCTTCCTCGACCTGACCGTCCTAGTCGGCCGGAACTGGACGCCGCCGCTGGAGCCGCTCTACCCGTAGCTGGCCGCACGCCGCCGCGATATCCACACCGCGGCTCTTCCGGATCGCCACTTCCACGCCGTGCGAGCGCAGCTGCCGCGCGAACGCCCCGATCGCCTCCCGCGAAGTCGGGACGAACCCCATGGCACCGCCCGGATGCAGCGGAATCAGGTTCACGAACGCCCTGCAGCGGCGCGCGAGCGCGGCGAGTTCGGTCGCGATCGCCGGCGTGTCGTTCACGCCGCCGAGCATCACGTACTCGAACGTCACGCGACGGTCGAATGCCGCGGCCGCGTCAATCACGTCGCCGAGGGGGAACTTCGTGTTCACCGGCATGAGCGTCGCGCGCAGCGCGTCGGTCGGCGCATGCACCGAGATCGCCAGCCGGAACTGTTCCTTCCGCGCGGCCAGCGCCTCGATCCCGGGGAGCCATCCGACCGTCGACACGGTGATGTGGCGCGCGCCGATGCCGAATCCCCTGGGATCGTTCAGGATCGTGAGCGTCGTGTCCACGGATTTCCAATTCATGAGCGGCTCGCCCATTCCCATGAACACGACGTTCGTCGCGAAGAGCGGCGGACTGAGCATCGCCAGCTCCCGCACCTGACCCGCGATCTCATGCGGCGCGAGGTTCCGTGCGAAACCCATCGCGCCGGTCGCGCAAAAGGAGCACTGGAGCGCGCAGCCCGCCTGCGACGACACGCAGAAGGTCATGCGGTCGCCGTCGGGGATTGCGACGGTCTCGATCGCCTGTCCGTCGTGCATCGTGAAGAGAAATTTTCGCGTGCCGTCGGAGGATTGCTGCTCGGTGGCGAGCGCGAGGCGCGGCATGTCGAAGTGCTCCGCGAGGAGCACGCGGAAGCCCTTCGGGAGGTCCGTCATGTCTTCGAACGTCGCGGCGGGAACACTCCCCCACAGTCGGCGTGCAGCCTGGCTCCCCCGGTACGCGGGCACGCCGTGCGATTCCGCGAACGCGCGAAGCGCCGACTCCGCCTCCGCGGGCGTCAGGTCGAGCAGGTTGGTACGCGCGGCGGCCGTCATTTGAGAAGCGAACTGAGCGAGAATTGATACGTGGGCGCGAGTCCGTTCACGCCGTCTTCGCGTGCCACGCCGATGTTGTATCCGGCATAGTGCAGCACGATGCCGAGCCGCACGCGGAAGTTCGCGCCGCCGTAAATGTCCGTCTGCACCGGTCCGCCGCGCACCTCCCAGTCGTCCCAGCGGGCGCTTGCGAACAGGTAGTGTTCGGTGAAGAGGCTCTGCGCCACCTGCAGCGAGTAGCCGACACGGACGCCGTGCACGCTGTCCGGGCCGGCCACGCGGGCGTCCGCGCCGAACAACCAGCTCGCCCGCTCGCTGGCGGCCGCCCCCGGACTCAGGAGAAAGCTCGACGCGCCAATCCGCACGTCGAAGCGCGTGAGATGCTCCGCGATCACGCCGGCGTCCACCGATACCGCGCTGCGGCTCACGTCATCGAGCGACCCGTTCCGCTCACGGACCGCGACGCCCACACTCAGGTTCGGCGTGAGACGGCGAGCGGCCGCGAGGGAGATCACCGTCGTGCCGTACGGGACCGGATTGCCGATGCTCTGCGGGTCGGTATCGGTTCGAAGGATGTTCGAGACCGACGCACGCGTGACGCTCAACCCGAACGTCGTGCGTCGCCACTCCGCGGCTACGGAGAACAGTTGCGCCGCCACGGCGATGTCCGAGGGTGCGTTCATCGCCGCAGCCGATAGGCGCCAATGGAACCCGTCGGGCAGCAGGGCGGTGGCGGGATTCCACAGGCCGGTTCCCGCCGTGGTGCCGAGCGCCGGCGCCTCCGCCGTCAGTCCGACCGGGAAGGTCAAGAGGTCCCGTCCCGGGATTTCACCGGACTGCCCCCATGCGGCCAAGGGGCTGAGGGTGAGGACAGTGAACACTATACGCCGCATTGAGTTAAGTTAGTTGGGCTATAGTAGTTTGGGCAACCCTTCGACTACCACCAAGTGTCTGTGCTGCTTATATTTAACGCTCTTTCACGCCCTTGGAGCTTTCCCTGCTGCTCAGCGAGCTGCTTTCAACGGAGCGCGTACGCGTTCCGCTCGGCAGCCACTCCAAAGCCGAACTTCTGCGCGAACTCGTCCGTCTGGCCGTCGGCGATGCCGACGAGACTACCGTCGGCGGCATTCTTGACGTCGTCGAGGCACGCGAGAGCCAGGTGAGCACGGCATTGGGCGGAGGGCTGGCCGTGCCGCACGGCCGGACCGATCTCGTGCCGGAGCTGCGCATCGCCGCCGGAATCGTGGGTGAAGTCCCGGATTACGTCGCCCTCGACGGTTCGTCCGTGCGGGTCGCGTTCCTCGTGCTCACCCCTGCGGCGGCGAGCGGCCTGCATGTGAAGCTGCTCTCGCGCATCGCGCGGCTCATGCACAATCCCGAGTCGCGCGACGCGCTGCTGGCCTCGGCGTCCGCCGACGAGTTCATGCGCGTGATCCACGGTGCCGAAGCGGCGTGAACTCCCCCTGCATTCGCCGTAGTCCCTTCGCCTTTCCCACTGCCGGCGCGCCGCGCCGCGAGTCTCCGACGTGACCGCTCCTTCAAACAGCTCCCCGTTCGCCACTTCGCTGCGCACGCACTTGGCCGGATCGCTCCGCGCCGCGGACGCGCTCACGCACGTTCGCCTCGGCGGATGGGTGCATCGCTCGCGGAATCTCGGCGGAATCGTCTTTCTGGACTTGCGCGACCGCGAGGGCATCGTGCAGGTGTCGTTCGGCACGGACTGGTCGAGCGCCGAGTGCATCGCGCTCGCCGCGGCGGTCGGCGTGGAGAGCGTGGTGATGATCGAGGGCACGGTGGTGGCTCGCACGGCTGCCACCCGCAACGCGGAGATGGGAAGCGGCGACATCGAAGTGCGTGCGACGGTGATCGAGGTCGTCGGTCCGGCCGCGACGCCGGCCATTCCCGTCGCGCGCGGCAAGGGCGAGAAGCTGCCCTCCGAGGAACTCCGCCTGCGGCATCGCTATCTCGACCTGCGGCGTGCAGAACTGCAGCAGAGCCTCATGCTTCGGCATCGGCTCCTGCAGGTGACGCGCCGTTACCTGAGCGAGCGCGGGTACCTCGAACTCGAGACGCCGATCCTCACGAAGCCGACGCCGGAGGGCGCGCGCGACTACCTCGTTCCGAGCCGGGTGCACGCGGGCGAGTTCTACGCGCTGCCGCAGTCGCCGCAGATCTACAAGCAGCTGTTCATGATCAGCGGATTCGACCGCTACTTTCAGATCGCGCGCTGTTTCCGCGACGAGGACCTGCGCGCCGACCGCCAGCCCGAGTTCACGCAGATCGACATCGAGGCGTCGTTCGTGCAGCGCGATGACATCCTCGCGCTCGCGGAGGGACTCATCGGCGCGCTCTGGCGCGAGGCCGGTCACGAGATCCCCGCGCACTTCGAGCGCATGACGTACGAGACCGCGATGGAGAAGTACGGCTGCGATCGACCCGACCTGCGTTACGGCCTCGAAATCCTCGATTTCAGCACGCTGTTCGACGGGGCGGACTTCGGCATCACGCGCGCCGCAATCGCCGCCGGCGGCCGTGTGCGCGGCATCGCCGTGCCGGGCGCGGGCTCGTGGAGCCGCAAGCAGGTGGACGAACTCGAAGCGATCGCGAAGGGCGCCGGCGCGCTCGGGTTGCTCCGCGTGAAGAAGGCGGACGGGAAATATGAGGGGCCGGTCGCGAAGTTCCTTTCGGCCGAGGCGCAGAACGCGCTCGCGCTCGAGGAAGGGGCGCTGGCGCTGTTTGTCGCGGGCGCCGATCGCATCACGAGCCCTGCACTCGATCGCGTCCGGCAGGAATGCGCCGTTCGGCTGGGGCTCGTGGACGAGAAGGTTCGGCGCTTCCTGATCGTGACCGACTTCCCGATGTTCGATCGCGATCCCGAGACGGGCGCGCTCGGGGCGGTGCATCATCCGTTCACCGCGCCGAATCCCGAGGACATGGCGGCGCATCCGGGCGAACCGCATCGCTGGCGCGCGCTCGCATACGACGTGGTGCTCAATGGCCTGGAGCTCGGCGGCGGCAGCATTCGCACGCACGACTCCGGCATGCAGTCGCGCATGTTCGCGCTGCTCGGCATCGGCGATCCCGCGGAACAGGAGCGCCGGTTCGGATTCCTGCTCGAGGGACTTCGCGCGGGCGCGCCGCCGCACGGGGGCATCGCGTTCGGCGTCGATCGCATCGCGATGTTGCTGTCGGGCGCCACTTCGCTTCGCGACGTCATCGCGTTCCCGAAGACGACGACGGCGCGCGCCCTGTTCGAGGGAGCGCCGACGCAAGTCTCACCGGAAGAGATGAGCGCCCTGCACCTCAGGCCGGAGGGCGCATGACGGCCGACGGCACGATGTCCGGCGCCAGCCTCGGTGAATCCGTCACGATGCGTCTCTCGACCGAAGGCGCCGACCTGCTGACGCTCGCGGGCGTGTCGGACGCGAACCTGCTCGAGCTGCAGAAGCTGTTCCCGGTGCGCGTCACGCTGCGCGCCGACGCGATGGCGATCGCCGGCGCCGCCGACGTCGTGCAGCGGGCGCTTCCGGTTGCGCAGCGAATGATCGACGCGGCGAAGCAGCGCGCACCACTCGAGCCCGATGACGTGCTGCGCATGTCGCTGGAGAACGGACGAGACACGGGCAGCGGCGAGCGGATCGTCCTGCCGGGGGTCCGCAAGATCATCCAGCCGAAGACGTCGGGGCAGGCGGCGTACCTGCAGGCGATCGCCGACAACGACATCGTCGTCGGCATCGGGCCGGCGGGAACGGGGAAGACCTATCTCGCCGTCGCGGCGGCGGTCGATGCGCTGTCGCGCAAGCGGGTGAAGCGCATCGTGCTCGCGCGGCCGGCGGTCGAGGCAGGCGAGTCGCTCGGATTCCTTCCCGGCGACATGCAGGCCAAGGTCGATCCGTACCTGCGTCCCCTGTACGACGCCCTGGAGGACATGATGCCCGCCGAGCGCGTGGCGAAGTCGCTCGAGACCCGGGTGATCGAGATCGCTCCGCTCGCGTACATGCGCGGCCGCACCCTCGCGGATGCGTTCGTGATTCTCGACGAGGCGCAGAACGCCACGGCCCTGCAGATGAAGATGTTCCTCACGCGCCTCGGGGTGAACTCGCGCGCGGTCATCACGGGCGACAAGACGCAGGTCGATCTCCCGAAGCGGGAGGAGAGCGGCCTCGTGCAGATCGAGCGCATCCTGCCGGGAATCGAGGGGATCGCATTCCACTATCTGACGGACGCCGACGTGATCCGGCATCGACTGGTGCGCGACATCATCAGGGCCTACTCGGCCGCGGCCGACACGTGAGCGCACCGGTGAATGCACTCGTCGTCGCGGTATCCCGGCAGGGCGTCAGGCCGGCGATCTCGGAGAGCCGGCTTGCGGAGGCTGCACGAGTCGCCTTGCGCGCAGAAAAAGTGCGTCACGCGCTGATCTCCATCACGCTGGTCACGTCGCCGCGGATCGCCGCGCTCAATGGGAAGCACCTCAATCATCGCGGCCCCACCGATGTCATCTCGTTCGGCTTCTCGCGTGAGCGGGGCGGGCCGCTCGTGGCGGACATCTATATCGCTCCGGCGGTCGCGCGCGCGAACGCACGGCGGCTCGGCGTGGGGATCCGCGAGGAGCTGGTGCGCCTCGTGGTGCACGGCGTGCTGCACGCGCTCGGTCACGATCACCCGGAAGGCGCGGCGCGATTTCGCTCTCCGATGTGGCTCCGGCAGGAAGCGCTGGTCAAGCGCGCCATGCGACGCGCCATGCGACGCGCCATGCGACGCGCGGCGTGACGCTCGTCGCCGCGCTGCTCGCCACGCTGGCTGCCCTGACGGCCGCGCTGTGCGCCCTCGCCGACGGGGCGCTGCTCTCGATCGACGAGGACGCGCCGCCGGTATCGCCCGCGGTCGGCGGGCTCATCGGCCGCCGGGAATCCGCTCACCGCGCGCTCGCGTTCGGCCGGATCGTCGCCCAGCTGCTGGCGGGCGTCCTGAGCGCGGGCGCGCTCGTCTCGAGCGGTCTGCCGGCGGCGGACGTCGCGCCGCTCGTGCTGCTGGCCGGCGTCGTCGTCGTGGTCATCGCCGAGAGCGTCGCACGAACGGCGGGGGATTCACGGGGTGCGAGCGCGGTCGTATCGCTGGCGCCGTTCATCGGCGGCATCGAATGGACCATGCGGCCGGTGGTCGCGTTCGGCACGTGGTGCGACGCGTTGCTCAACCATCTCATTCCGTCCACCCCGCCGGACGACGAGGATCGCGAGGCCACGCTCGAGCAGTTCCGCGAGGTGGTCGAGGCGGAAGCCGACGTCACGCGCGACGAAGCCGTGCTCCTGCGCGGCGTCTTCTCGCTCGGGCACACGGAGGTGCAGGAGATCATGGTTCCTCGCGTGGACATCGTCGGGATCGATCGCGAGACGAGGTGGTCCGAAGTCGTCGACCGCGTGCGCAGCGCGCGCCATGCGCGCCTGGTCGTCTTCGACGGCACGCTCGACGAGATCGTCGGGATTCTCTACGCCAAGGACCTGCTGTCCGCCGTCATCGCCGACGCCGAGCCCGAGGCCGGCTGGCTCTCGCTGGTGCGCCCGGCGACGTTCATTCCCTCGGCCAAGAACGTCGACGCGCAGCTGCGCGAATTCAAGGTGAGCCATCAGCACATCGCGATCGTCGTGGACGAGTACGGCGGCACCGCGGGACTCGTGACGCTCGAAGACGCACTCGAGCTGATCGTCGGGGAGATCCGTGACGAGAACGACGTCGAGGCGCCGGATGTCAAGCGCGAGGACGACGACAAGTTCTGGGTCTCGGCGCGCGTGACCCTCGAGGACCTGAGCGAGATCACCGGACAGGATTTCACGCGCGAGGATGTCCAGACGGTGGGCGGATTGGTGTACGAGCTCGTCGGCAGCGTGCCGCGGGCCGGCGAGTCGCTCATCGTCGGGAACTTCAAGCTGGTCGTGGAGCGTGTCGTGCGGCGCCGCGTCGAGCGCGTGTACCTCAAACGGCTGCAGCCGGTCACGGAGGACGTTGCGTGACGACCTTCGCGCTGATCTTCCTGCTCGCACTACTGGTCGGCTGGCTCACGGCTGCGGCGACGGCCGTGCGCTCGGTGAGCCGCATCTGGCTTCGCCACTGGGTGGAACAGAAGCTGGCCGGAGCCGACGCCGCCGAGATCTATCTCGACCGGCCCCAGCGCTGGCTATTCGCCGCGGGAACCGGGATCGCGGCGACCGTCTTCGCCATGGGAGCGGTGATCGGCTTGCGCGAGCCCGTGCCCGGAGCGGTCGAGCAGATCATCGTCGCGCTGTTGCTGCTGACGGTCGTCGGTCAGCTCGTTCCGCGCGCGATTGCACGGCGCTGGGCCACACCGCTCGTGCCGCTGCTGATGCCGGTGCTGCGCCTCCTCGCTTGGGCTTTCGCGCCGCTGTTCGCCTTCGCCGGGATCTTCGCGCGATCGGTGCCCGCCCATGTGGAAGCGGAGCACGATGGGCGGGAGTCACTCGAGGACCTGCTGCGCGAGGGCGAGCTCGAAGGAGTCGGCGAGGCGTCGGAGAGCGCGATCATCAGCGGCGTGGTCGAGTTCGGCGAGAAGCTCGCGCTCGAGGCCATGACGCTTCGCGATGACATCATCGCCGTCGAGCGCACCGTGCCGGCCTCCGAGATCGCGCGGGTCATTTCGCAATCGAAGTACAGCCGCATCCCGGTGTACGATCGCGACCTCGATCACGTCGTCGGACTTGTGCACTCGTTCGACGTGCTCGCGCATCCCGAACGCCCGGTGGAGTCGCTGCGTCGGGTGGCGCTGGTGCGCGCCGCCACGCCCTGCCACGAGCTGATGCGCCGCATGCTTCGCGAGCACGTCCATCTGGCGATCATTCAGGGTGTCCTTGGTGAGACGCTCGGACTCGTGACGCTCGAGGACCTGGTCGAGGAACTGGTCGGCGACATCAGCGATGAACACGATGAACCCCAGACGGTGACTCCGTGAGCGCACTCGCCCTTCCCGAATCGGCGTCGTCCGGCCTCCGCGCGCTGAGCGCCGATTTCGGCGCCGGCTCCAAGGCCGCGCTGGCACGGGCCGTGAGCATCGTCGAGAACCAGCGGGCGGGCAGTGACGTGCTGCTCGCGGCGATGCACCGGCACATCGGCCGCGCGCATCGCATCGGGATGACCGGCCCGCCGGGGGCGGGCAAGAGCACGCTCACCACGTGGCTCGCCGCCGAGCTGCGCAAGGCGGGACTCACCGTCGGCATCATCGCGGTGGATCCGACCTCGCCGTTCACCGGCGGCGCGCTGCTCGGCGATCGCGTGCGAATGGACTCCGTCGCCCTCGATCCGGGCGTGTTCATTCGCTCGATGGCGACGCGGGGGTCGCTCGGCGGACTCGCCGCCGCGACGCGCGAGGTGTGCGACGTGCTCGACGCGTTCGGCATCGATCGCATCCTGGTTGAGACGGTCGGCGTCGGCCAGAGCGAACTCGACATCGCGCGCACCGTCGACACCAGCGTCGTGGTGCTCACGCCGGAATCCGGCGACTCGATCCAGACGCTGAAGGCGGGCCTCATGGAGATCGCCGACCTGTTCGTCGTGAACAAGGCCGATCGCCCCGGGGCGGACCGCCTGCGCAACGATCTCGAGCTCATGCTCGGCCTTCGCAGCGGCGCCGTGACCGGTGACGCGTCCGGTCATCACGGCGTCGACTTCAAGGCGGCAATGAACCCCGCGAAGGCGGCCCGGGCATTCGCGAAGGGCGACGACGACGCGAGGTGGACCCCGTCGGTGCTGCGCTGCGTCGGCACGACCGGCGAGGGCGTGCCGGAACTGCTGGGCGCCCTCGACCGTCATTTTGGCTATCTTGAACGGAGCGGCGCGCTCGTCTCGAGGCGGCGCGCGCGGCTTCGCGAGCGCGTGGTGGATGTGGCGGAACAGCGGGTGCGTCGCCGGCTCTGGACCGACGCTGCCACCGCCGCGTGGATCAACGAACGGATTCCGGAGCTGGAATCCGGGGTGACCACGCCGTATGCCGTGGCTGATGCGCTGCTCGCGCGCAGCGGCGAACTCCTGGCTGGAGCGAACACACGATGACGAAGATCACCGAACGCGTCGTACCCGAGCACGGGCACGACGTGGATACGGCCGCGACCCTCGCGGCGATGCAGGAGGAGCTCGACCGGCTCCGCCGCGAAGTGGCCACGTGGCACGCGACCTTCGACCGCTCGCCCAAGCGCGACATCGCGTTCACGAATTCCGCCGGCGACGTCGCACCGTTGTATTCCGCGATGGATCTCGAGGGATCGGCCGGGTCCGCATTCGAAGTGCCGGGGACGTATCCGTTCACTCGCGGCATTCACGCCAGCGGATATCGCGGGCGGCTGTGGACGATGCGCCAGTTCGCCGGCTTCGGCTCCGCCAAGGAGACCAACGAGCGCTACAAGTTCCTCCTCGCGCACGGCACCACCGGGCTCTCGGTGGCGTTCGACTTCCCGACACTGATGGGCTACGACTCCGATCACGTGCGGTCGGAAGGCGAGGTGGGGAAGTGCGGCGTCGCAATCAGCTCGCTCGCCGACATGGAGACGCTGTTCGCCGGTATCCCCCTCGGCGACGTCTCCACGTCGATGACGATCAACGGGCCGGCAATCATCCTCTGGTGCTTCTACATCGCAGCCGCGGAAAAACAGGGCGTGCGCGCGGAGAAGCTGCGCGGCACGGTGCAGAACGACATCCTGAAGGAGTACATGGCGCAGCACGCCTGGTGCTTCCCGATCGAGCCGGCGCTGCGACTGATCGTCGACATGTTCGAGTGGGGCTCCGCGCACGCGCCGCAGTGGAACACCATCTCGATCTCCGGCTACCACATTCGCGAAGCGGGAGCGACGGCCGCGCAGGAACTCGCCTTCACGCTCGCCGATGGTTTCACCTACGTCGAGCGCGGCATCGCGCGGGGACTGAAGGTGGACGACTTCGCGCCGCGCCTCTCGTTCTTCTGGGACATCCACAACGACTTCTTCGAGGAGATCGCCAAGCTGCGCGCCGCACGCCGCATCTGGGCGCGGCACCTGAAAGAACGTTACGGAGCAAAGGACCAGCGTTCGTGGATGATGCGGTTCCACTCGCAGACGGCCGGCGTCACGCTCACCGCGCAGCAGCCGATGAACAACATCGTGCGCGTGGCCTACCAGGCGATGGCGGCGGTGCTCGGCGGTACGCAGTCGCTGCACACTAACTCGATGGACGAGACGCTCGCACTGCCAACGGAGCACGCCGTGCAGGTCGCGCTGCGCACGCAGCAGGTGCTCGCGTTCGAGAGCGGCGTGCCGAACGTGATCGATCCGCTCGGCGGCTCATACTATCTGGAGAAGCTCACGGACGACCTCGAACAGCAGGCGGAGGCGATGTTCGCCGACATCGGCACACAGGGCGGCGTAGTCCGCGGTCTCGAGACCGGCTGGTTCCAGCGCAAGATCTCCGAAAGCGCCTCGCGCCAGCAGTGGGAGATCGAGCAGCACCGCCGCCTGGTCGTGGGCGTCAACGAGTTCGTGACCGAAGAGGACGCGCTCTCGATCCCGCTGCTGAAGATCGACGAACAGGCGGCCCGGGATCAGGCGGCCGCGCTCGCGAAGCTCCGCACGACGCGCGACAGCGCGCTCTGCGAGCGGAACATCGCCGCGCTCCGCACGGCCGCAGCCGGCGACACGAACGTCGTGCCGTTCATCCTCGACTGCGCGCGCTCGTATTGCACGCTCTATGAGATTCGCGCGGCTCTCGAGAGCGTGTTCGGCGCGTACAGGGAGCCGGTGTTCTTCTGATGGAATGGTGGCGCGACTATTTCGACGCGCAGTACCTGCTCGAGTACGAGCCGATCTTCGCGCCCGAGCTCGACCGGCGCGACGTGGCGCGGATCATGGACGTGCTCGGGCTTCCGTCGGACTCGCGGATCCTCGACGTGCCGTGCGGCCAGGGGCGACACGCGCACCTGCTCGCGGAGGCCGGATTCGACGTCACCGGTCTCGATTACTCCACCGAGCTCCTGAAGCGCGCGAAGGCCCGCGGCACCGGCACGCATCTCCGCTACGAGCGTGGCGAGATGCGCACGCTGCCGAAGAAATGGAGCGGTCGTTTTGATGCCGTGCTCAATCTCTTCACGAGCTTCGGATTCTTCACGCATCCGAGCGACGACGCGAAGGTCATCCGGGAATTCGCGCGCGTGCTCAAACCCGGCGGCGTGCTGCTCTGGCACGGCGGCAGCCGCGACGGCGTGGTGCGGGCTTTCATCACGCGCGATTGGTGGACCTCGAAGGACGGCACCATGATCGGCCACGAGCGCAGCTTCGATCCGCTCTCGGGGGTGCTCACGGTGCACACGACGGTGAAAGGGCAGCGGAAGGCAGTGGAGCGCGAGCACAAGATTCGATTGTACACCGCCACGCGCATTGCCGAGCTCTGCGCCGACGCCGGGCTGATCGTGGAGCAGGCGTGGGACGGATGGCGCGACCGACCGCTGGGGCGGAAGTCGAGCGAGATGCTGTTGCTGGCGAGAAAAGAGGATTGAGGGGCGAGCGAAACGGCCGACGTCGGCCGTTTTACTTAGCCCTCATCATTCGACCCTTGACGTATCAAGAATTCTCGATACGTTCAATTCATGCCCGCCTCGACATCGCTCGACACCACCCAAGCCGCCCGCTGGTTCCACGCGCTCTCCGACGAGACGCGCCTGGAAATCATCGAGCGGCTGCTCGGCGGGGAGCGCTGCGTCTGCGAGTTGACCGACCTCATGGACGCCGCGCAGAGCCGGCTTTCATTCCACCTCAAGACCCTCAAGGACGCCGACATCGTGACGGATCGTCGCGAAGGCCGCTGGGTCTACTACACGCTGAATCGCGCGACGCTCGATGAGATCGAGACGCTGCTCGGTTCACTCAAGCGTACCGAGCGCACCGCGGCGCGCTCCATCACATGCTGCGGCTGAAGTTTTTTTTGCCCGAATACATCAACTTTTATTGTTCACTTCGAGAGGAATCCAATGACGACGAATCAGGGTGAGGCCCTTCGGGAAGTAGTCCGCGAGAAATACGGCGCCGCGGCGACACGGGTCGCGGACGGCCAGACGGCAGTCTCCGCGTGCGGATCGAGCGGGTGCTGCGGTTCGACGACCGCGGCGTGGGATCCGATCACGTCGGATCTCTATGAAGCGGGCCAGACGAATGGCATTCCCGCCGAAGCGCTGCTCGCGTCGCTCGGGTGCGGCAATCCAACCATGCTCGCGGCGCTCAAAGAGGGAGAGGTCGTTCTCGACCTTGGGTCCGGCGGCGGGATCGACGTCCTGCTCTCTGCCAAGCGCGTCGGCCCCACGGGCAAGGCCTACGGACTCGACATGACCGACGAGATGCTCGCGCTCGCGAACGAGAACAAGCGCAGGGCGGGCGCAACGAACGTCGAGTTCCTGAAGGGAGAGATCGAGCATATCCCACTCCCCGACAACTCCGTCGACGTGATCATCTCGAACTGCGTCGTGAACCTCTCGGGCGACAAACGCCGCGTGATTCAGGAATCGTTCCGCGTGCTGAAGCCGGGCGGTCGATTCGCGATCTCCGACGTGGTCGTGCGCGGCGCAGTACCCGATAACGTGCGCAAGAACATGGAGCTGTGGATCGGCTGCGTGGCCGGCGCGCTCGAGGAGAAGGAGTTCATCTCGCTGCTGTCGGAGGCGGGATTCGAGAATCCCTCGATCGAGCCGACGCGTGTGTACGAAGCGAAAGACGCGGCCGCGTTTCTCGCCGGCACCGGACTCGACGTCGCCACAATCGCACCCCAAATCGAGGGCAAGTTCATCAGCGCGTTCGTGCGCGGGACCAAGCCCGGTGCCGCCACGTCGTCACGCGCGTTGCCGACCGCGAAGGAATCCTGCTGCGGTCCCGACTGCGGCTGCTCCAAAACGTGACCGCTCGGGTGACCGGGGCGCCGGTCGTCAAGCAGCTTTCGACGCTCGATCGGTTCCTTCCGATCTGGATTTTCGCGGCGATGGCGCTCGGCTTGATTCTCGGCCGGGCGCTTCCCGGCCTCGGCGCAGTTCTGGACAGCGTTCGGATTACCGGCGTCTCGGTGCCGATCGCGATCGGCCTGCTCGCGATGATGTATCCCGTGCTCGCCAAGGTGAAATACGAGACCATCGGACAGCACATGGCCGACAGGAAGCTCATCGGCACCTCGCTGCTGCTCAACTGGGTGATCGGGCCCGTCGTCATGCTCGCGCTGGCTTGGCTGTTCCTGCCCGATCTCCCGGCGTATCGCAACGGGCTCGTCCTGATCGGGCTGGCCCGCTGCATCGCGATGGTGCTCATCTGGAATTCGCTCGCCTGCGGCTCGGGCGAGCTCGCCGCGGTTCTCGTCGCGCTCAACTCCGTATTCCAGATCCTGACGTACAGCGTGCTTGGCTGGCTTTTCCTCACGGTTGTGCCCGCGTGGTTCGGAGCAGAGACGGCGGTCGTGCATGTGACGATGTGGGCGATCGCGAAGAGCGTGCTGATCTTCCTCGGCATTCCGCTGCTCGCAGGCTATCTGACACGCCGCACGCTTGTCGCCCGTCGAGGCGAAACGTGGTATGCACAGACGTTCCTTCCGCGAATCGGACCGCTGGCGCTGATCGGACTGCTCTACACCATCGTGCTCATGTTCGCGATGCAAGGTGACCGCATCATACGGTTGCCGGTGGATGTGCTCCGGATCGCGCTGCCACTTCTCGTGTACTTCGCCGTGATGTTCGGGCTCGCGTTCACACTCTCGAAGAAGCTCGGCTTCGACTATCAACGGACGGCCGCGCTCTCGTTCACCGCCGCCGGCAACAACTTCGAGCTGGCGATCGCCGTCGCCGTCGCGACGTTCGGCATCTCGTCCGGCGAGGCGCTCGCGGCCGTCGTGGGACCGCTGGTGGAAGTGCCGGCACTCGTGGGACTCGTCTACGTCTCGCTGTGGGCGGGGCGGCGCTACTTCGGCTTCACACCAGAACCTCAGGGGTAAACGTGAAAGATCCCGTGCGAGTGCTTTTTCTCTGCACCGGCAACTCGGCGCGGAGTCAGATGGCCGAGGCACTGATGAACGTGAAAGCGCGCGGAAAGTTCTCGGCCGAAAGCGCCGGATCGCGTCCCGCGCAGCGCGTAAATTCGTTCGCGATTCAGGCGCTGCACGACGTTGGCATCGACTGGACCGGGCATACGCCGCGCAGTGTCGACGCACTGATGGGAGAAAAATTCGACTTCGTGATAACGGTCTGCGACAACGCGAAGGAGGCGTGCCCCATCCTGCCCGGACATCCGATCCACGCCCACTGGGGCATGGAAGATCCCGCGGAGGTCGAAGGGAGTGACGCCGTAAAGTCTCAGGCGTTCAGGGCGGCCCGCGCGCTGATCGCCAGGCGGATCGACCTCATGCTCGCGCTTCCTATCGACAAACTTCAGCGCGTCACGCTCGGGAAACGACTCGACGAGATCGCCCTGCAGTTGCCCGCATCCGTACGCACAGTCAAATTCAATGGATGACACGCCCCATCCGAGTGCTCGTCGCCAAGCCCGGCCTCGACGGTCACGACCGCGGCGCGAAGGTCGTCGCGGCCGCGCTCCGTGACGCCGGCATGGAGGTCATCTACACGGGCCTCCACCAGACGCCGGAGATGATCGCAAGCGCAGCGGTGCAGGAAGACGTCGACGTCGTCGGGCTCTCGATTCTTTCCGGCGCGCACATGACGCTCTTTCCACGCGTGCGCGAGTTGCTCAAGGCCGAGGGCCGGGGCGACATCCTCGTGACCGGCGGCGGCATCATCCCCAAGGAAGACATGGAGAAGTTGCAAACTCTCGGCGTCGGAAAGCTTTTTGGCCCAGGGACTTCCACCGCCGACCTCGTGCAATACATCAGGGACTGGTTCGCTCAGCACGAAGCGCGGCGCGCACAGGAAGTGTGAGTTCGCGACTGCGAGAGCTCAGCGTAGCCACGCGCGAGCTCGAGGCCCGGCTCCGTGAGGGCGGAGGCCCGGACAAGGCGTCCAGACAGCACAAACAGGGAAAACTCACCGCCCGCGAGCGCGTCACGCAGGTCACGGACACGGATGCGCATTTCCTCGAGATCGGGCTGCTCGTCGCCTACGACCAGTACGAGGGGCAGGCGCCTGGCGCCGGTGTGATCACGGGAATCGCGATGGTCGCCGGCCGCGAGTGCGTGGTGGTCGCGAACGACGCGACCGTGAAGGCCGGGTCGTGGTGGCCCGAGACGATCACCAAGATCCTGCGCGCACAGGAACTCGCGATGCGTTGCCGCATCCCGATCATCTATCTGGTCGATTCCGCCGGCGTGAATCTTCCATATCAGGGCGGGGTGTTTCCGGGACAGTATGGGGCGTCGCGAATCTTCTATTACAACTCGCTCATGCGGCGGTATCTGCGGATCCCGCAGATCGCAGCCGTCATGGGCCAGTGCGTTGCCGGTGGGGCGTATCTGCCCGCGCTCTCGGACGTGATCCTCATGGTGAAGGGCACTTCGTTCATGGGGCTCGCGGGACCGAATCTGGTGAAGGGGGCGACGGGAGAGACGATCGATGCGGAGACGCTCGGTGGGGCGATCACGCACACCGAGGTGAGCGGCGTGGCGCACTATGCCGTGGAAAATGACGCGGAATGCCTTCGGAAGATTCGGGATCTCGTTGGGCGACTGCCGAAACCGCACGCTGCCAGCTCACAGCTGTCGGCTGACAGCGCTCAGACAACGGCCCCGGCGACCGACCCGAGCGCGCTCTACGACATGCTGCCGTCGGATCATCGCATGTCGTACGACATGCACGCGATCCTCTCGTGCATCGTGGACGCCGAATCGCTCGACGAATTCCAGCAGAATCTCGCGAAGGAGATGATCTGCGCGGATGCGCGGATCGAGGGGATTCAGGTCGGGATCGTCGCGAATCAGCGCGGGCTCATCAAGGGGCGCGCGGGCGAGAAGCCGCGGTTCGGCGGGATCATCTATGCCGAGAGCGCCGAAAAGGCGGCGTACTTCATCGATCGCTGCAGCCGCGCGGGCACGCCGATCCTATTCGTGCAGGATGTCTCCGGCTTCATGGTCGGGCCGGAAGCCGAGCAGTCGGGGATCATTCGTTCGGGCGCGCGGTTCGTCGAGGCGATGGCCACGGCGCTGTCGCCGAAGATCGTCCTCACCGTGAATCACGCATCGGGCGCGGGATACTATGCGATGGCGGGCCAGGGATTCGATCCCGATTTCATCCTCTCATGGCCGTCCGGCCGGATGGGCGTCATGGAGGGAGAGGCCGCGGTGCAGGCCGTGCACGGCCCGGCGATGGACGCCGCGAAGAAGGCCGGCGCGACGGTCTCGCGCGCCGTCAGCAATTCGGCCGCGGAGATGCGGGCCGACTACGAAGAACAACTCGACGCGCGCTACGCGGCCGCGCGCGGTTTCGTGGACGCGATCGTGTATCCCGAAGACACGCGCACCGCGCTCGGCATGGTGCTGCGCAGTGCGCTGCAGAATCCCGGACCGCACCTCGGCGCGTTCGTCCTTCCCGCGCGCATGGAGGCGGCAACAGAATGACCGCGAAGAAGATCGTGCGCGTCGCCGGCGCCCAGGGTTTCTGGGGCGACTGGCTCGAGGCGCCGCGCCGCCAGGCCGAAGGCGGCCCGGTGGACTATCTCATGCTCGATTACCTCGCCGAAGTCACGATGTCCATTCTGCAGAAGCAGAAGGAACGTGATCCGGCGGCGGGGTACGCGAAGGATTTCGTGGGCGCGATGGAATCGGTGCTGGGCGGCGTCGCCGAGCGCGGCATCAAGGTCATCGCAAACGCCGGCGGCGTGAATCCCGAGGCATGCGCCGCCGCGGTGCTCGAGATGGCACGCGCGCGAGGCGCCGCTGGCAAGCTGCGCGTCGGCGTGGTGACGGGCGACAATCTCCTGCCGCGCATCGACGAGCTGCTCGCCTCCGGCCACGCGCTGAAGAACATGGAAACCGGCGAACCCCTGTCGATCGTTCGCGACCGCGTGATCGCGGCGAACGCGTACATCGGCAGCGTACCGATCGTCGAGGCGCTCGCGAAGGGCGCGAACGTCGTGATTACGGGACGGTCGACGGACACCGCGCTCACCATGGCACCGCTCCGCTACGAGTTCGGATGGGGAGCGACGGACTGGAACAAGCTCGCGGCGGGAATTATTGCGGGCCACATTATTGAGTGCGGAGCGCAGTGTTCGGGCGGGAATTGTCTCTACGAGTGGCGGTCGATCGAGAATCTCGCCGACGTCGGATATCCGATCGTCGAGGCGCAGGCCGACGGCACCTTTGTGGTGACCAAGCACCCGAACACCGGAGGGCGGGTATCCGTGCAGACCGTCACGGAACAGCTCGTGTACGAGATGGGCGATCCGCACGCGTACATCACGCCCGACGT
Organism: Gemmatimonadaceae bacterium; assembly: GCA_017881585.1. Taxonomy (GTDB): domain Bacteria; phylum Gemmatimonadota; class Gemmatimonadetes; order Gemmatimonadales; family Gemmatimonadaceae; genus Fen-1231. The sequence goes on along the minus strand of JADGQS010000005.1, from coordinate 4,402 downwards.
GGTCGCCGACTTCACATCGATTCATCTCGAGCCTGACGGAACCAATCGCGTGCGCGTCTTCGGCATCGAGGGAAAGCCGGCGACCGACAAGCTCAAGGTGTCCATCGCGTACCGGTCGGGCTACAAGGCCGTCGGCTCGCTCGTGTACGCGTGGCCCGACGCGCTCGAGAAGGCGCAGCTCGCCGATCGTGTGCTGCGCGAGCGCCTCGACCGGCTCGGCCTGCACTTCGAGCACGTGCTCTCGGAATTCGTCGGAGCCAACGCCACGCACGGACCTCTCGCCGGAGCGGAGGCGGGCAGGCACGCTCCCGAAGTGCAGTACCGCATCGGTGTCCGCGACGCCGATCGCAAGAAGGTCGAACGATTTACGCGCGAGATCGTTCCGCTGGTCCTCAACGGACCGCCGAGCGTCACCGGATTCGCCGGCGGACGGCCGAAGACCGAGGAAATCGTCGCGTACTGGCCCGCACTCGTCGACAAGACCGTCGTCGAGACTCGCGTGACGGTGCTCGAATGAAAGTCCGCCTCCTCGACATCGCGCACGCGCGCTCCGGCGACAAGGGCGACACCGCCAATGTCGGCCTCATTGCACTCAGGCCCGAGTGGTATGCGACGCTCGCCAAATACGTGACGCGCGACCGTGTGGCCGCGCACTTCACGGGCGTCATCACCGGTGGCGTGGAGCGGTACGAGCTGCCGAACCTGCGCGCGCTGAATTTTCTGCTGCATGGCGCCCTCGACGGCGGCGGGACACTTTCCCTCAAGACCGATGCGCAAGGAAAGGTCTTTTCGACAGCGTTGCTTCGCATGGTCGTGGAGATCCCCGACGAGGAGGCGGTCGCGCTCGGGCTTCCGCGCGCGACGGACATTTCATGACCGCACGAATTCGCGTTGACATCGCCGGGGCGGTCGGGCGCGTGACGTTGGCGCGACCCGAAAAGAAGAATGCGCTCGATTCACAGACCGTACACGAGCTCGTCGATGCGCTGATGGAGTTCGAGGGTGACGACGCCGTGCGCGCCGTGCTTCTCAAGGCCGACGGCGACGATTTCTGCTCGGGTGTGGATCTCGATGCGCTGGCGGAACTGCTCGACGCGTCGCCGGAAGCGCACCGCCGCGATGCCGCCGATCTCGGCCGGGTGTTTCTCACCATGCGCGGGATGCAGAAGCCGATCGTTGCCGCGGTGCAGGGACGCGCGGTTGCCGGAGGCTGCGGACTGGCCACCGCGTGCGACGTGCTGTTCGCCCGCGACGACGCGCAGTTCGGCTACCCGGAAGTCCGCATCGGCTTCATTCCGGCGATGGTGATGAACATGCTCCGCCGCTCCGTCGGCGAGAAGCACGCGTTCGATCTGGTCGCGTCGGGACGGATCATCAACGCGACGGAAGCCGAACGCATCGGACTCGTCAGCCGCGTGCTGCCGGCGGCGCACTTTGAATCGGAGGTCGAGCGGTACGTGCTCGGGCTCGCGAGCCATCCGATGTCGTCGATGGGGCTGACCAAGCGGCTGTTCTATCGCCTCGACCTGCTCTCCTTTCGCGACGGCATCGCCGAGGGCATCGCGTCGAACGTCGAGGCGCGGCAGACCGAGGCGTTCCGCACGGGGATCCTCAGCCACACGCGAGAGTCCGAGCCGTCGCAGTGAGCGTGTCCGGAGCCGCGCTGCTCATTTACGGGGCGAACGGCTACACCGGCCGTCTTATCGTCAGGCAGGCGGTCGCGCGCGGACTGCGCCCCATCCTCTCCGGTCGCAATGCAGCCGAGGTCGGGGCGCTCGCGCGCGAGCACGGCCTCGAGTCCCGGCCGGCGTCGCTCGACGACGCGGGCGCGCTCGACGCCGCCCTCGCAGGATGCGGTGTGGTGATCCATGCGGCCGGGCCGTTCTCGCGAACGTCCACGCCGATGGTCGATGCCTGCATTCGCAATCAGGTGCACTACCTCGACATTACCGGCGAAATTGCCGTGCTCGAGACGCTCGCTTCCACTGCACGCGCCGGCCAGGCGCGAGATGCGGGGGTGATGCTGCTCCCCGGATCCGGCTTCGACGTGGTGCCGAGCGATTGCCTCGCCGCGCACCTGCACCGGCGGCTCCCGAGCGCGACCTGGCTGACGCTCGCGTTCGCCGGCGGCACCGGGCTCTCGCGCGGCACGGCGACGACGATGGTCGAGAACATCCAGCGCGGCGGCGCCGTGCGGCGAGCCGGCAAGATCACGCGCGTGCCTGCGGCCTGGAAGCAGCGTGACATCGACTTCGGCGACCGGGTGCGGCATGTCGTCACGCTCCCGTGGGGCGACGTGTCCACCGCGTTTCACAGCACGGGCATTCCGAACATCGACGTGTATACGGCGGCGCCCGCATCGGCGGTCCGCGGGATGATCCTGTCGCGCTATCTCGGGTGGCTGCTGGCGACTCCGCCGGCGCAGTCATTTCTCAAGGGGCGGATCCAGGCGGGGGCTCCCGGCCCGTCCGATGCAACGCGCGCGGGCGCGGCGGCGCAGCTTTGGGGTGAGGCCTGGGACGACGACGGCCGCAGGGTGCAGTCCCGGCTGCGCACCGCCGATGGATACACGCTCACGGCGTTGACGTCCGTCGCGGCCGCCGAAAAGGTGCTCGCGGGAGGCGCGAAGCCGGGATTCCAGACGCCCTCGCTGGCCTTCGGCGCCGATTTCATTCTCGAGATCGCTGGTTCGGAGCGAGAGGACGTGACCGTTTCCGCGGAGGCGTCGCGATGAATCCCGTGTTGATTGCACGGCTCGCGCTCGGGGTCGCCGGGATCGTAGTTTGGGGGCTGGGTGCGCGAGCCGACATCTCCTTGCTGCGCTGGACGGGCATCGGCCTGCTGGCGCTGTCGTTGCTGTTGCGGTTCGCAAAGGGCAGGCGGGACAACTGAACTGCGGAAGGTTATGAAGAAGCTGTTCGGGGTGCTGGGGTGGAGAGCGGGCCGGCGGCGATCTACTGGAATGCCGCGAACACCGCGTCGGGCGCGTACACCATTTCGGTGACGCTGGGCGTGCGTTCGACTCCGCTCCACGACGCGGTCGGGATCATCTGGGGCGGATCCGATCTCAGCGGAGACAAGGTGTCGTACGGTTACTTCCTCGTGTATGGCGACGGCGGATTCACAGTCAAACATCGCGGTGAGCGGTTAGTACTGAGCCATTAGCTCCGAGAAAAGGACGACGGGACCGATTGGTGCGCTGACCACTTCGCGCGCTGATCGGTCCCGTCGCCTTTGTCTCGCAGCCAATAGCTGGCGGCTACCAGCTCACAGCTTTGATCTCACGCCGCTGTCAGCCGACAGCTGTTGTATTCTGCCCTCGAACCGTCCTCGCTCACCAGCTAGCTCCCGGACGTGATGACGTAGCCCCGCTTCACATCCTGCGCCCCCGACCTCACGCCAAGTCCTACGCTGAGTCCGAACACCAGCGCGGTTCCGCCGCCAATCAGCGACCCCAGAATCGGAATGATGTGCAGCAGCCCGACCACCGGCGCAGCCACCACCGCGGCGACGACACCGGCGATGATCGCCGCGCCCGGGGTCAGCGCCGCCTCCACATACCGCAAACGTTCACGAACAAAGCGCCGGGCCGTGCCGTAGCTGAGCCAGGAAATTCCGAGCGAGACGGCAAGTACGATTATTCCCCACATAGGCCCTCCCTTTGGCTTCAATACGGAACCGCCATCGTCACGGTTTCAGCCCCCTTTCCGGGCGGGGGCACACTGAGGTTACATTCGCCACATGCATCCCCATCTCCAGGAGATCACAGGCTATCTCGCGCACGTCCGGGCTGATCTGGCCGAGTTCGTCGATCAGACCCCGCCGGCGAAGTTCGACCACCGGCCGCGAAACGGCGGATGGACCGGGACCGGCATCATCCAGCACCTGGGAAAGGTCGAGGGCTCGATATCGAAGCTGCTCGAAGGCCTGTTTGCAAAGGCGATGGCCGACGGCATGCCCGCCGAGACGGGCACGGAATCGCGGCTGTGCTCGCTCGACCAATTCCGGTTCCTCGATCGCAGCGTGCGAATCGAGGCGCCGGAGCGGCTCGCCCCCGAACCAACAGCCGAGCTCGGAACGTCGTGGTCGTCATTGCAGGCCGTTCGCCTGAGACTGCTCCGTGCCGTCGAGCATGTGGACGGCCGCGACCTCACCGTCGTGAGCGCGCCGCATCCCATCTTCGGCGCGTTCAACGGATATCAGTGGATTCTCAGCGTCGGCAAGCACGAAGAGCGTCATCTCATCCAACTGCGAGAGACCCTGTCAGAGGCATGACCTCGGCCGCGAACCGCTCCATCTCTTCGAACTGCGGACTGCACTGCAGCAGCAGGAGCCCGACGCCGGCTTCCTGAAATTCGTTCACACGCTCCGCGACCTGCTCCGGCGTCCCGACCAGCCCGGC
>JADGQS010000038.1 GCA_017881585.1 Gemmatimonadaceae bacterium | reverse complement strand
GGTTCGCCGGTGGTGAGGCCTGTGGTGTCCTCATAGACCTGGAGCGTCGCGACGTCGCCGCGCTGGCGAATGATCTCTCCGAGCATTCGGCGCTCGCCGACCGCGGCCATTTCGTACAGCGCCGCCCGGAGCGGCGAGGCCTCGACGAGCGAGCCGGCGACGCGCGTGATGATCGCGGTCATTGCAGCCGCACCCGGTATCCGATCGCGCGCCGCAGCAGCTCGACGATGTAGCTCTCCGCGTCGGTCGCGGCGTGCGTCCAGTTCGGTGCGGGTATCGGCACGATGATCGGTAACGGCCGCCGGTCCACGGCGCGACGAACGGCGGGGGGCACCGCATCGAGCAGACGCTGCTCGACGAGGATGATTCCCACATCGGTGTCGGCTGCCGCGGCGGCGAGCCGGTCGCCGGCGGTGGCTCGGTCTCCCACCTCATCCACGGTGAGGCCCGCGAGGCGGTATCCCGCGGACGTCGCCGTCGACGCGAGTACCCGGACGCGCCAGCTCATGCGGCAACCCCGGCCATGCGCTCCACGGTCGCACGCGGCACGCCGAGCGAGACACCCCACAAGATCCGGAGCAGCATGTGCAGCTCGGCGCGCTGTCGCAGCGCGAACAGGATCACGGGTGCGAGGCTCAACGGCGCATCGCGCGCACGACGGCGGAATTCGTCGGCAAGCGCGTCGAGCGCGGCGTCTTCGGCCGAACGCGTGCCGTGGTTCAGCATTGCGGCCAGCGGAGTGCCGCGCACCCGCCGCGCCAGACGCGCGGCGAGATCGATTTCGCCGCCGGCTCCGCGCGCGCCTGCGAGGTCGCCGACGGTGACGATCGTGCCGCCGTCGACGAACAGGCGTCCGGGCGGGACGTCGGAGGCCTGGCTCGACAGCGCGAGCGCCGACTGCAGGTTCTCGAGGTCGATCGTCCGCTCCACGAACAGTCGCAGGGCCGCGTCGCCGGCATCCGCTGCCGTTCGTGCGCGCACCGCGAACTCGCGTACCAGCGCCATCTCGAACTCGAGAGTATCGGGCTGCTGCCGTCGTGCTTCGGCCTCCACCACCGCGCCGAACGGATGGTGCCACGCGAGCAGCAGCGAAGCCACCGTCGCGACGTCGCCGGCCTGGGCCAGCTCGTCGAGTGCCCGGATCGGCAGGGAGGGGGTGGGTACGAGCCCGGCGGTTCGCAGCTGGGGCGCGACGCGCGCGATCGCGCCACGCACGAGCGCGCGGATGGCGCGCCGGTCTTCGTCGTCGAAGATCGGGGCGAGGAGATCGCGTCGCGCACCCGCCCAGTTCGCGAGCAACTGCAACCGGGCACCGGCCCGCCGCCGCAACGCGAGCTCGAGCGAGTGTTCGTCGGCGGGACTGTCGGCCGATGGCGCGCTCACCAGTCCGAGGTTGGCCAGTTGCAGCGAGAGATCTCCGATGCTCCGCGAGTCACAGAGCGCGAAGCAGCGCGCGGGCGACAGGATGTGTGAGGAGAGCCCCCGTGCCCGCACGATCACGTCGCCCCAGTCCGTCACTTCGGATGCTCCACGAGTCGGCGGGCGAGTACGGTCGAGAGCCGCGGGCGCTCGCGCGCCAGTCGCCGGGCGAACGTTCCGTCGACCGCCACCGAGCCGTCGCCGGCCTCGATCATCACGCCGATCGGGACGGTTTCGTCGAGGCGCACCGTGACGTCTTCCCGCTTGGTAGCCGCGAGAGCGGCGCGCACGGCGTCGGCGATGGCGCCGGCGCACGCAACGGTCGCCGCCCCGTCGGGCAGGTAGGTCAGGCCGTCGTTGAGCGTCGCGACGAGCAGGTCGCGGAGTCCCGGATGCGACGCGAGCGAGGCGAACCGGTGGTCCGCCGCCGCGAAGATGCGGTCGAGCGCGGCGGCGCGCGCCGTGAGCGTGTCGCGACCCACGCGCGCCGCGGTTTCGGCGCGCGTTCGCGAGGACGCCGTCGCCGCGCCGCGTTCGTGCGCCGCCACCGCGCTCGCCCGCTCGCGCTGCGCGCGATCCCGCGCGCCGGTGCGAATCGCGTCCGCCTCCGTTCGGGCGCCCGTGGCTTTCTCCGTCGCGGCCGCGACTGCGGTGCTGCGGATCTGTTCGAGCAGCGGTCCGGCGGTGCCGGGCACCACTCAGCCTCCGCCGCTGCGCAGGATGATGAGGACGGCGACGATGAAACCGAGAATCACCATCGTCTCCGGAATGGCGACGAGGATGACGATCGTTCCCGCCAGTTCGGGCTTCTCGGCGAGTGCCGCCGCGCCGGCGGTGCCGATCTTCGATTGGGCCCAGGCGGTGGCGAGCGCGGCAACGCTCAGCACGATCGCTGCGCTCACGGGAACCCACAGGCTGATCATGGCAATGACCTCGTTGACGTGGGCGCCGGCTCCGGCACCCGGTGACCGAAGGGCTCGTACCGACGCCCGCCGGGACTGTAGAACTTTCCGAAGAACTCCACATACTGCAGGCGCAGCGCGTGAATCGCGGGAGTGAAAAGTCCGATCGCGAAATTCACGAGATGGAACAGCAGCGCGAACACGAGTCCGACCGCCGTGCTCCCCACGGCGCCGACCATCTGGTTCGCGACGAGGGCCAGCATCACCGACGCCGTGCCGATGGCCATGATGCGCGCATACGACAGCACGTTTCCGAGCGTGGCCAGCAGCTCGAGCGGCGCGATCAGCCCTTCCGCGAAGACGAGCAGCGGAAACGCCACGAGCAACGCGATCACTGCGGGAGTGAACAGGCGGGACGGGAGCACCTCGAACGCGGCCAGCAGCGCCGCAACCACGAGGAGCACCATGACGGCGGACGTTCCCTGTCCAAGCGCCTTCTTCTTGTCTCGCCTGCCGGCCGTCACCGCGCCGAGCACCAGGCCAAGTACGACGTGCACCACACCGATTCCGACGGCGGCCGCGAGCATGGAGAAGATCGCCTTCTCGCGATCGAACGCGAGTGCACGGAGTCCGAGCGTGCGCGCGCCAAGGTCGCCGAAATACTCGCCGAAGAGCACGCCGAAGATGATCGCGAACGCCGCGCAGGGGCCCGCGATCTCGGCTGCCTTGTACAAGAGCGATCCCGGCTTCGCGCGCCGGTGCACCAGGAGTGCGATCCCGGCCAGCAGGACGCCGTACCCGACGTCGCCGAGCATCATGCCGAACATCAGCGGGAAGAACACCGCGACGAACGGCGTCGGATCGATCGTGCCGTAGCGCGGGAGCGGGAGCAGCGTGATCAGCGCCTCGAACGGACGGAACAGCCGCGGGTTGGAGAGCACCACGGGCGCGTCCTCGCGGCCCCAGTTTTCTCGTGCGATGTGCTCCACCACGATCGCCGGACCGGCGGCCTCGTGGACGCGACGCTCGAGATCGGGCGCGCTGACCTCCGGCAGCCATCCTTCGATCGTGAACGCGTGCGCGGTCACCGCGCTCTGCTCGTGCGCCGCGGCGGCGGCGCGCCAGTCCGCGATCGCGGCGCGCGCGCGCAGCAGATCCTGCTTGTTGGTGGCGGCGAGCGCCGCGCGCTGGCGGCGGCACTCCTGGACCTCGGCCGGAATCTCGAACAGGCGCGCGAGCATGCGGGGCATCGCCTCCTCGAGCGGCACGTGCCGGTACGATTCCGGCAGCGGCACTTCAGGCACGCGCGCTTCCGCGAGACGCGCTTCGAGACGGCCGCTGAACTCCTTCGGAAGCACGAGGAGGATCGCGACGTCGCCGCCGGGCAGCTCGTGCACGGTCATCGAGAACTCGGCTCCGAGCTGTTCGCGCAGGACCGTCGCGAGCGGCTCGATCGTCGCACGCGCCGCGGCCGGTACGACCACGGCGTGGCTCGTGAGACGCGGCGAGCCCGCCACCTTCCGCACGCCCGGCAGGACTGCCTCGAGGAAGTCACGGTAGCGTGCGATCAGCGCGCGCTCGTCGCCGAGTGCGGTTTCCTTCTCGCGGAGCTTGCCGGCGGCGCTGCGGACCTTCGACGCGAGCCGCGCCCATCGCGCGAGCTCCGAAACATGCGCCGGCTGCGGCTGCGGCGCGCCGGCGAGCGGAATGTCGAGATCATGCAGCGCGCCGTCGACGTCGGTGAGGACCGACGCGAGCTGGCGGCGGCGACGCGCGTCGCGTGCGTCGAGACGCGCCGCCTGCACTCCCGGCGGAGTCGGCACCTCCGCGAGCTGCAGTTGTCCGAGATCCTGAATCGCGCGCAGCGTCGGGTCCAGCTGCTGCCGCGGACCGAGGATCCGCACCTTGGCCATTGGAATGATCATCGTCCCGGCTCGAGCGTGAGACCGGTGATGTCCGATACGACGAACGCCGCAAAACGCTCGATCTCCTCGTCCGCGAGCGTTTGATAACGCGTGACGAGACGCGCAGCTTCGTCCTCGAGCTTACGAACCAGCTCCGCGCGGGCGTCGCCATCGCGTTTCTCGAGCGCGGCGAGCTCGGTTGCCAGTGCCGCCGCCGCTTCACGCTCGATCGCTTCGGCATCACTGCGCGCGGCCGCGGTCAGCGTTGCGGCCTCTTGCTCGGCGGCGGCCATTTGCGCGGCGATTTCCTGCTCGGTGGAGAGCAGTTCGTCCAGTGCCGACGGTTTGGCCGCGCCGGCATGTGCTGTTCGTCGCCCGCCCAGAAACACGAGACACCTCCGTCTCACGGAGATTGGCAGCTGCGCCCGCACGTTAGGTGCCCGGGGGGAGGGCGGGCATCGGGATATACCAGAAGTCCTTGTCAGGGAATCGCCGTCGCAAAAATCAGGACAATCCTCGCAGAACGGCGCTTCCGGCCGCGCTATGCTGTTTGACATGGCACGTGGTCGATGATAACAGCATGACACGTGCGCCCATGATCCCGGAGGAGCGCTCCATGTGCCTCGGCATTCCTGGAAAAGTCATCGAGATCCACGACGAAGGCGGACTCCCGATGGGCGTCGTCGATTTCGGCGGCGTGCGCCGCTCGGTCTGTCTCGCCTACGTTCGTCACGAGGTCGGCCTGGGCGATTACGTGATCGTGCACGTCGGCTTCGCCATCTCGAAAGTCGATGAGGTCGAGGCGCAACGGACATTCGAGGTGCTGCGCGAGATGAGCAAGCACGACGAGCTCGACTGGATGGCGGAACTCGGCGCAATGCCATCGAGCGCACCGGCCACTGCATCCGCAGGAGGCTTCACCTCATGACCAGAAAGCCGGCCGCCAAGCCATTGCGGAGCATCTTCACCTGGGTGATCCCGATCATGGCGGTGGCCGTGCTCGGCGGGTACCTCGCCGGCGAGCGGGTGGGAGCGCGCGAGCCGGCGCCCGACGCGGCGAGTCCGCTCGGCAGGGCCGAGTCACCGAAGGGCGACGGCGGTCCGGTCGACCTCGCGTCGATGGCGCCGCAGGAACGCGCGAGCCGCCTGTATGACCGCGTGATGCGCTACAGCGAGATCGGCCGTCTCGACAGCGCGCGCTTCTTCGCCCCGATGGCGCTGCAGGCGTACGTCGCGCTGGGCACGCCCGATGCGCACACGCGATACGACATCGGGATGATCTGGGCGGTCGTCGGCGACTCGCTCAAGGCGCGGTCGGAAGCGGAGAACATTCTCAACGAGCGTCCGACGCATCTCCTGGGCCTGCTGCTGGCCATGCGCACGGCGGCTACTCCGTCGCTGCGCGCCGCATACCAGCGGCGCTTCATCGCGGCGAAGACGGCCGAGCTCGCCGCCGCACTGCCCGAGTACGACGAGCATCGCCATGACATCGAGGGCGCGCTCCGCGCGGCAGCGGCCGCGAAGAAATGAAGTACCTCACCGAGTACCGCGACGCGTCCATCGCACTTCCCCTCATCGAGCGCATCCGCAAGACGGCCACCCGACCGTGGACGCTCATGGAAGTTTGCGGCGGACAGACGCACACGATCGTGCGGCAGGGACTCGACGAACTGCTCGACGGTGCGGTGGAGATGATCCATGGTCCGGGCTGCCCCGTGTGCGTGACACCGCTCGAGCAGATCGACAAGGCGCTGCAGCTGGCCGCGCGACCCGGCGTGATCTTCACCTCGTTCGGCGACATGCTGCGCGTGCCCGGAAGCGATTGCGACCTGCAGCAGGTGCGCGCGCGGGGTGGGCAGGTGCGCATCGTGTACTCGCCGCTCGATGCGCTCGCGCTCGCGCAGCGCAATCCGGAGAGCGAGGTCGTGTTCTTCGCGGTGGGATTCGAGACCACGGCGCCGGCGAACGCGATGGCGGTGTGGCGCGCGCGCGAGCTGGGGGTCACCAACTTCAGCGTGCTCGTGTCGCACGTGACGGTGCCGCCGGCGATCATGGCCATCATGCAGTCGCCCGGGAATCGCGTACAGGGATTTCTCGCCGCGGGTCACGTGTGCGCGGTGATGGGATGGAGCGAGTACGAACCCCTCGCCGAGCGATACAAGATTCCGATCGTCGTCACGGGTTTCGAGCCCCTGGATATCCTCGAAGGCATTCTCATGGCCGTGCACCAGCTCGAGGATGGGCGCCATGAAGTGGAGAACCAGTATGTTCGCTCGGTGCGGCGCGAGGGAACGCCGCCGGCCCGCGCGCGGATCGAGGACGTGTTCGAGCTCGCCGACCGGAAGTGGCGGGGCCTCGGAGAAATCCCGATGAGCGGCTTGCGACTGAGAGAGGAGTTCGCGGCGTACGACGCGGAGCGCAAGTTCGGGCTCGGCGGCATCACCGTGAACGAGCCCGCCGAGTGCCGCGCGGGCGATGTGCTCACGGGCCGGCTCAAGCCGCCGCTGTGCGCGGCGTTCGGCACGCGCTGCACGCCCGAACATCCGCTCGGCGCGCTGATGGTCTCGTCCGAGGGCGCGTGCGCGGCCTACTATCACATCGCCAAACATCGCGGTGCCGCGCCCGCCGGGATGACGGCATGACGGCCATCGAAATCGCCGGACTCGTCTGCGCGATGCCGATCACCGTGGTCGATCGCGTGCAGCTCGGTCACGGCTCAGGCGGGCGGATGAGCGCCACGCTCCTGAGCGAGCGGTTCCTCAGTCATCTCTCGAATGACGCGCTCGCACAACTCGGCGATGGCTCGGTCGTGAGCGTCGCGGGCACCGAGATCGTCATCTCGACCGACACGTTCGTGGTGAGCCCGCTCGAATTCCCGGGCGGCGACATCGGCTCGCTTGCCGTTCACGGAACACTGAACGACGTCGCGATGATGGGCGCGCGGCCCGTCTGCCTGACGGCCGGATTCGTGCTGGAGGAAGGACTCCCGATCGACGTGCTCGATCGAATCGTGCGGTCGATGTCCGAGGCGGCGCGCCGGGCCGGAGTTCCCGTGGTCGCCGGCGACACCAAGGTTGTGGAGCGGGGAAAGGCCGACGGGCTCTACGTGAACACGACGGCCATCGGCGCGGCCGACCCGGACTTCCGTCCCGGGCCGACTCGTGCGCGGGCCGGCGACCTCATCATCACGAGCGCCGCACTCGGCCGGCACGGCATGGCGATCATGGCCGCTCGCGAAGGACTCGCGTTCGAGAGCACGATCACGAGCGACAGCGCGTGTCTCGTCGAGCTCGTCGAGGGACTGAAGGCCGCGCGCGTGGATGTGCACGTGCTTCGCGATCCCACGCGCGGCGGTGTCGCCAGCGCCCTCAACGAGATCGCATCGGCATCACGCGTCGGGATCGAGATCGACGAACACGCACTGCCGGTGCCCGACGACGTGCGCGCGGCGTGCGAGATGCTCGGACTCGATCCCCTGTACGTGGCGAACGAGGGAGTCTTGCTCGCCTTCGTTCCGCCGGCCGAGGCCGCGCGAGCCCTGAACGTCCTGCGATCGTACGAGCTTGGCGCGGACGCGATATGCATTGGCCGCGTCGTCGATGCGCACCCCGGCCTGGTGGCGCTGCGCACCTCGCTCGGCGGGACGCGGATCGTGGATCTCCTTCCGGGCGATCAGCTGCCGCGGATCTGTTAACAGCCGCCTCGACGCACCAACTGCGACGCTGTCACCCGACAGCCATCAGCTGACAGCTGTCAGGTGACAGCGTTTCGTGGCTCTTGCCGCACATGGGAAGAGTGAGGGTTTCCCGCACGGCCTTTCGTCCGTTTCCCGACGGCGCGTCGTTTGGGACGCTCTCACGTTCATGCAGGAGTTTCCGACCCCAAAACACGGCATGTGGCCAAGGAGACGCGATCGCATGATCATGCCCAGCGCACATCAGTGGGTCGAGGGTGAGACCCTCGTCCAACACTTCGAGTCGCGGGGCATCTCGCGACGTGAGTTCATGGAGTTCTGCGGCGAGATGGCCGTCATCCTCGGGATCGGCAGCGCCGCCACGCCGCGCATTGCCGAGGCCTTCGAGGCCGCCAAGCGCCCGAGTGTGATCTGGCTGCAGCTGCAGGAGTGCACCGGCTGCGTCGAGAGCGTGCTCCGCACGGAAAGTCCGACCATCGGCGATCTCCTGCTCGACGTGATCTCGCTCGACTACAACCACACGCTGATGGCCGGCGCCGGCGCCGCGGTCGAGAAGGCCAAGCAGGCCGCCATGAGCGCGAACAAGGGCAAGTACCTGCTCGTCGTGACCGGCTCGGTGCCGTTGAAAGAGGACGGCATGTACACGGTGATCGGCGGACGCACGGCGAAGACCGTGCTCGAAGAGGCTGCGTCGGGCGCGGCGGCGATTCTCGCCCTCGGCGCCTGCGCGCACTGGGGCAGCGTGCAGGCGGCGCGGCCCAACCCGACCGGCGCGGTCGGCGTGCGCGACGTGATCAAGAACAAGCCGATCCTCAACATTGCGGGATGCCCGCCGATCGGCGACGTCGTCACCGCGACCGTCGTGCACTACCTCACGTTCGGCCGGCTTCCCGCCGTCGACGGCGAGGGACGGCCGCTGTTCGCATACGGCAAGCGCATCCACGACCAGTGCTCGCGGCGCGCGCACTTCGACGCCGGACAGTTCGTGGAGACGTTCGACGACGAGGGCGCGAGGAAGGGGTGGTGCCTGTACGAGGTGGGTTGCAAGGGGCCGGCGACGTTCTCGCCCTGCCCGATCTTCATGTGGAACGCTCGGACGAGCTGGCCGATCGGCGCCGGTCATCCGTGCCTTGGCTGCACCGAGCCGCACTTCTGGGACACGATGACGCCATTCTACGGCCGCCTGCCGGACGTCGGCGGATTCCCGGTCGAGGAGCGCGCGGACACGATCGGTTTGGCGCTCGCCATAGGGGCGGCGGCAGGGATCGCCGCGCACGGCGCGGCTACGGTGTTCACGCAGATTCGTCGCCGCCGCAGCACCAACCAGGTACCCGAGTCGACGTCCGAGGAGGAGTCGCACAATGGCTAAGACCAAGGTCGTCGTCGATCCGATCACCCGCATCGAAGGCCATCTGCGCATCGAAGCGCAATCGGAAAACGGAAAGATCTCCAAGGCGTGGGCGATATCCACGCAATTCCGCGGGATCGAGACCATCATGCAGGGACGCGATCCGCGCGATGCGTGGGCGTTCGTGCAGCGCATCTGCGGCGTGTGCACCACGGTGCACGCCGTGGCGAGTTGCCGCGCGGTGGAGGATGCGCTCGACATCAAGATTCCGGCGAACGCGAACACCATCCGCAACCTGGTCACGGGGATGCAGTTCATCCAGGACCACGTGATTCACTTCTATCACCTGCACGCGCTCGACTGGGTGGATGTCGTCAGCGCGCTGTCGGCCGATCCGGCCGCGGCGGCGAAGATCGGCCAGTCGATTTCGCCTTGGCCGAACAACGGCGAGTCGGAGCTGCGCGCCGTGCAGACGCGGCTGAAGAAGTTCGTCGGCACCGGACAGCTCGGCATCTTCGCGGGTGGCTACTGGGGCCATCCGGCGTACAAGCTGCCGCCCGAGGTGAACCTCCTCGCCGTCTCGCACTATCTCGAGGCGCTCGACTGGCAGCGCAACGTGATCCGCCTGCACACCGTGTTCGGCGGGAAGAACCCGCACCCGAACTTCCTCGTGGGCGGCATGGCGTCGGCGATCAACGTGGACTCCACCGCGACCATCAACGCCGAGCGAATCGCCGATCTCGCCGGCATGATCAAGCACGCCCGCGAGTTCGTCGAGCAGGTGTACTGGCCCGATCTCGTCGCCATCGCGGGCTTCTATAAGGAATGGGGCGCGATCGGCGGCGGTGTACCGAACTTCCTCGCATGCGGCGAGTTCCCCGAGGCGGACATCCGCGACATCGACAAGCTCTATTTCCCGCGCGGGATCATCCTCGATCACGACCTGACCAAGGTCCATGAATACGACCAGAAGAAGGTCGAGGAATACATCCACAGCTCGTGGTATGAGTACGCCGGCGGCGCCGAGACCGGGCTGCATCCATATAAGGGCGAGACGACGCCGAAGTATTCCGGACCGAAGGCGCCCTGGACGTACCTGCAGGACGAGACGAAGTACTCGTGGATGAAGTCGCCGCGGTACGAAGGGAAGGCGATGCAGGTGGGACCGCTTGCCCGGATGCTCGTCGCGTACGGGAGCGGCCACAAGGACGTGCGCGAACTCGTCGGCGAGGTGCTCGGCAAGCTGAACGTCGGCCCCGGAGCCCTCTTCTCCACGCTCGGCCGCACGGCCGCGCGCGGCATGGAAACCGTTCTCATCGCCCGGAAGATGGAGACGTGGCTAGGCGAGCTGAACGGGCGGATCAGCAATGGCGACACGGCGACGTTCACGAAGAAGCGCTGGGAGCCCTCGTCGTGGCCGAAGAAGGCGGAAGGCTACGGGTACACGGATGCACCGCGCGGCGCGCTCGGCCACTGGGTGCAGATCGAGAACGAGAAGATCTCGCGCTACCAGTGCGTCGTGCCGTCCACGTGGAATTGCTCGCCGCGCGACGCGAAGGGACAGGAAGGACCCTACGAGGCGTCGCTCGCCGACAATCATCCGCTCGTGGATCCGGAGCGGCCGCTCGAGATCCTGCGCACGATCCACTCGTTCGATCCTTGCATGGCGTGCGGCGTGCACGTGCTCGACGCCCAGGGCCGCGAGGTCGTGGAGGTGAAGGTGCAATGACCACTCGCGTCGGCGCGCTTGGCGGCGCGCGAGGCATGCTCGGCCGCGTCCAGCGCGTGTTCGCACGCGAGCGCGGCAACTTCACCTGGGTCTATCTCTGGAGCGCGCCGATACGCGCGATGCACTGGATCGCGGCGGCGTGCATCCTCTCGCTCATCCTCACCGGTTTCTACATCGGGCGCCCGTACTTCGCCACGTCCGGCGAGGCGAGCGCGCACTTCCTGATGGGGCGCGTGCGCTTCGTTCATTTCGCCGCCGCGGCCGTGCTCGTGATGACCGGCATCGTGCGCGCGTACTGGCTCATGGTCGGGAACCAGTTCGAGCGGCTGCCTGCGCTCTTTCCGGTCACCGGGAAGAACATCTCGAACCTGGTGAAGACGGCCGGCAGCTACCTCACGTTCCGGCCCGACAAGCAACCCAACTTCGTCGGTCACAATCCGATGCAGCAGTGGTCATACACGGCCGTGTACGTGATGGCGGTCGTGACCGTCGTGACGGGCTTCACGCTGTACGGACAGTCCGCGCCCGGCAGCGTCATCTTCCGCGCGTTCTCGTGGCTGCCGCCGCTGCTCGGCGGACTCCAGGGCATTCGCGTCATTCATCACTTGATGACGTGGGCGTTCATCATCTTCATCGAGATGCACGTGTACTTCGCCATCCGCTCGGATTACGTCGAGCGGGCGGGTGTGGTGTCGTCGATCATCACCGGCGGTCGGTACATCTCCACCGATCATTCGTACGAGGATTACGACATCGCGAAGGTGCCGTCGCATCCGTGGCCGACGGGCGAGCATCGGACGCCGGGGAAGGGCGCGTGAGCGGCACGGTCGTCATCGGCCTCGGCAATCCTCTGATGGGCGACGACGGCGCGGGCCTCGTCGCCCTCGAAGTCTTGCGCGATGAGTGGCTGCTCGACGGCGTCGAGCTGGTGGACGGCGGCACGTGGGGGATGTCGCTCCTGCCGGACATCGAGGATTCGGATCGCATCATCTTCGTCGATGCGATCGTTGCGGGCGGCAAGGCCGGCGACATCGTCGTGCTCGAGCGGGAGCGGCTGCCGATCTACTTCACGCGCGCCTTGTCGCCGCATCAAACCGATCTCCGCGACGTGCTGGCCGCGGCGGAACTGCGCGGCACGCTGCCCGCGGAATCCGTCGCCATTGGCGTGGAGCCGGCGGTCGTCGCGCTCGGCACCGAACTCAGCGCGGTGGTACAGGGCTCCATAGGGCCGATGGTCGAGGCCGTGATCGACCAGCTCCGGCGTTGGGAGCACGAATGTGAATTGCGCGCCGCGGACGCCGCATGCACGAAATGAGCATGGCGCTCGAGATCGGGCGCATCGCCGAGGAGAAGCTCGGCGAACGCTCGCCGCAGCTCGTGACCGTGGCGGTGGACGTCGGCGACGACGCGGGTGTCGAGCCGGCCAATCTCGAGTTCTGTCTCGAGGCGGTGTTCGCCGTTCCACCGTTCACCGGCGCGAGGCCGGCCATCCTGCGCTGCGCGGGCGACGTGCTGCGCGTGGCCTATCTGGAGGTTGACGATGGCTGTCCGGACGATTGAAGTGCGCGAGCGCGTAATGGCGCGCAACGATGCACTCGCGGCGCAGGTGCGCGCGCGCCTGGCCGAGCACGACATCGCGGCGTTCAACCTCGTGTCCTCGCCTGGCGCAGGGAAGACGTTGCTGCTCGAACGGACGCTCGCCGAGCTCGGCGAGGAACTCGACATCGCCGTCATCACGGGCGACGTGCAGACACAGAACGACGCGGACCGGCTTGCCGTCCACACCTCGCGGCTCGTGAGCGCGGTGGTCACCGGCGGCGCGTGCCATCTCGATGCGCTCCAGGTCATGACGGCGCTCGACGCGATCGATCTCGACCACACGCGCCTGCTCTTCATCGAGAACGTCGGCAATCTCGTGTGCCCCGCCAACTGGGACCTCGGCGAAGCCTCGAAGATCGTGCTCTTCTCCGTGACGGAAGGCGAGGACAAGCCGCTGAAGTATCCGTCCATGTTCCAGCGGTCGAGCCAGGCCGTGATGACGAAGACCGACCTCCTGGCGCACGTGCCGTTCGACCTCGACCTCGCGATGAAGAATGCGAGGCAGGTGAATCCCGACCTCGAATTCTTCCAGCTGTCGGGGCTCACGGGCGACGGGATGGAAAGCTGGTTCGAATTTCTCCGTGCATCCGTGCGCGCCACGGGATCCGTCGTGTGACGACGAGCCGAGTGCTCGCCGCACGGTTCCTGCGCGTGACCGGCGTGGTGCAGGGCGTCGGCTTTCGCCCGTTCGTCCATCGTCTCGCGATCCGGCACGACCTCGCCGGTTGGGTGCGCAACGTCGCCGGGACCGTGGAGGTTCACGTCGAGGGAGACAACGAGTCGCTCGAGGCGTTCGAGGCCGATCTCGCATCGGAGGCGCCCCCGATCTCGAACATCGCCACGCTCGTCGCGGAGGTCGCGACCGCCGAGGGAGCGGAAGGATTTCGGATCCTCGCGAGTGCGGACGCCGACGGCAACCGGCCGGTGCCGCCGGATGTCGCCATTTGTTCAAAGTGTGAAGAAGAACTGTTGAATCCAAGGGACCGGCGCTTCCGGCATCCGTTCATCACCTGCACCGACTGCGGCCCGCGCTACACCGTCATCCGGTCGCTTCCGTACGATCGTGAGCGCACGTCGATGGCCGCGTTCGACATGTGCCCGACCTGCCTTGCCGAGTACGAAACTCCGGCCGATCGCCGCCATCACGCGGAGACGGTCGCGTGTCTTTCCTGCGGACCGCGCGTCTGGCTTGCGCTCGACGACAGGCGCCTGATGTCCGAGGGAGACGTGGCGATCCACGACGCCGCGGCGCTGCTCTGCATCGGCCGTATTGTCGCCCTTCGCGGGGTCGGCGGATTCCACCTCGCGTGCGATGCGACTGACGAGAGCGCGGTGCGGGAGCTGCGCCATCGAAAGAAGCGCGAGGCGAAGCCGTTTGCCGTGATGGTTCGCACCATGGATCAGGCCAGGGAGCTCGCGACGATCTCGCCCGCCGAAGCGGCGCTCCTGCGCGGACCGGAGCATCCCGTCGTCCTCCTCGCGCGCCGCGACGTGACGCGACTGGCCGCGTCGGTGTCACCGGGACTCGACCACGTGGGCGTGATGCTCGCCTACACGCCGTTGCACCATCTGTTGCTCGACATCGTGCGCTGTCCGCTGGTGATGACGAGCGGGAATCGCTCGGACGAACCGATCGCGATAGGGAATGACGAGGCGCTCGATAAGCTGCGCGACATCGCCGATGTCTTCCTGCTGCACGACCGCGAGATCATCTCCAGGGTGGACGACTCCGTGGTTCGCGTGGTCGACGATGCGCCGGTGCTGATGCGGCGCGCGCGCGGCTACGCGCCGCTCGCGATACCGCTTCCGGTGAATGCATCGCGGCCGCTGATCGCCGTGGGGCCGCATCTCAAGAACACGTTCACGCTGGTACGCGATTCCTCCGCCTTCGTGAGCCCGCATATCGGTGACCTCGACGGACTCGAGTCGCTCGCCTACTACAACACGGTCCTCGCCCGGTTCCAGCAGCTGTTTCGCATCACGCCCGAGGTGGCGGTTCGCGACCTGCACCCCGGCTACCTCACCACGCGCGTGGCCGCGTCGCTGAACGTGCAGCGGATCATCGCGGTGCAGCATCATCACGCGCACATCGCGGCGGTCGCGGCCGAGCACGGCGTGACGCAGCAGGTCGTGGGTCTCGCGTTCGACGGCACGGGATTCGGCGATGACGGAAACGTGTGGGGCGCCGAAACGCTGGTCGCCGACCTGTGCGGATACCATCGAATGGCGCAGCTGCGCTACGTGCCGCTCCCCGGCGGCGACCTCGCGGCGCGCGAGCCCTGGCGCGTGGCGCGCGGGTTCCTGTCTCTCGAGCGCGGTGCAGCGCCGGCGTTCGCTCTTGCGTTCGAGGGCATCGGCGACGAGGAACGCTCCGTGGCCGATCGGCAGATCGAACGGCGCCTGAACGCGCCGCTCGCGTCGTCCATGGGGCGCCTGTTCGATGCGGCCGCGGCGGTGCTGGGCGTGAGGCGCGTCTCATCGTACGAAGGGCAGGCCGCCTCCGAGCTCGAGTCCCTCGCGGGAGCGAGCCGCGGGCAGGCTCTCCCGTTTCCGGTGATCGAGCAGGGCGGGCGGCTGGTGCTCGATCCGGTTCCGCTGCTCGCGGCGCTCGGCGAGGCGCGCCAGCGTGGAGTCGACGTGGGGCTCCTCGCCGCGCGATTCCACGAAAGCGTCGCGCACGCCTGCGCAAACGTTGCGCGGTCGGTGGCGGGGGCCGCAGGTCTTGGCGTGGTCGCGCTCGGGGGCGGGTCGTTCCAGAACGCCCGCCTGCTCTCTGGAATTCGCGGCCGACTGGAAGGGTTCGGGCTTCGCGTGCTCGTGCCGCGCCGGCTCGGGCCGAACGACGGTGCGATCAGCTACGGTCAGGCCGCCGTCGCCGCGGCCATCCTCTCTCGCGAAGGCTGAGCGATGATCAGCCTTCCGTTCGCGTTCCTCGCGAGCCTGTTGCTCGGGATGCGCCACGCCACCGATCCCGATCACATCGTCGCGGTCACGACGATCGTGAGCCGCGAGCGTTCAGTGCACCGATCGATCGGCGTGGGCGTGATGTGGGGCATCGGGCACACGGTCACGATCTTCGCGGTCGGAGGGGCGATCATCCTGTACAAGTTCGCGTTCACGCCGCGGCTGGGACTCTCGATGGAGTTCAGTGTCGCGCTGATGCTCGTCGTACTGGGCACGCTGAACCTCACCTCCCGCAGCGGGACGCCGATGCAGGCACCGCGGCTGCGTCCGTTCATCGTCGGCGTCGTGCATGGGCTCGCGGGCTCGGCGGCCGCCACGCTCCTGATCCTTCCCCTGATCGACGACGTGCGCTGGGCGCTGGTGTACCTCGTGGTGTTCGGCGCCGGAACGGTCGCCGGCATGGCGCTGGTCACGATGGCGATCGCCGCCCCATCGCTGTACGCGGGAGCGCGGCTGGCCGGCCTGCAGCACGGCGTCCGGCTCGCATCCGGCTTCGCGAGCCTCGCGTTCGGCGCCTACCTCGGCTACAAGATCGGGTTCGTGGACGGCCTGTTCACGGCGACGCCGCACTGGATTCCGGAGTGAGAGGTTGCTGCGAAGCGATGAGTAGCGAGGAAGCAGCAACGAGCGACGGGTGAGAGGCGATCTGGCGAAGAGCGACGAGCGAGAAGTGAGGAGAACGTCTCCGCGCTCCTTACACGTCGCTCTTCACCAAGTCGCCCCTCACGCGTCGCTCGTGCCTCTTCGCCAAGTCGCCCCTCACCCGTCGCTCGTCGCCGTTTGGAATTCCCTCACCCGTCGCTCGTCGCTGGTGGGTAATTGCGCGTGAGACGGTCTTTCCAGACGACCCGACAAATCCGTCGGTTTTCCCCTACACACACAACGGTTGCTCGCTGACGGTAGGTGAATCCCTGTCGCCGTATCCTCCGGCGTCACGATGGCTCACCGGGGATTCACATGGCTTCCTGGAAATCACACACACTGCTCGACGCTCGAGACATCGCCCGCCGCTTCGGCGCGCGATGGGTGCTTCGCGGCGCGTCGATCACCGTCGCATCCGGCGAAGTCGTCGGGTTGCTCGGCGCGAACGGCAGCGGCAAGAGCACGTTCCTGCGCGTGCTGGCGACGCTGCTCCGCCCGAATGCCGGCAGCGCGACGATCGCGGGTCACGACATCATGCGTGAGCCCGACGCCGTGCGGCACAGCATCGGGTTTCTCGCGCACACGCCGGGCCTGTACGACGACCTGACGGCGCGCGAAAACCTGGTCTTCGCCGCCGCGATGCTCGGTCTCCCCGACGCCGACGACGATATCCATTGCGCCCTCGAGCGCGTCGCTTTGACCCACGTCGCCGACGAGCGCGTGCGCGGATTCTCGGCGGGGATGCAGCGCCGCCTCGCCATCGCGCGGCTCTCGCTTTCGCGGCCGCGCGTGCTCTTGCTCGACGAGCCCTACAGCAATCTCGATACCGCCGGAACGGTGCTGATGAACTCGCTGATCACCGACACCGTGGATGCGGGCGGCGCGGCCCTCGTGGTGCTGCACGAGCTGGCGCCGAGCGCGGGAGTGATCGACCGGCTTGCGACCGTTCACGAGGGGCGCATCGACAGCGGCCTGTACGAGGCCGAAGTGGAGCCGCGTCTCGCACTGGTCGGAGCCGACTGATGGGACGCTCGGCGGACTGGGGCCGCATTCGCGCGATCGCGTGGAAGGACCTCACGGCCGAGCGTCGCTCGAAGGCCGGATTCTACAGCGTCGCCGCCCTCGGCATCACGATTCTCGTCCTGTTCGGATTCGCGCTCGGACCGGACACGCGCGCGCTGCGCGACGCCGCGGTCGGTGCGCTCTGGCTCGCGGTCTTCTTTGCCGGCGTGCTCACGTTCAACCGCTCGTACCAGGTGGAGCTCGACAGCGGGGCGCTCGACACGCTGCTGCTCTACGGCGGTGGGCGATGGACGATCTTCACCGGCAAGCTGCTCGCGAACCTCGCGTTCGTGATGATGATGCTCGTGATCGTGCTCATCGTCGGCGCGGTGCTCTTTCAGGTGGAGGTGCCGGCCCAGTGGCCCACGCTGCTCGCCGTGCTTGCGCTCGGCGTGATCGGACTCGTGACGCTCGGCACCTTCTACGCCGCGATGGCGAGCCGGAGCCGCGCGCGAGAGGTGCTCCTGCCCCTGCTGCTCTTTCCCATGATGGTTCCCGTGCTGCTGGCCGCGATCCAGGCGTCCAAGGCGCTGTTCGGCGCCGACCTGATGCAAGAGTCGGGAGCGTGGATGCGTCTGCTCGTTGCTTATGACCTGGTCTTCCTGATCATCACTCACCTGGCGTTCGAATACGTCATCGAAGTCTGAGGTCTCGTAAATGACTGCCGTCACTCTTCCCGTCGCGCTCCCACGCACCAGCCGGTGGCCCTGGTTCGGCGCGTTCGCATTTCTCTTCCTGATCACCTCGCAGGCGCTCGCCATCATCACGTCGCCGGCGGACCGCGACATGGGCGACCTGCAGAAGATCATGTACGTCCACGTGCCGTCCGCGTGGATCACCATGCTCTCGTTCTTCGTCGTGCTCGTGTTCAGCGTGCGCTATCTGTGGCAGCGGCGCGAGAACGACGACTTGCTGGCGGCGTCGGCGGCCGAGGTCGGCGCAACGTTCAACGGACTTACTCTCGTGCTCGGCATGCTGTGGGGCCGGCCGACGTGGGGCGTGTGGTGGACCTGGGATGCGCGGCTCACGTCGACGCTCGTGCTCTTCCTGATCTTCGTCGGCTATCTCTCGCTGCGCGCCTTCATCGACGAGCCCGTACGTCGCGCGCAGTGGAGCGCCGCCGTCGGGATCCTCGGCGCGATCAACGTTCCGATCGTGTACCTCTCGGTGCGCTGGTGGCGCACGCTGCACCAGGTGCAGTCGAGCCCGTCGACGGTGGATCCGCTCTACGTGCTCTTCCTTCGCGCCAACGCGTTCGCGTTCCTGTTCGTGATGATCTACTTCATCCGCCAGCGGTACGAAGCGGCCCGCATCGAGCGGGACGCCGAGCTCGCCGCCCAGGCGGTCGCACTGGGAGGGCGCTGACCATGCAGGCCATACAGGGCTCCAACTGGATCTTCGTCGCTGCGGCGTACGCCGCGGCATGGCTCGTCATCGGCGGATACGCGGTGCACGTGCACCGGACACTCCGCCGCGCGCGCCGTGCGCTCGCGCAGGCGGGCGGTCACTCCTCCACCGAGGCATCCTGGCAATGACGCCGAAAAGGAAATGGGCGATCGCCGGAACCGCCGCGATCATCGCGGTCTTCGGCTGGATGCTGTACGGCGGACTCGACAAGAACGTCGTCTTCTTTCTCACGCCGAAGGAACTGCTCGCGAAGGGCACGAAGGGATATGACGTGCCCGTCCGGCTCGGCGGGCAGGTGAGGCCGGGCTCCGTGAAATGGAACGACCAGACGCTCGAGCTCCGGTTCGCGCTGACGGACGGCAGCTCGGAGGTCGCGGTGCACTCGAAGGGGACGCCGCCGCAGATGTTCCGCGACGGCATGGGCGTGGTGCTCGAAGGGCGCTACGGTCGCGACTCCGTGTTCGACGCCACGAGCCTCATGGTCAAGCACTCGAACGAGTATCGCGCACCGAAGGCGGGAGAGAAGCCGCAGGAGATGTACCGCACGCTGATCAAGGGATCCGGCTCGTGAACGGACTCATCGGACACGGCGCGCTGCTCATCTCCGTCGCGGTGATCGTGCTTGGCATCGGCGCCGGGGTGATGGCAGGGCGTCTGCGCACTCAGGACTGGATCAACGCCGTCTACTCCGCCGTCTACACGAACTTCGTGCTGGTCACCATCGCGACGGGCGCGATGGTCGTGGCGCTCGTCACGCACGATTTCTCGGTGTCGTACGTGGCACAGGTCGGCAGCCGCGCGACGCCGCTGTTCTATACGATCATTTCCCTGTGGAGCGCGCTCGAGGGCTCGATCCTCTTCTGGGGATGGGTGCTTTCGCTGTACGCGGTCGTCGTCGTGTGGGCCAATCGCCGCAGGGCCGGCGCGCTCGTGCCGTGGTCCGCGACGGCGCTGCTCGGCGTGTCGCTGTTCTTCGCGATCCTGCTCATCGGTCCGGCGAATCCATTTCATCTGGTGTATCCGGTTCCTACGGATGGGCCCGGCCCCAATCCGCTGCTCCAGAATCACATCCTGATGGCGGTGCACCCGCCGCTGCTCTACCTCGGCTACGTCGGGATGACCGTGCCGTTCGCGTTCGCCGTGGGGGCGATGCTCTCCGGCGAGATCGGCTCCAACGATTGGATCAAACTCACGCACCGCTGGACGCTGCTCTCGTGGGGATTCCTCTCCGCGGCGATCATCGCCGGCATGTGGTGGTCGTACGAAGTGCTCGGGTGGGGCGGCTACTGGGCGTGGGATCCCGTCGAGAACGCGTCGTTCATGCCGTGGCTCACGGCGACGGCGTTCCTCCACTCGGCAATCATGCAGGAGCGTCGCGGCATGCTGCGCCTGTGGAACGTGAACCTCGTCGTCGGGACGTTCGTGCTCACGATCCTCGGCACGTTCCTCACGCGCTCGGGAATCATTTCGTCGGTGCACGCGTTCACGACCGGCACGATCGGCTACTTCTTCCTTGCGTTCATCGCGCTCGTGCTGGTCGCGTCGCTCGGGCTGGTGGCCGGAAACTCGGACCGGCTGGGAAGCGTCGGTCATCTGGATTCGGCCGCGTCGAGGGAAACGGTGTTCCTGCTGAACAACCTGTTCCTCACCGTCTTCATGTTCACGGTGCTCGTGGGCACGCTGTTCCCGCTCGTCGCCGAGGCGATTCGCGGCGTGAAGGTGAGCGTTGGCGAACCGTTCTTCAACCGGATGTCGCTCCCGGTCGTGATCGTGCTCGTCTTCCTGATGGGAGTCGGGCCGGCGCTGCCGTGGGGTCGCGCGTCGCGCGACGAGCTGCGACGGAAGCTCGTCCCGCCGGCCGCCGGTGCGGCGCTGCTGCTCGCGATCGCGCTCGCCGCCGGAATGCGAAATGCGTACGCGCTCGCGGTGGTCGCGCTCGCCGGCTACTCGATCGTCGCGAACGCGCGTGAGATCGTCATCGGCATGCAGGCGCGTCACGAGGCGCGCGGGGAGGCCTGGGGCGTCGCACTGCTCAGGCTGGCGAGCGGGAATCGGCGCCGCTTCGGCGGGTATCTCGCGCACATCGGAGTGTTCGCCGTCGCGATCGGAATCGCGGCGTCGTCATCGATGCGCTCCGACCGCGAGGCCACGCTGAAGCCCGGCGAATCCATTACGGTGGCGGGGCGAACGCTCCGGTTGAAGTCGGTGTGGGGGCGGGAGGAGACGCAGCGCTCGGTGGTCGGTGCGACGCTCGAGTTCGTCGAGAACGGCCGGGTCGCCGGGATCATCGAGCCTCGCATGAACTTCTATCCGGCCTCGCAGCAACCAGTGCCCACTCCGGCGGTGCGCAGCTCGCTCCTCGGCGACGTGTACGTGAACCTGCAGGCGTTCCGGCCCGACGGTTCGAACGTCACCGTGAAAGTGATCTACGAGCCGCTCGTGCCCTGGATCTGGGCGGGCGGGCTGATCGTGGTGCTCGGCGCGATCACGTCGATCCTGCCGCAGCGCGTGCGCGTCACGCGCGAGGCCGATGCGCGGCAGCCCGCGACCGGTGCACGCGGCGCGCTGGCCGGCTTGCACGCGAACGTGGAGGCCACATGAACTGGAGGCGCGCGTCGCTGGGTGTTGCCGCGGCATTCCCGGTGATCGCGCTCCTCGCGTGGGGAATGACGCGCGATCCGAAGGACATTCCTTCGCCGCTCCCGGGGAAGTCGGCGCCGTCATTCGCGCTCTCGGTGTTCGCGCCGGGACAACAGCCGCTCGCCCGAACCGTTGGAGACACCGTGAGGCTCGCGGATCTTCGTGGCCAGGTGGTGGTGCTCAACTTCTGGGCCTCGTGGTGCCTGTCGTGCAGGGATGAACACGTGACGCTCTCCGCGGTCGCGCGCCAGTATGCGGGCAAGCCGATCCAATTCCTCGGTGTGCTCTACAACGACGAACCCGTGTCCGGCACGGCGTGGATCAAGGAGATGGGCGGGCAGAGCTACGCCTCACTGAACGATCCGGGTGCGCGAACGGCGATCGACTACGGTCTGTACGGCGTGCCCGAGACGTTCTTCCTCGACGCGCACGGGCGCGTGGCGTACAAGCAGACGGGGCCGGCATCCGCCCAGGTTCTCGCGAGGGTGGCGGACTCACTCCTCGCTGCCGCGGAGAAGGACGGCGCGCCGACGAAGAGGAATCAATGAAGTGCGCCGTGCGCTTTGTCGTGGTCGCCGCTCTGTGGGCGGGCCCTCTCGCGAGTGCCGGACCGGGTCAGGGAGCGCCCGCCAGCGCGCCTCCTTCGGGAGTGGTCACGCCTGCCGTCGACTCCGCGCTCGAGGCGCGCACGTCGGCT
>JADGQS010000037.1 GCA_017881585.1 Gemmatimonadaceae bacterium | reverse complement strand
GTTCTTCAGGATCACCGCGCCCTCGGGAATCATCGCCTGCTGCTTGTTGGACTCGGGAATTCCGCCGGGCCAGCGATACGATTTCCAGCGGATCTTCAGCTCTTCCCAGATCGCGTCGTCGAATTTCATCACGCGTCCGAAGAGCGCGGCGATCGAGGGCTTCGTGAGGTCGTCGGAGGTGGGGCCGAGCCCGCCGGTGGTGATCACGGCGCCGGTGCGATCGAGCGCCTCCTTCACGGCGGCCGCGACCTGTGCCGGCTTGTCTCCGACGGTCGCCCGCCTCGCCACGCCGATCCCCACCGCCGCGAGTTCCCGCGCGAGATGTGCCGCATTCGTATCGACGGTGAAGCCGAGCAGGAGTTCGTCGCCGATCGTGACGACTTCGACGTTCATGTCGGTCTCAGCGCGCGAACAGCGCCCCGTAGCGCCGGAGGTAATTCGCGAACGACGCGATGGTCAGCCCGACGGCGAGCCACATCGTGACGACGCCGATCGAGCCGACGAGCTGCGCGAAGAAGTTCCAGAGCGGCTGCCCATCGACGTGCCGGCGCTCGGCGATCGTCTGCATCCCGAACCAGAAGTAGGCGGCGCCGACCCAGATGTACTGCATCACGGTCTTCACCTTCGCCGGATAGTTCGCCGCGATCACGACGCCCTTCCGCTGCGCCATCTGGCGGAACACCGTCATGAAGAGTTCGCGGCCCAGCACCACTGCGACCACCCAGAACGGCAGCGTGAACGTCCCGAACCAGGTGACGAAAGGAAACCCGAACGCATTTCCGGGAGCGATGTGCAGTGCGCCGGCGACGAACGCTGCCACCGCGTCGCCGCTCTTCCCCTGCAGCACGAGCATCGGCACGAACGTCGCGACGAGCAGCAGCTTGTCCGCGAGCGGATCGAGCGCCTTTCCGAGATCGGTGACCATGCCGCGCGTGCGCGCAAACCACCCGTCGAAATAATCGGAGACCGCGCTCACGATATAGAGCGCGAACGCCACGGCGCGCCAGAGCGGCGACGGCACGAGCGGCAGCAACGCGATGAGCGGTGAGACGATGATGCGCGCAGCGGAGATCGCGTTCGGGAGATTCATGAGTTGCTCCTGTCCCACGGCCGCGCCGGCACCGCGCGGCTGCGTCACGCGAGCGTCTTCAAGACCAGCTTGCTGACCGCCTTCAGTGTGTCGAACACGCCGTCGCCCTGCACGGCCACGGCCTCGAAATACGTCGCACGTTCGATCCACTCGCCGGTGGGCACCTGCTCGATGAGATTCTCGCCGGCGTGGTACGGATCGGGCACGAGCCGGTGCTTGGCCGGGTCCGGCACTTCCCATCCCGGATTCAGCGCGGCCTGCAGCTCGCTCAGCGGCGAGGCGTTCGGCAGGTCGCGTTTGTTGTACTGGATGACGAACGACATCTTCGTGAGATCGTAGCCGTACTCGGCCATGTTGTCGTAGAGGTTCTGCATGGCTTCCTGGTTCGCTTCCATGCGCTCGATCTGCGAGTCGGCGACGAACACGATGCCATCCACACCCTTGAGGATCAGCTTGCGCGACGCGTTGTAGTAGACCTGGCCCGGCACGGTGTACAGGTGGAAGCGCGTCTTGAAGCCGCGAATCGTGCCGAGATCCACCGGCAGGAAGTCGAAAAAGAGCGTGCGTTCGGTCTCGGTGGCGAGCGAGATGAGCTTGCCGCGGGTATCGGGCTTCACCTTGCTGTACACGTGCTCGAGGTTCGTCGTCTTACCGCCGAGTCCCGGGCCGTAATAGACGATTTTGCAGTTGATCTCGCGCGAGGCGTAGTTGATCATCGACATGACTGTGTCTCCTACCCGAAGAGCTTGTCGATTTCGTCTTCTGCCCCGTGCAGAAGGCCCTGCGGCTGCGGCTGGCCATCATTCCCCCGCGAGAACACCTGCTCGAACAGCTTCGTCAGTTCACCCACGGTCTCCTTCATTTTGAGGCGCACCAGCCCGAGGGTCGTGCGCGTGTCGAAGAGTACCACCAGGATCACGCGTCTGGCGACGTCCGCCAGGTACATGGACTCCCTCTCACCCTGATGGAAGAGCGAGTTGAAGTCCGTCTCGCCGATCAGCTTCGCGAGCTGGTCGTTCGCGCTGAAGTCGGCGGCGGTCAGCGAGGCGAACGCCGTCGGGTCGAAGTGCGGCTGTTCGCCGACCGTCGCCACAAGTTGCCCCGAGCGGTCCACGAGCAACGCGCACCGCGCATTGCTCTCGAAGAGGAATTTCTGGAGCGACTTCGTGATCGCCCCGAAATCGTCTTCGGTGAATGACCAGCTGGCGGAGCCTACGGACATAGATCGAGGGTCGTTGGGGAAATCCTTTCCATCATCTCATCAGCCGCCGCGAGGCGATCGCCTGCGCGATCGTCACGCCATCCGCGTACTCCAAGTCTCCGCCGACGGGCATCCCGAGCGCGATGCGCGAGACCAGCACGTCGTGTGGCGACAACTGCTCCTGAACATACAGCGCCGTGGCCTCCCCTTCGAGCTTGGGGTTGGTCGCCACGATCACTTCCCGGATGCCGCCGGCGCGCACGCGCGCCACGAGGGCGGCCACCGTCAGTTCGTCCGGCCCGATGCCGTCGAGCGGCGACAGCCGCCCGCCCAGCACATGATACACGCCGCGATACTCGCCCATCCGTTCGACGGCGGCGATGTCGCTGGCCTCCTCCACAACACAGATCGTCGCCGCATCTCGCCGCGGATCGCGGCAAACGGTGCACAGATCGTCTTCCGTGAGGTTGAAACAGCGCTCGCACATGCGCACGCGATCGGTGAGCGTGGCGAGAACCTGCGCCAGCCGCCGGCTCTGCTCCGGCGGCTGCTTCAGCAGATGATACGTCAGCCGCAGCGCCGATTTCTTGCCAATGGTCGGCAGCCGCGACAACTCGGTTACGAGATCTTCAATTGCCGACACGTTCTCTCCGCCCGTACCGCGCCAAGTATAACAGGTTGAATAAGTTAGACCTCGGCGGACAGGAGCCGCAAGGCGACGTTGGAGACCGGTTGCCGTAGGGCGGCCGGCCCCCTGGGTCCCGATCACTCGATGAGACGAAGGTCCAGCGCGTCTATCGCCGCGTTCAGCAGCGGATCGCGCTTGCGAAGGGTGGCCACGCGGTCCGCGATGACGTTCTCCGCGGTGAGACGCGGGCGCGCGGCTGCTTTCCCATCGGTCATGGCCTTGATCGCGACCCGCTCGACGCCATCGAAGATGCCTCGAAGCGCGGCGAGGATGATCTCGCTGCCGCTCTGGAGCGCGTCGGCGAGCGCGTCGCTCGTCACGCCGATGGTCACGAGTCCGCCGGCGGTGACGGCGCTCGGTGTCGCCTCGTTCAGTGCGGACGCGACCATTCCGCGGCCGCTCGCGCGGACGTGCTCGACGACATCGTCCCAGTGCTCGGCGAGGCGGTTGAGATCCAGCGCCTGCTTCTTGCGCTTGGCGGGGGGCTGGTCGGCGACCGTCGGTTGCGGCGCCTTGCGCGGTTCCGCCACCTTCGCGGCGGGCCGTGGCGCGGCCTGCGGTTCGGAGACGCGCTTCGAGTCGCTCATCACCGGCGGCGACGCGAGCCGCGGCGTGGCGACGGCCGGCACCTCGCGACGCGCCGGGCTTCCGCCCCCGCCTCCGGACGAGCCCGCGCCGTCCAATCCGCGCAGGATCTCCTCGAGCCCGATCGTGCGGTCGAGCAGCGCGAAGCGCACGAGCAGCGTCTCGAACAGCAGCTGCTGCTGCGCGCTGCGCCGGAAATGCGGTTCGATCTCGACGAGCATCGTGAGCATGCGAAGCAGGTCGCCGGCGGCGAATCGCGCCTTGCGCGCGTCGAGCGCCTCTCGGAGATGCTCGGAGAGATCGGGCACGGCACCGCCGAGCACGATGGCGAGCTGCGCGCGAAGCGTGTCGGCCAGGCCGCTCAGCAGGAGTCCGAAGTCGATGCCGAAATCGGCGAGCCGTCCGACGGACGCGAAAATGTCGCCCGCGCGATGCTCCGCGATGATGTCGAGCAGCGCGACGTACTCGTCCTCGTGCACGAGGCCGAGCGCGTCGCGAACGCGCTGCGCGGTGATGTCACCGGAGCCGAGCGAGAGGACCTGGTCCGCGAGCGAGAGCGCGTCACGCATCGAGCCATCGGCCGCGCGGGCGAGCATGCCGAGCGCATCGGGTTCGACACCGACTTTTTCTTCCTTGAGGACGGCGGCGAGCCGCTCGCGCACGTCGGCGGGGCCGATGCGCTTGAGGTCGAAGCGCTGCACACGCGAGAGCACCGGCGCCGCGGCCTGTGCGATCTTCTGCGGCTCGGTCGTGGCGAACACGAACACGACGCGCGGGGGCGGCTCCTCGAGAATCTTCAGGAGTGCGTTCCACGCCTCGCGCGTGAGCATGTGCGCCTCGTCGATGATATAGACCTTGTAGCGGTCCTCACCGGAGGGCGCGTACATCGCGCGCTCGCGAAGGTCCCTCGCGTCGTCGACGCCGCGGTTGGACGCGGCGTCGATCTCGACCACGTCGAGCGACGCGGAGCCCGCCC
This sequence comes from Gemmatimonadaceae bacterium, assembly GCA_017881585.1. GTDB lineage: Bacteria > Gemmatimonadota > Gemmatimonadetes > Gemmatimonadales > Gemmatimonadaceae > Fen-1231. Next base: position 17,492 of record JADGQS010000037.1, on the reverse strand, counting down.
AGATGCGGGTGCAACTCACGCAGGTGCCGCAGGGTTCGTGATCGGGGCGCTTGTTCTCGCAGTTCAGCGCCATCGCGAGGACGCGGGCGAGCGTGGTCTTGCCGGTCCCGCGCGGGCCGCACAAGAGGTAGGCGTGCGCGACGCGGTCGTTGGCGATCGCGTTCTTGAGTGTCGTCGCCACATGCGATTGCACCGCCACATCTGCGAAACGCTTCGGGCGGTATTTGCGGGCGAGGGCTAGCGACATACCATCCAAATTACTCGCGTGACTCGACGGCGGTTAGTGCCATGCACAACAAGTGGTGAGAGGCGAGCTGGGATGCGGGACTTAGCTGCCGGATGCAGGTAAGTCCCGCACCCCAACTCGCCTCTCACCACTGCATTAAGGAAAGCGCGGGGGTCATCGTGCCGATGACTCCCCGCGCCATACTCCAGGCCTGACAAAGCGACGTAAGACACCACGTACCGTTGCTGCCTTTCGGCCCTGGCGGAGTTGGCGGGCTCGCGCCCTCTGGGACCTGGAGCACCTTAAACGTAGGGGGCGGAGGGCGCTTTCTCAAGCGCGCTCCGCCCCCGGTCTTCGATCCTCCATCTTCGATCTTCGGTTGTCGTTACCCCGCAAGCGTCGTGCGGAACACCTCGACCGCCTTCTGCATCTCCGCCATCGTGCCGACCCCGACCCGCACGTACGTGTTGAGCGGCGGGAACGGACGGCCGACAGCGACGCCCTTCTTGATGCACTCGGCCTTGAACGCCTTCACGTCGCGCTTGATGTCGATCATCATGAAATTCGCGTCGGACGGAGTCACCTCGTATCCCATGCTCGCGAACGCCTTCGTCGTGAAGACCTTGGCCTCGTGGTTCTTCTTCTTCTCGTCGGCGATACGCGCAGTGTCGCCGACCGTCGCCTTCGCGGCGGCGAGTGCGAGCTGGTTCACGTTCGAGCCAAGCATCCACCCCTTCATCCTCGCGATCGTCTCCGGGCGGCCTACGGCGTAGCCCACGCGCATTCCGGCCATGCCGAACACCTTCGAGAACGTGCGAGCCACGAACATGCGCGGGTTGTCCAGCGCCATCGGGATCGCCGTCGCGTACGTCGGATCTTCGACGTACTCGTGATACGCTTCATCAATCAGCACCATCGTCTGCGGCGAGCTCTTGCCGACCTTGTCGACGAAGCCCGCGACTGCGGCCTTGCCGTGAACCGTGGCCGTCGGGTTGTTCGGATTGCAGAAGTAGACGAGCCCGGCGCCCTTGGCCGCGTCGGCCATCGCGTCGAGATCGTTGCGCAGCTTCGCGTCGACACGGGGAGACTTCACCGGCGTGCCGATGAACCTCGCGTAGTCCGCCGCCAGCTCGAACGACGGCGACGGCGAGACGAGCGCACGCGCCGGCGACGTGAACGCCTGCACGGCGCTGCGCAGCACTTCGCTCGAGCCGCAGCCGAGCATGATGTTTTCCGGCTTCACGCCCAGCGTGCGCGCGATCTCGGCCGTGAGCTCATCCTCGAGCACGACCGGATACCGGTTCGCGTCCGGGAATGTGCTGCGCATCGCCTCGAATGCGCGCGCGCCGGGACCGTTCGGATTCTCGTTCGAGTCGATCCGGATCATCCCGGGGGCCGACGAGAGCGCGCGATCGGCGCGGCGCTGTGCAATCGGGTTGCCCGGTTGCTGCGCACTCAGCGCCTCGCGGCCGCGGGCACTGATCAATGGAAAAACAGCGATGCCTGCGCTGCCTGCGCCGACAGTGGCGAGGAAATTTCGGCGGGAGAGGGACACTTCGTACTCCGGGTGACGAGTCACTCAGAACATATAGTGGGCCTGGCGTGGTGCCAACTGCAGAGGGAAGTGGCGAGACCAGTGGGGAGTGGCGAGGGTGAGTGGGGAGTGGGAAGAAACGAGTGGAGAGGGGCGAGTTTGAGTGGGGAGAATGGCGACCGGATGACTGAGATGCGAGAAGTGGCGAGGGCGAGACCTCACCACTTGTGAGCAGGGCTCATCCCTCGCCACTCAAACTCCCCACTCGCCTCTCGGTTCTTCCCACTCCCCACTCACCCCCGCCACTCCCCACTGGTCTCGCCCCTCGCCTCTGTAGTCAGCGAGAAGTCGGCGCCCCTGCAGCGTTCCAGGCCCGCCACCCCCCCGCCATCGACCGCACATTCGAGTATCCCATCTTCTGGATCGCATCCCCCGCCAGCGCCGACCGGAAGCCCCCTCCGCAGTACAGGATGATCTCGGCCGCGTGATCGGGGACCGCTCCCTCGACGTCCCGCTCGATGATTCCCTTCCCCAGATGCTTCGCGGCCGCCGCGTGGCCGGCCTGCCACTCGCTGTCTTCGCGCACGTCGACCAGCACGGCCTTCGGATTCGCGGCGAGGCGCGCGAGGGTCTCGGCCACGGTCACTTCTTTCACTCGCGACTTCGCGTCGTCCACGAGGGCGACGAACGCGGCGGAATGCTGGACTGCCATTGTGTGCTCCTGATGTGCTGCCGGTGAATTCCGGTATCAGTCGAGGAGATCGCGGAGTATGCCCGCGGCGCGCTCCATGTCGGCGAGCGACACGTCGAGATGCATCACCGTGCGCACGCGCGACGCCGTCCAGACCCCGACGCGGACGCCGCGTGCCATCGCCGCCTTCGCGAACGTCATCGCGTCCGTGTCCGCCGGCAGGTCGATCATGACGATGTTGGTTTCCGGCGGCACCACCCTCGCGTGCTTCGCCTCCGACACGATCGCCGCGAATCGCTCCGCGTGCAGATGATCTTCGCCGAGCCGCGAGAGATTGTTCTCGAGACCGTACAGCGCGCCGGCGGCGATGATGCCCGACTGTCGCATGCCGCCGCCGAACCGCTTGCGCGCCTCCCACGCCGCGTGCATCACGTGCTTCGAGCCGGCGAGCGCGGCGCCCACTGGCGCACCAAGCCCCTTCGAGAACGAGACCATCGTTGCGTCGGCACACGCGGCGAAGTCCTCGAGCGGCGTACCGGTCGCGGCCGAGGCGTTCCAGAGCCGCGCGCCATCAAGAAACACTCTGCATCCGACGGACCGGCCCACCGCCGCGAGCGCGGTGAGCTCCGGCAACGGCGTCACCATGCCACCCGACCCGTTGTGCGTATTCTCGAGGCAGAGCAATGTCGCACGGGGGAAATCGCGTCCCGGCGGGCGCATCGCCATGCTCAGGGTCTCCCGCGTCACGCGCGGCGCGCCCTGAATGAGCCGCGGCTGGACTCCGCCGAGCGCCGATGCGCCGCCCATTTCGAGGTTCACGATGTGTGCATCGTCGTGCACGTAGATCTCGGTGCCGCGCTCCGCGAGTGCCCAGATCGCCGCCTGGTTCGCCATCGTCCCCGATGGAAAGAACAGCGCGCGCTCCTGCCCGAGGAGTTGCGCGGTACGCTCCTCCAATCGGCGCGTGGTGGGGTCGCCATCGAGCACGTCGTCGCCCACTTCGGCCTCGGCCATCGCACGGCGCATGCCCGCCGACGGCTTGGTGACCGTGTCGCTGCGCAGGTCGATCATCGGAGGAGTCTGCATCATTTTGCGTTCGCCCGTCGTTGCAGGTGCCGCTGCTCGTACACCTGTGAGAACTCACCGCCGAGCACGAAGATCAGCGCGGCGTAATACACCCAGAACATCACCACGATCACCGCCTCGAGCGTGCCGGTGTAGAACGACGTCGAGTTGACGCGGTGCATCAGGACGCTGAATCCGCTCTGCGCGATTTCGATCAGCACGGCGCATGTCACTCCGCCGACGGCCGCCTGCTTCCACCGCACGGGACGATTTGGAAGCAGCTTGTACAGGACGGTGAACAGGGCCCAGAGCAGCGCGAACGCGACGATGCGGCCCACGACGTACGTGACGGGCTGCATGACCTGCTCGCCGTGCAGTCCCAGTTCGCTGAGCAGTTCCACGCCGCTCGAACGCGCGAGCGCGATGTAGGCGCTGAGCGCGACCCAGAGCACGATCAACACGGTCGTCGCGAGCGTGAGCGTCGCGTCGAACAGCTTGCCCCAGACGATCCCGTGCCCCTGTGGAACCTCGAAGACGTGCAGCAGGACGGATCGCATGGAACCGAACAGGCGTGTCGAGAACCAGATGAACGCCACGGCGCCGAAGATGCCGACGGCGCCTCGCGTGCGAACCACATCGTGCAGGACGGGGTCGAGAAGCGAGCCAGTCCCGCTGAGGGCGTCCGGAAAGAGGTTCTGTATGAAATCCGCGGCGGCGCCGGAGGACGCATCCTCGGACTTGTTCAGCGCGTAGCCGAGACCCGACGCCAGCAACAGGAAGAACGGCACGCCCGCGAGCAGGATGCTGAACGCGACGCCGCCGGCGAGGAAGAAAAGGTCGTCCTTTCCCGCCTTTTTCCACATCGCCCGGGCATACACACCGGCGACGGCGAGCGGACCCTCGGTCCGCTCGCCGTGCGCCGGCAGATCAACGCCAGGATTGCCGGCGGTGGCCAAGAGGCCGTGCCTACTGCTCGAGAATGATCAGGAACTTCGAAGCGGCCCAGAACTTGTCGACGTTCGTGATCCTGAGTCCACCACGGATACGTCCGCTCTTGTCCGGCACCGTTTCGAGCGCCGTGACATCCTGCCGCGTGATCACCTTGTACGTCTTGTCGGCCTTCGGGAACGCGATCTCGCTCACCTTCGTCTTGTCGATCGCGGTGAAGTCCAACGGGTTGAGGTCGCGTGAGGGCACCTGCGTCTTGCCGATCCCGAGCGTGCCGCCCGCCTGATCGATGATCTTCTTCTTCAGCAGCTCGTCCTTCGTGCCGATCACGTAATAGACCGTGTTGCGCTCGCCCGTCAGCGATGACTTCTCTTCCGTCAGCTGCGTCTTGTCGGTCGTGAGCTGCGCCTTGTCCTGCCTGAGCGCCGCGTTTTCGGTCTGCAGCGCGGCGAGCTGCGCGTTGAGCGAGACGATTTCGGTCTTCTGGTTGTCGATGATCGTCTTGAACGCGGCGATCGTCGAATCGTACGACGCGAGCTGCGTGTTGAGCGCGGCGTTGTTCGCCGTGAGCTCCTTCACGCGATTGCGGCTCGCACCGAGCCGTGACTCGGCCTCGTTGAGGCGGTCGGTCAGTTCCTTGATCTTGTCCTTGATGGCGTCGCGCTGCTGTGCCGGCGTCAAGCTCGTCTCGGTTCCTCCCACCGCGCCCTGCACCGGATTGCCGGCGTTCCGGCTCTTCACCGTCGCGAGCTGCGTATTCACGTCCGCGATGAACTGCGACGTCTGCATCACGTCCTTCAACAGCGAGTCCTTTTCGGCCGAGATCTGCTGCATCTGGACGATCGTCTTGTCGAGCTCGGGCTTGGACCTGTCGCACGCCGCGACCATCAGGACGGCGGCGAGGACGGCGAACCTTTTCATGTGTGCTTTCTCCATGGTGATTTACTCGCCCGCGTCCGCATCATCCGGGGCTGCGGCCGGTCCCGCCGCCCCGTCCGTTGGCGCCGCGCGATGCATCGGCGCCGTCGTGACGAACCGCGCGACGTGCGCGGCCGTTCCGCGCGCGCCCAGCTGCGTGAAGAGGAATTCGAATTTCTGGTCGAACGATCGGTCGAGCGCCGCTGCGGCGTCGCCGCTCACGGCCCAGAGCTTCTCCTTGAACGGTCCGAGCGCCTTCTTGCGCGTCTTGTAGATGAACTGCTCGTCCGAGTCGCCCGCCTTTCGCTCGTCGGCGGCGTTCGCGCGGAGCCACGCATACATCTCCTCGCGCAGGGCGGCCGGAATGAGGTCGTACAGCATGTTCTGGAAGCCCGTCGCGAGATGGATCTCCGCCGTCTCGACGCGCGGGAAGTTGTGGAACGCTCCGTCGGGGAGCGTCGACGCGCCATGTTGCACGGCTCCCGCGAGTCCGTAGGCGTCGCGCGCCACCTCGCCGAGCGCCTGGAGCGTGTTGAAGTCGAGCTTCACGTCCTTGATCGAGCCGTCCGCGAGCACCACGCCGCCGTGCGACGTGCCGCTCTGCACGGAGATCTTCGACAGCCCTTCCGCGCCCGGCGCCTGCGCGGCGAGCATGCGGTTGTAGCCGTCCATGAAGGCGCGAAGCTCCGCTACCGTGGAGTTTTCCGTGCCCACTTCGCCAATTTCCCCGCCGAGCGAGATGTCGACGCCCTTCGGCTGCAGCGAGCGCACGTGGCGCGTGATGTCCACGCCGACCTCGTAGTTCAGCCGTTGCTGCTCGGCGAGCGAGCCCTTCGACAGGTCGACGAGCGTCGACGTGTCGATGTCGATGTTGTAGAACCCGGCGTGAATCGCCTCGGTCGCGAGCTGCTTCACGTTGCCGACTTCCGCCGCGGCATCGGCGGCGAACTTCTTGGCGTTCACCTGGAAGTGATCGCCCTGGATGAAGACCGGCCCGCGGAATCCTTCACGCAGGGCCGCGGCGAGCATCACCGCCACGTACTCCGAGGGCCGCTGATCGGTGTACGCGATCTCGGAGCGCGCGATCTCGAGAATGAACGCGCCCGCCTCGAACTTGATCGCGGTGCGGAAGATCGCGCGTGCCGTGTCGTACGCGCGTCCGCGGACGTTGATCGCGGGAACGGTGAACCCATGGCACTCACCGCGACCTCGCGCGAGGTAGAGCGAGTGGATCGACGACGAACGGACGCCGACCGCCTGACCCAGCTCCCAGATCGCCCAGCGCGCCCAGTGGCGCTCGGACTCGCTCCCGAAAACGGCCAAGCGCGCGAGTTCGTCCATTCGTGGAGAGGCGATCGCGGAGGCGTCCGTGACGCGAAGCGCGCCGCCTTCGACCGAGGCGATTGGCGCGAGAATGCGAGGTAGTGCGGCGCTGGAAGTCATATGGGAATTTGGCTCTTCGAAGAGGCCGAATCAACCGGACGGGGGACGGGAGAACCCTGACGATCTCAGTCGATCAGCACTTGCAGGCCGTCGAACGCGGGGTAGACCCCTGCCGGAAGGTCCGCCTCGAGGTCGGCGTGCGCGTCGTGGTGGGTCAGGTGGGTGAGGAACGTGCGATCGGCGCCGATGCGGCGCGAGGTGGCAACGGCCTCGTCGAAACTGAGATGCGTCGGGTGCGGCTGGTGGAACAGGGCGTTCAGCACGAGCACCTTCACGCCGGCCAGCAGTGCGCACGCTTCGTCGGGAATCGTCTTCGCGTCGGTCACGTAGCCGACCGGCCCGATGCGATAGCCGAACACCCGCATGACGCCGTGCGACACCGCGAGGGGGACGACATCGAGCGCGCCGATACGCACCGTGACGCCCGGCTCGAGCACGCGGGCGCTGCCCTCGGGCTTGCTCGTGCCCGGCACGGGACGAATGGTGTCATCGAACACGTACGGAAACTTCTGTCTCAGGCTCGCGAGCGTCTCGGCCGGACCGTACAGCGGCAGCGGCGAGTCGCGCAGCACGGAGATCGCGCGGATGTCGTCGAGGCCGTGGGTGTGGTCGGCGTGGTCGTGCGTGAACAGCACGGCGTCCACGCTGTGGACACCGGTCGCGATCATCTGGAGGCGCAGCTCGGGCGGCGTGTCGATCAGGAGCCTGGTGCCGTTCGACTCGATCACGGCGCCAACACGCGTGCGTTTGTCGCGGGGATCCGTGGAACGGCAGACGCTGCATTCGCATCCGATCTGCGGCACGCCGAAGCTCGTTCCGGTGCCGAGAAACGTCAGCTTCACACCGTCTCGACTTTCAGGTTGTTCGTGGTGCCGGGCACATCGAATGGCACGCCGGCGGTGACCACCACGCGGTCGCCGGGCTTCGCGATTCCTTCGGCGAGCAGCACCTGCTTCGCCAGCGCGGCCATCTGCTCGTACGAGTCGACGTGCGGCACGAGGAACGGCATCACGCCCCACACGAGCGCGAGCTGGCGGTAGGTGCGCGCCTGATCCGTGAGCACGACGATCGGCACGACGGGGCGGCGAGCCGCCACGACGCGCGCGCTGAAACCGCTCTTGGTGAACACGATCACCGAGGGTGCGCCAAGGAGCCGTACCGCCGTGACCGACGCGGACGCGATGGTCTCTTCGGTGGACGCGGTGCCGGGTTCGAGCCGGTCGATGCCGATGCCTCGCGCCACGGGCAGCGTCTCCGCGGCGATCACGATCCGGCGCATCGCCTCCACGGCGAGCCGCGGATAGGCACCAGAGGCTGTTTCCGCCGAGAGCATCACGGCATCGGTGCCGTCGAGCACGGCGTTCGCCACGTCGTTCGCCTCCGCGCGCGTCGGACGAGGATGCTCGATCATCGATTCGAGCATCTGCGTGGCCGTGATCACCGGCCGGCCGTAGCGGTTCGCGAGACCGATGATGCGCTTCTGCGCGAGGGGAACCTCCTCGAACGGCAGCTCGACGCCGAGATCGCCGCGCGCGACCATCACCGCGTCGCTCGCCTGGAGAATCTCCTCGAGACGGCGCAGCGCGCTCTCCTTCTCGATCTTCGCGACGACGAGCATGCCGTTCGGCAGCAGCGCCTTGAGGGCGCGAATGTCGTCGGCCTTGCGGACGAAGCTGAGCGCGAGATAGTCGAGGTCGTGCTGGATCGCGAAGTCGATGTCCGCGCGGTCCTTCTCGGTGAGCGACGGAGCGGAGACGTCGATGCCGGGGAGGTTCATCCCCTTGTGCGACTTGATCGGGCCGCCGTGGATCGTGCGCACCGTCACCCGGTGGCCGCTCACCGAGAGCACCTCGAACTCGAGCAGACCGTCGTCCACGAGGATTCGGCCGCCGACCTTCACGTCTTGCGCGAGGCTGTCGTACGTCACCGGCACGTCGCCCGCGACGGCGTGCGGCTCGTGGGCGAAGATCAGTTCGGTCCCGTCGGCGACGGTGCGCGGCGTGGAGAGATCACCGATCCGGATGCGCGGTCCCTGCAGGTCGCCGAGAATCGCGACCGGGCGCTTCAGTTCCTCCGCGAGCGAGCGGATCGTGGCGACCGTGCGCGAATGTTCCTCGTACGTGCCGTGCGAAAAGTTGATGCGCGCGACATCCAGCCCCGCATCGATCAGCGACCGAAGCACGTCCCGGCCGGCCGACGCCGGGCCGATCGTACAGACGATCTTGGTACGGGCCTGGGTCATTCGCGGCGGCGCGTCAGTGGGTTGCAGCATGCAGCCGACATCTTGCTACCGGCTCGCCGCAAGCGTCCGGCCGAGCAGTTTCGCCTTCGCCTCGAGGCCGGCGATCAGCGTGTCGAACGACTTCTGGAAGCTGGAGAGCCCGTCGGTAAGCAGCTGGTCGGTGACGCTCGCGAGCGGGATGCCGGCGGCGGCGAGGTCGGAGATGACGCGCTCGGCCCCATCGAGATCGTCGTCCACGGTCCTCGCCGGCACTCCATGGTCGCGAAACGCTTCGAGCGTCGCCGGCGGCATCGTGTTCACGGTGTCCGCCCCAATCAGTTGCTCGACGTAGAGCACGTCGCGGTAGGCGGGATTCTTCGTGCTGGTGCTCGCCCAGAGGGGGCGCTGCAGCTGCCCACCCTTCGCCGCGAGCGCTTCCCATCGCGGTCCGACGAAGCACTCACGGAACAGCCGGTACGCGAGCTTCGCGTTGGCGATCGCGGCCCTGCCGCGCATCATGTCCGCGTGGTTCGGTTCGCACGTTCCCGACGCCACGAGCGCATCGAGCCGCTTGTCCACCTCGGTGTCCACGCGGCTCACGAAGAAGCTCGCGACGCTCGCGACGCCACCGATCGCGCCGCCGGCCTTCACGCGGTCTTCCAGCCCTGAGAGGTATGCTTCGATCACGCGCCGGTGCGCGTCGATCGAAAAGAGCAGCGTGATGTTCACGTTGATGCCGTCGGCCGTCAGTCTGCGCACGGCCAGCACCCCTTCCGTCGTCCCCGGCACCTTGATCATGACGTTCGGGCGGGACACGGTCTTCCAGAGCCGGTGCGCCTCGGCGATCGTCGCCGCCGAGTCGTGCGCGGCCGCGGGCGAGACCTCGATCGACACGAAGCCGTCGTGGCCTTTCGCGGCGTCGTACACCGGACGGAAGATGTCGCACGCGGCGCGGACGTCGTCCGTCTCGACGAGCTCGAACATTTCCCACGCCGTGCAGTTGCCGGCGGCATCCTTGAGCTGCGCGTCGTACGCGGTGCCCTGCGCGAGCGCTTTCTCGAAGATCGTCGGATTAGACGTCATGCCGGTGAGCGCGTCGCCGGGGATGCGGAGCGCGAGCTCACCGTTGTGCAGCATGGTGCGGTCGATGTAGTCGAGCCAGATCGACTGGCCCAGCGCGTGCAGCTGCTGAAGCGGGTTCGCCATCCTCAGTTCGCCTTGATCGAGACGCCGTAGCCGCTGTTGCCCCAGTGAAACATCAACATGCCGTTGTCGAGGAAGATGTGAAAGCGTTCCTCGTCCGTCGGCAGATTCAGGTGCTTCTGCACCGGGATCTTGGCGATGTCGCTCGCGGGATCCCACTGCGTTCCCCAGAGGCGGCGTGTGGGGTCGCGCGGGTCCTGGAGCCTGGTGTTCACGATGAGATACGACTGGCCCTGTGACGGCAGCAGCCAGAGCGTGTACGTGCCGGCGGCGACCTTGGTGCCGCCGATGTTGAGATCGGCGTCGGTCTTGAGCTGCGTCGCGTAATCCGCGCCGAACCGCCACGTGGTGTCGAACGGCACGAGCTTGCCCCAGAGTTCGCGGCCGCGCTTGGCGGGACGCGAATAGAGGATCACGACGTGCGCGTTGCCGATCGTCGCGACGACGCTGTCGGGCGTGTTGGTCGGGGCGGCCGCCTGTCCCGCGACTTCCTTCGAGGCCCACACGCCGGCGAGCGCGATCACGTCGACGTCCTTCGTGACCGTGACGTCGTACTTCTGCGTGGTGAGTGACTGGTCGCCGTGAACGAGGCGCCCGCTCTTGTCGGTCTTCACGCCCACCCGAAATCCCTGGTTCACGATCTCGGCCGAGTCGGGGCCGAGAATTCGAATGTCGGGGCTCGTCGCGGTGTTCGCGTTCGCCGCGAAGCCGATGACGTTCGCCTTGCCGCCCTTTCGCGCCGCGGCCACCTGCATCTCGGTAGCGAACCACGAACCGCCGATGGCGGGCAGCGTTCCCTTGGGCACCGCGGTTCGACGAATCACGGGCTGGCCGCTCGTGGGCACCTCGCGTATCACCGAGTCGACGGTGAAGGTCATCTTGAGGCCGACCGCGGCGGCGCCAGTCTGCGCGTTTGCGGGGGCCGGCGTGCCGTCCGCACGATAGCTCCCCTGCTCGTAGCTCTCGACGCGACCGTCCTTGCCCAGCACGATCGAGTATTTGAGCATCGCATTCGTGGGAATGTGGCGGACGATGACGCCTTCGATCTTGTTGCCGGTCCTCACGACCCGCTCGAGACCGATGGTGTCGCTCCCGAGTTTCACCAGAAAGACGCGCGTCTGCGCGTTCAGCCCGATTGGCGACACGAGCGCAATGACGGCACAGGCACGAACGAAGGGGTTTCGCATAGTGACTCCGGAGATGGTGTACGCGACGACGGTAAAGTTATCGCGGTAGCTCGGGCCGTGCACCAACCGCATCGGACTTGGAGTGTCGCGTCGTGGGGCGGGAGCGTGCGTTTGGGATTGCTGACGGTCAGAGGCGATCTGGCGAAGAGCGACGCGTGAGGAGTGAGGGGAACGTCTCCTCACTTCTTGCACGTCGCTCTTCGCCAAGACGCCCCTCACCCGTCGCTAATTGCTCTTCGCCAGATCGCCCCTCACCCGTCGCGCGTCGCTGGTTGCGACTCGTAACCACTGTCGTTTCCAACCGTACCGAGAAAACGCCCTATCTTGTTACCGTGCCGCAACCGGACACCAATACCGATGGAGTGAATCGTGCCGAAAGACTATCCCGACCATCACGACGCCGAGCTCGTCCTGAAGCTCTATGAGCTGCGCCGAGAGCCGCTCCTCCGCGAGTCCCGCAAGACCATGAATGCATGGTTCCCGAAGACGGTGGACCATTTCATGAAGATCATGAAGCCCGATCACCCCGACAACGCGGCATTCCGGCAGGTCTCGGGCTATTGGGACATGGCGTTCGGCATGGCGAGGCACGGCGTGATCCATGCCGAGTTTCTCGTCGAGAACAGCGGTGAGGGACTCTGGTTCTATGCCCGCGTCGAGCGCTTTCTGGAGGAGCTTCGCAAGACGACCAGTCCGCGCCTGTTCATGAACGCGGAGTGGGTCGCGAACAACACCGAGTTCGGAAAGGAGCTCATGCCCCGATACCGCGCTCGCCTCGAGGCGATGACCGCGGCCAAGTAGCGCAAGAAGCGGTCGCCCCTACATTTTCGGCCTGCCGTCCATCTCCTGAATGGTCTTGGTGGACGGCGGCCGCGATTTCTGGAGGCGTTTGGCCACCCGTTCCGCCGTCGCGAGCACGCGCAGCACGTTCTCGCCCGCAAGCTTCTTCAGGTCGGCGTCGCTCCATCCCCGCGTGATGAGCTCCGCGAAGAGCATCGGATACTTCGACTGATCCTCGAGTCCCACCGGAAGATCGTCGTCCACTCCGTCGAAATCGCTGCCGATCCCGACGTGATCGGCGCCGGCGATCCGCTTCACGTAGTCGATCTGGTCGGCGACGTCCTTGAGCGTCGCCTTGGGCGCGGGGTGCGCCGCATCCCAGACCTTCAGCTCGCGCGCGATGGCCGTGGAATCGCGGCCCGCACTCTTCGCATCGCGCGCGACTTGTTCGCGCGCGAGGGAGTGCGCGCGCACCTTCGGCGAGACGAAGCTGGGGACGAACGGCACCATCACCACACCGCCGTTCTTCGGCATCCGGCGCAGGATCGAGTCGGGCACGTTGCGCGGATGGTCGACGAGCGCGCGCGCCGCTGAATGCGAAAAGATCACCGGCGCCTCGGTCACGTCGAGTGCGTTGCTCATGACCCCCGGCGAAACGTGCGCGAGATCCACCAGCATCCCCAGCCGGTTCATCTCGCGGATCACTTCGCGTCCGAAGTTCGTGAGCCCGCGGTGCTTCGCGTTATCGAGCGCGGCGTCGGCCCAGTCGAGCGTCACGTTGTGCGTGAGGGTCATGTACCGCGCGCCGAGCGCGTAGTAGTCGCGCAGCGCACCAAGCGAGTTCTCGATCGCGTGCCCTCCTTCCAGTCCGAGCAGCGACCCGACCTTCCCCGCGGCGAACGCCGCGCGCACATCGGCGGCCGTGGACGCGGCGGTCAGCGCCTCGGGATACTTCGCGATCATGCGCCGCGCGATGTCGATCTGCTCGAGTTGCACGCGCGCATACCCCGAGTCGCGAATTTCGCCCGGGATGTACACCGACCAGAACTGTCCGCCGAGCTTGCCCGAGCGCATGCGTGCGATGTCGGTCTGGTGCGGCGTGTGCTTTCGCAGGTCGTAGGCATCGACGTCGCGGGGCGCCGCCGTGTTCTCGCGGATCGTCCAAGGCAAGTCGTTGTGGCCGTCGACCAGAGGCGTGGTGGAGAGCAGCTCTCTTGCGTGAACGAGTGCGGCATCGGGTGAAAGCGTTTTCGACTGCGCGTGGGCCGATACCGATGCGCCGAGCGCGGCGATGAGCAGGACAATGTGAGTTGGTCGCATCACTGATTCTCGCATTTCGCCGCGCGATGCGATAGCACCCTCGGTCGCCCCGGTCGTGATCCGACAGCTATCGAATGTCAGCGGTCACCCGACAGCGTTCAGTCCGTTTGTCCGTCTCGGGGGTATAATTTTCCATGATGAAACCTACCAGATTCCTCGCCTTGGCCTGCGCCTCAGTGTTCGCGCTGGCCGCCGCCGGCGCGCAGGACGCCCCGAACCTCCGCGGCAAGGTTAAATCCGTCTCGGGCAATCCCATCGAGGGTGTCGAAGTCCGCGTCGAGGGCTCGAGCTTCGTCACGCGCTCGGGCCGCGACGGGACCTTCGCCTTCGTCAACGCTCCCAAAGGCCCCCAGCTTCTCCTGTTCCGCCTGCTGGGCTATCTCCCGGCGAAGAGCGAGGTGCGCGTTCCGACGGCCGATCCGGTGGAGGTGTCGATGCTCCCCACTCCACGGAACCTCGACACGGTGCGAGTCGTCGCGTCGCTGAATGTCCTCGCCGGCGTCGTCGTGGACCATAAGGACCAGCCCATTCCCGGCGCGACGGTCGAGATGCTGGCCGGCCCGATCACGACCGTGACCACCGACTCGAGCGGCTGGTTCACTTTCACCTCGGTGCGGAACGGATCCGTGCTCGTGCGGGCGCGCAAGCTCGGATTCTCGCCGCTGACCACGAGCATCCGGCTCGAGGACTGGCGCGGACTCGTGATTCACCTCGAGCCGATCGACGACAAGCTCACGGGTTCGCGGCTCGACGACGCGAGCGGCTTCGGCAACACGAACACGTTCGTGTGGCGGGAGACGCAACAGCGCCTTGCCATGAAGGGCGTACGCGCGGTCGTCATTCCTCGCGAAGAGCTCGCGCCCTTCGACGAGTACCCGCTCGATCAGGCCGTCGTGCGAACCAAGTCCGGCGCGATCGAAACATCGGATCTCAACGCGGCCGGCATAAACATTTGCGTCCTGCTCAACGGCAGGAACACGGTGGGGCCGTCGTCACTCGGCACCTTCCGGACTGAAGAAGTCGAATTCGTCGAGCTCTATCCGCCCGGTACGGAGATGTCGGGCTCGGCGCAGCGATACCTGCGGTCGGCCGGGTGCCGGCGAGTTCAGACGCCGGGATCGTTCACGGCGGGAGTGTTTTACGCGGTGGTGTGGCTCAGGCCGTAGCAACGGACAACATCGAGTAATCCGTCATTGGTCATTGGTACTTGGTGATCGGCGGTGCAGCCAATCACCAACGACCAATGACCAACAACCGATTACTCGCTCTAGCAGTTAGTACCTGTAGTGCTCGGATTTGTACGGCCCGTCCAACGGCACCCCGATGTACGCCGCCTGATCGGCGGAAAGCTTCGTCAGCTTGACCCCAAGCTTATCCAAGTGCAGCCGCGCGACCTTCTCGTCGAGCCGCTTCGGCAGCGTGTACACTTTCTTCTCGTACGACGCGTTGTTCGTGTGCAGCTCGATCTGCGCCATCACCTGGTTCGTGAATGATGCCGACATCACGAAGCTCGGGTGTCCCGTCGCGCAGCCGAGGTTGAGCAGGCGCCCCTCGGCGAGAATAAGCACACTGTGCCCGTCGGGAAAGACCCACTCGTCGTACTGCGGCTTGATGTTGATGCGCTCGATTCCGGGATAGGACTTCAGGCCGGCCATGTCGATTTCGTTGTCGAAATGCCCGATGTTGCCGACGATCGCCTTGTCCTTCATCCGCGCCATGTCTGCGACGTTGATGATCCCCTTGTTTCCCGTCGCGGTGATGAAGATGTCGGCCGTCGTGACGACGCTCTCGAGCGTCGTGACCTGATACCCCTCCATCGCGGCCTGCAGCGCGCAAATCGGATCGATCTCCGTGATGATCACGCGTGCGCCCTGTCCCTCGAACGCCTGCGCACATCCCTTCCCCACGTCTCCGTAGCCCATCACCACCGCGACCTTGCCGGCGAGCATCACGTCGCTCGCGCGGAGGATTCCGTCGGTGAGCGAGTGCCGGCAGCCATACAAATTGTCGAACTTCGATTTCGTGACCGAGTCGTTCACGTTGATCGCGGGGAACAGCAGCGTGCCCGCCTGCATCATCTCGTAGAGGCGGTGCACACCCGTCGTGGTCTCCTCGGACACTCCCCGGAGGCCGGCGGCGACAGTCGTCCACCGTTGCGGGTGCGCCGCGAGTTCCGTGCGCAGCAGATCGAGGATCACGCCGTACTCCTCGCTGTCGCTCACCGGATTGTGCGCGGGAACGCGTTTCGCTTTTTCGAATTCGACGCCGCGATGCACGAGCAGCGTCGCGTCGCCGCCATCATCGAGCAGGAGATTCGGGCCGGTGCCGTCGGGCCACATCAGCGCCTGGTCGGTGCACCACCAGTATTCCTCGAGCGACTCGCCCTTCCACGCGAACACCGGCGTGCCGCGTGGATGCGCCACGGTTCCGGCCTTGCCGACCGCCACCGCAGCGGCCGCGTGGTCCTGCGTCGAGAAGATGTTGCAGCTCACCCAGCGGACGTCGGCGCCGAGTTCAACGAGCGTCTCGATGAGCACCGCGGTCTGCACCGTCATGTGCAGCGAGCCCATGATCTTCGCGCCGGCGAGGGGTTTCTTCCCCTTGTACTCGGCGCGCAGGGCCATGAGTCCCGGCATCTCGTATTCGGCGAGGCGAATCTCCTTCCGGCCGAATTCGGCGAGCGAGAGATCCTTCACCTTGAACGATTCGCGTCCGGCGGTGCGGGCAGTGTCGAACGGATGTGGTGCGGCGGCGAGTGTGGCCATCGGACGATTGTCGGCGGTTGGTGTTGGACTACTGTTTGTGCAGCACGGCGGAAAAGAGCGTCGGTCCCTTCGAGTGTGCGGGCGCGGGCAGCGACGCGAAGCGGCAAGATTCGAAGCCGGCTTCCTCGCTCCAGCGCGTGAGCTGTTCTTCACCGAAGCCGAGCCAGACGTGACCCATCGTCTGCCGGTATTCGGCGCGGTCGTGCGGCATCATGTCCACGATCAGCACGCGTGCGTCCTTCCTGAGCGCGCGATGGATGCCGGCGAGCGCGAGCGCCGGCTCGGTGACGTAGTGCAGCACCAGCGAGAGTATCGCCACGTCGAGTTCGCCGGATTCGATCGGAAGCGATTCGAGCGTTCCCTCGCGCACTTCGACGTTCGGTCGGGAGGCGAGGCGGGCGCGAGAGGCACGCAACATCGCCGGCGACTCATCGACAGCGACCACCCGCTTCACGAACGGCGCCATCGCTTCCGCGAGCTGGCCGGTTCCGCAGCCGAGGTCGCCGACGGTCCAGCGCGGGTCGAGCAGGCCGAGGAGTGCGAAGAGTTCGGTGCGCGAGCCGAAGAGCTCGGCGCGGAGCTTGTCCCACTGCGCCGCACTGGAGGCGAAGAACTGCTGCGAGGTGGAGTATCGCGCGGCCATCACACTGCGCACGCGCTCGGCGTCGCGCGCCGCGGTCGCCATCGCGCCGACTTCCTCGCGCACGGATTGCCAGAGACGGCGGGCGCTGGCGTCGAGCTCGCGCGCGACCATGCGGTAGCGATTGCTGGTGCCGTCTTCGCGCGACGCGACCCAGCCGGCATCCGCGAGCGCGCGCAGGTGACGGCTCACGGTGGATTGCGGCAGCTGCAGGGCCGATCGCAGTTCGCTCACCGTGAGCTCGTGGCGCTCCAGCACAAGCAAAAGCCTCGCGCGAATGGGATCGGCGAGGGCGGTGAGGCGATCGAAGATGGGGTTGTGTTTCATCCGTATATCCGGATGAAAGAACATCCCTCCCTGCACTTATGTCAAGTCACCCCGCGATCCGGATTCCTCTTCCGCATTCCGCATCGGGTCGAATCTCACCACTCCCCCCTTCTCCCGCATCGCGCATTCATCTCGCCACTCAACTCTGCTGTCCGCGCTCCAACTCAGCGGTCGATTCACGCAGCTCGTCACCCACCCAGCAGTGCATCCCCACTGAAGCGAGC
>JADGQS010000036.1 GCA_017881585.1 Gemmatimonadaceae bacterium | reverse complement strand
CAGTTCGAACGCCTGCGTTTCGCGGTGGAATCGCTGTCGTTCGTGTACACGGTGCCGGGGCATGGCGGTGACGATCGCTCGTACCTGATCCGTCGCGGCCGCATTCGCGCGGAGCTGCCGGCGCCGCAATCACCGGAGGAGCGGAGTGTGCTCGCCGTGCGCGCCGCCGGGATTTTCGCGCCCAAAGAGCTCAAAAGCGCGACGGTTCCGGCGCATGAAGTGGACGAGCTCATGCTGCTGTCGAGCTGGTTCCGGAAATTCCCCGCGGAGCTGGACCGTACTGTCGCCGCCGCTCAGTTTCCGCGGCTGCGATCCGCCTGACCAAGAGAACGTTTTGCGATGGATTTGCTGATCACCGCCCCGAATGGCGGAACCGGCAGACGCACATACCTCACAAGTGCGTGCCGGCAACGGCGTCCGGGGCGCAGCCACACCATCATGAAGCGTTTCCACTGGACGCCCCTACTCGTCGCGCAGCGCGCCCGCGGGTTCGAGCGCCGCCGCGCGACGGGCGGGAATCCAGCATGCGATCGCGGCGATACCGCTGAATACGAGGGAGATGACCACGAACGTGAGCGGATCCGTGGCCTCCACCCCCACCAGCAGGGAGCGCATCACGCGTGTGAGCGAGAGCGCGATACCCAGCCCGATCGCGATTCCCGCTCCGCTCAACACGAGGCCGCGGCCGATGACGAGCCTGAATATCCGCTCGCGCGAGGCGCCGAAGGCCATCCGCACGCCGATCTCGGTGGTGCGCTGCCGAACGACGATCGCGAGCGTGCCGTAGAGTCCCACGACCGCGAGCACCGCCGCGATCGCCGCGAACACACTGATGCAGACGAGCGCGAATCGCGTCCGCGCCTGCGCACGCCGCACGTAGTCACTCATCGGTTTGAGCTCGGCCACCGGCACCATCGGATCGATCGCCGCAACGGCCGCGCGCACCTGCATCGCGAAACTCGCCGGATCGCCCGCCGTTCGCACCGCCCAGCGCGTGGCAAAGCCGTAGCCGATCATGCCGTCGGAAAAGTAGAGCGTCTCGCGACCGTCGTGCCCCAGCGTCTCGTGGCGCTGATGCTCGACGACGCCGATCACGTCGAACGACTCGGGCTCCTTCGTACGAAACCGCGACAGCAGGACCTTTCCCACCGCCGGCTGGTTGGGGAATGCCTTCGCCGCGAGCAGCCGGTCGATCACGACGACCTTGGCGCCGGGGACGTTGTCCGCGTCGGAAAACGTCCTCCCGGAAATCACCGGCGTGCGCATCGTCTCGAAATAGCCCGGAAGGACGAAGCGCGCGCTTCCCTGCTGGAACTTGCCCGGGTCGGCGGCGGCCGCATCCGTGCCCCATCGGAGGTTCGCGCTGTTTCCGTCGAGAGGAAACGGATACGCCGCGGTGACCGCCTGGACCCCGGGGATCGCCGCAAGCCGGTCATGCACCGCCCGGCTGAACGCGGCCTTCTCCGGCGGCGTCTTCAGTCGCCCGTTCCGGATGCTGAAGGTGAGCAGGCCGCTCGGATCGTACCCGGCGTTCGCGTGGGTGAGCGTGATGTAGCTGCGGACCATCAGGCCGCATCCCACGAGCAACGCGTACGCCAGCGCCACCTCGGCAATCACCACGCCCTGCCGCAGCGCCTTGCCGGCCGACCGGGTGCCGACCCGGCCGCCCGGTCGGAGCACCGACATCAGGTCGGGACGCGAGGCGCGCAACGCCGGAAGCAGGCCGAGAACGCAGGTCACGACGATCATGAGCAACAGCGTGAAGCCGACGACCGTCGAGTCGATCGATACCGTGTCGAAGCGCGGAAGTCCCTCAGGCGCGACGAGTTCCATCACGCGTATGCCGAGCGCCGCCAGCGCGAGCCCCGCAAGCGCACCGACTGCCGAGAGCAAGAGCGATTCCGCAAGCGCCTGGCGCGCGAGCATGAGGCTGCTGCCGCCGAGCGCGGCGCGCACGGCCTGTTCGCTCTCCCGCTGCGACGCGCGCACGAGCAGGAGGCTGGCGACGTTGGCGCAGGCGATGAGAAGCACGAAAATGCCCGACCACATCAGCGCGACGAGCGCGGGCCTCACGTCCTTCACCAGATCGTCCGCCATCGGTTCGACGCGGAAATGCATTCCCGCCGTCTCCTTGACCGGGAACCGTCCGCGCAGGTCCGAGGCGACGGCATCCACGTCGGACTGCGCCTGCAATGGCGTCGCATCGTCGCGCAGGCGACCGATCAGACTGAGGATTCCATCGACCCGCGATGCGTTGTCCCAATCGACACGCAGCGCGACGTACATGTCGGGCGTCCGCTCCACGCTGTGGGACGGCGCGAACAGCAGCTCGAAACCCGGCGCCGCGACGCCGACGACGAGCGCCCGTCCTCCTCCCAGGTTCACGGTGCGGTTCAGGACGCCCTTGTCACCGCCGAATCGTCGCAGCCAGAGTTCGTGGCTGAGGATGACGATCGACGGAGCTAACGGCGACTCCTCGGCGCCGGGCGCGGCCGCACCCGCCGACGGTGTGCCGTCCTCGTCTACGAAGTCACGCCCTTCCACGACCCGCACGCCAAGCAGCGAGAAGAGGTTCGTGGTGACGTTGGCGACGGTCACCTGCTCCGGCTTTCCGTCGTCTCCGGTGAGCGCCTGCCGCGTGGTGGACACGCCGGCGATCCCCGCAAGGTGCGCCGTATTCGCGCGCAGGTCCTTCAGGTCTCCGGGTACTACCGGAATGTCGCGCGCGTCCCGCTTGAGGAAGTCGCTCGTGATCACGAGCAGCCGCTTCGGGCTCGCGTACGGGAGCGGCCGCAGCAGCACGGCGTTGGTGACGCTGAAGATCGCGCTGCTGGCGCCGATCCCGAGCGCGAGGGTCAGGACGGACGTGACCGTGAACGCAGGATTCCTGCGAAGAGAACGTACGCCGATTACGAAGTCCTTGAACGACATTTTTGACACGACCCCCGCAGTGAGCGCGCTGTCTCAAAATGGGCGAGTGCCGGTCGCCCGCCCGATCGGCACGATCTCAACTTCGCTCGCGCCGCCCGAGATGGTCAAGCGCCCAACGGACGGCTCGAGGTTGAACCGCCGTGGTCCCGCGGCTCCGGGATTCACGACCAACCGTCCGCCCACGCGCGAAATCTTCTGAATGTGCGTGTGCCCGTACACGATCACGTCCGCGTCGTATGCCTTCGCGAGGGTTGCAGGGGTGACCGTCCCCACCTCGTGCCCGTGACTCACGTGCACACGCAGCCCGCCGAGCGTGAGGTCGAGCGCCGGCACGAGCGACCCGTCCCAGGGCGCGTCGGTGTTTCCGTACACGGCCATCACCGGCGCGATCAGCGAGAGTTCGTCGATGATCTCGGCGCCACCGACGTCGCCCGCATGCAGGATCAGCTCGACGCCCGCGAGCGCGGCGTGCACCTCCGGCCGCAGCAGGCCGTGCGTGTCGCTAATGAGCCCGATCAGCACCGGCCTCGTCCCACCGCGGCGCCAGCGTGTTCTCGACTCCGAGATGATCGAGAACGCGCGCGACGACGAAGTCGACCAGGTCGGCGATGCTCGCGGGACGGTGATAGAAACCAGGTGACGCGGGAAGAATCACCGCTCCCGCCCGCGTGAGGCGCAGCATGTTCTCGAGGTGGATCGCGCTGAGCGGCGTTTCGCGCGGCACGAGCACGAGCGGACGGCGCTCCTTGAGCGTCACGTCCGCCGCGCGCTCCACGAGCGAGCGCGACGTGCCGGCGGCGATCGACGCGAGTGTGCCCATCGAACACGGGCAGATCACCATCCCGCCGGTCTTCGCGGAACCAGACGCGGGGCCGGCGCCACGATCAGCGTCGTCGAAGACCGTAACGTGTGCGTCCCACCGCGCGGCTCCCACCGCCACGCGGAGACCGTCCACATCGCCGATCTCCGTTTCGGTGCGCAACAGCCGGAGACCGTGCGGCGAGACGATCAGCGACACATCGCGCCCCAATGCAGCCAGCTGCTCCAGCAAGCGAACACCGTACGGCGCGCCGGACGCCCCGGTGAGCGCCATCACGATCGGCGGATGCTTCGCCGCGGCGCTCATCGCCAAATCCGCTGCGCGAGCACGAACGCGAAGAACGTGCCCGACAGCGCCATGTTCACGGTGAAGAACGCCTTGTCGACTCGCGAGACGTCGTCCGCGTGCACGAGCGAATGTTCGAACACCAGCAGCCCCGCCGCCACACCCACACCGACATTGTAGAGCGTGCCCTCACCAGCCGCGTAGCCGACGAGGGCGAGCAGCACCACCGTCATCACATGCAGCCCGCGCGCGATCACGAGCGATCGCTGCGCGCCGACTTTCGCCGGCAACGAGTGCAATCCGTTCGCGCGGTCGAAGTCGATGTCCTGCAGCGCGTAGAGGATGTCGAAGCCGCCGGTCCAGCACATCACCGCCGCAGCGAGCGCGACAAGCATCCACCACGGATCGCTCCACGCACCAGTGACCGCGAGATAGCCGCCCACCGGAGCGATGCCGAGTCCGAGACCGAGCACGAGATGCGACCAGCGCGTGAAACGCTTGGTGAAGCTGTACCAGAGCACCCACGAAAGCGCGAACGGCGAGAGCACGTAGCAAAGAACGTTCAGCTTCCACGCGGCGAACTCGAACAGCAACAGCGCTGCGATCACCAGCGCTTTCGCCTCCCGCACACTCATCGTGCCGCTCGGAATCTCCCGCATGGCCGTCCGCGGATTCTTCGCGTCGTACGCGCGATCCACGATCCTGTTGAATCCCATCGCGGCAAAACGCGCGGCGGTGAACGCGAGCACGACCCATCCGATCACGGCAAACGAGACCACGGCGTGATACGACGCCAGCGTCACGCCCACGAGCGCGAACGGCAGCGCGAACACCGTGTGCGGCAGCTTCACGAAGTTCGCGTAGCGCACCACGCGCGACCCGCCCGCGAACGTCTGTCCCTCCCGCAGCGGAGAGCTACTCATTCTCATCCCTCACGTCTCCGCTCCTCACTCGTCACCCCTCACCCAGGCCAAGCATCGGCCAGAGTGAATCGACCCGCTGTTTGGTCCGAGGGTCCATCTCGATCAGCGGCGGCCAATTGCGCGAGAATCCCTCTTCGGGAAGTTTCTTCGTCGCATCGAGTCCCATCTTCGAGCCGTAGGTGAATGCGCGGCTCGAATGATCGAGCACGTCCATCGGCCCCATCGTGAAACGCACGTCGCGCTCGGGATCGATGTTGTTCAGCGCGACCCACCACGCCTCCTGTGGATCGCGGACGTTCACCCACGCGTCCACCACCACGAGCACCTTCGCGAGCGACATCAACCCCTGCCCCCACAGCGCGTTCATCACCTTGAACGCCTGGCCGGGATAATCCTTCTTG
The DNA here is from genome assembly GCA_017881585.1 of Gemmatimonadaceae bacterium. GTDB lineage: Bacteria > Gemmatimonadota > Gemmatimonadetes > Gemmatimonadales > Gemmatimonadaceae > Fen-1231. The sequence goes on along the minus strand of JADGQS010000036.1, from coordinate 16,845 downwards.
ATCGACACGAACACGAGGTTGTGAAAGATCCCCTCCGCCGGCATGTGGTAGTCCACGATCTCCGGGGTCGTGAGCTTCAGCAGCGGCAGGAAGATCCGCTCGGTCGCGTGGCCGAGATAGAAATCCTCCATCGGGGGACGGCCCACGATCGTCGTCGCATACACCGGGTTCTTCCGCATCGTCACCGCGGTCACATGCACGAGCGGATACAAGTCCGCCTCCGAGTAGAACCCGGTGTGATCGCCGAACGGCCCCTCGGTCACGAGCGGCTCCGCAGGATCGATGTACCCCTCCAGCACGAACTCCGCGTCGGCCGGCACCTCGAGCTCGCACGTGACCGCCTTGGCGAGATGCACCGGCGCCCCACGCAGGAATCCCGCAAAGATGAACTCGTCCACCGTCGGCGGCAGCGGTGCACTGGCCGAGTAGATCGAGGCCGGATCCGCGCCGATCGCGATGCACACCGGCATGCGCTCGCCGCGCTCCGCCATCTCGCGCCAATGCGCGGCGCCCACCTTGTGGCGCTGCCAGTGCATCGCGAGCGTGTTCTTCGAGAGCTGCTGCACGCGGTACATCCCCACGTTCCGCACTTTCGTCTGCGGATTCTTGCTGATGACCATCGGCAGCGTGATGTACGGCCCGCCGTCCTGCGGCCAGCAGGTGATGATCGGCAGCTTGTTCAGGTCGATCTCATCCCCGCGCCACACCACCTCCTGGCACGCCGGCGTTCCGCTTTTCAAACGCGGCGGAAACTTCGCGATCTCCATCAGTCGCGGCAGCAGCGCGAACTTGCCGAGCAGTCCCTCGGGCACTTTGAGGTCGAGCAGCTTCGTGATGCGTGCGCCGTGCTCGTCGAGGTCCTCTACGCCGAGCGAGAGCGCCATCCGCTTCATCGACCCGAAGAGGTTGATCGCCACCGGATACGGCGACCGCGAGCCATCGGCGAGCACGGGGTGCTCGAACAGCAGCGCCTTGCCGCCACCGGGCTGCTTCATCACGCGGTCGGCGATCTCGCACAATTCCAGCTCGACACGCACGGGCTCGCGAATGCGCACGAGCTCGCCGATCGCCTCGATCGCGGAGATGAACTCGGAAAGCGAATCGAGGCTCATCGTTTCTCCCCGACGTGGATCGCCGCCACGCCGAACGTGAGGCTCGTCGCCGAGACGTTGGCGAACCCTGCCTCGCTCATCACGGCCCGCAACGCGTCGCTCGACGGAAACTGCGCGATGCTGTCGGGCAGGTACCGGTACGCGGTCGGGTGCCCCGAAATCAGCGCGCCCACCAGCGGCAGCACGCGCCGCGAATACAGCTCGTACGTCCACCTGACGAGCGCCGAGTGCGGCGTGGAGAACTCGAGCACCACGAACCGGCCGCCCGGCGCAAGCACGCGCAGGATCTCGTGGAACGCCGCACGGACATCGATCACGTTGCGAATCCCGAACGCGACGATCGCGCCGTCGCACGATTCATCCGCGAGCGGAAGCGTGAGCGCATCGGCGACGACCGGCGTGAGCACCGCGGCCGGCGCCTTGCCGCGTCCCGCGCGCAGCATCGGCTCCGCGAAGTCGGCGCCCACGATGAAACCGCGAAAGCCCGCCCGCCGCGAGATCGCGGCGCCCACGTCGAGCGTGCCGGCGCAGAGATCGAGATACGTCCCGGAGGGCCGCCGCTCCACGCCGAGCGCCGCGATCGCGGCGCGCCGCCAGGATCGGTCGATTCCCCCGCTGAGCAGCCGGTTGAGCAAGTCGTATCGTGGCGCGATCTCCGAGAAGATCCGCTGCACGTAGGAGCGCTTCACTGGGGCGCCCGCGGCGGCCGCGCGCGCGTCGTGAACCTCCAAATCTGGCATTGTCATGAGATGCGAAAGTTGCCCGCTGGTGAGAGGGCGGGCAAGTTTCGCTCACGCGCATGGCGGCCCTCCTCGACCTCTCGAACCTTCCCGACGCTGACGTCGTGGCGCTCGCCCAGCGAGGGCGCGAGGATGCATTCCGCGAGCTCGTGCGCCGCTACGAGCGCCCGGTGTTCTCGCTCATCTTCCGCATGGTGCACGAGAGCGCCACCGCCGAGGACCTCGCGCAGGACACGTTCATCAAGGTCCTGAACCACATCGACAAGTACAGGCCCGAGTTCAAGCTCTCGAGCTGGCTGTTCAAGATCGCGAACAATGTCGCCATCGATCACCTCCGGCGGCGCCAGATCGCGACGATCTCGATGAGCGGCTCGCCGCATGCCGGCACCGCCGCCGAGGTGGAAGCCACCTCGTTCGACATCGCCAGCGACGACGAGTCCGCCCTCGACGAGATGGAGTCGAAGGAGCTCGGCTCGGCCATCGAGAAGGCGATCGCCCGCCTCCGGCCCGAATACCGCTCCTGCATTCTCCTGCGCCACGTGGAGGGCCGAAGCTACGAAGAGATCGCCGCGACGCTCGACCTGCCGCTCGGCACGGTGAAGACCTACATCCATCGCGCGCGCCATCAGCTGCGCGAGTCGTTGGATCACCTGAGGGACCAATGACCGAACAGATACCGAAACAGAAGCTGGAAGGTGGATGTTGGAAGCTGGATCAGACGGTTCTCCAGCATCCAGCATCCAGCCTCTAGCATCCAGCCTCTAGCATCCAGCCTCCGCCGTCCCTGAAACCGCACCGTCCCATCCGCCGTAGTCCCTGGAGACCTTATGAACCACCGCCACCTGCTCCCGAATGAGATCGACCTGCTGCTCGACGGCGAGGTCGGCTTTGGCGTGGCCCCGCTTCAAGCTCACGTCGATGCCTGCGAGGACTGCCAGGCCCGTCTGGCCCGGTCGCGGAAGGTCGTGGACGTGCTCGAAGACTTGCCGCACTTCGCGCCCACGCCGCGGTTCGCGGACCGGATCATGGCGCAGGTGCAGATCGTCGAACCGTGGCACGTCGCCGCGCTCGACACCGCGCGGCGTTTCGTTCCGCGGTCGGCGCCGATGCGAACCCTGATGACGGCCACGGCGTCGGCCGTCGCGCTTGCGCTCACCTCCGGCGGCGTGTGGCTCGCGCTCCACGCCGACGTCGCCTTCTACTCGTTCAACCTCGCCGCCGACCGCGCACGAAGCGCGCTCATGGACACCGCGGCATCTGTGATCGGAACCGCCTTCGGACAGGGCGGACTCGACGCCCTTCGCTCCAGCGGCCTGCGCGGACTCGCGCTCGGCGCCGGCGTGATGGTCGTCGCGGTCGGCGGCGCAGCATTCGGGTTTCACGCGCTCGCGTCGTCCTCGCGTCGCAGCCGGGAGTAGCGGTCATGCGCACCCTGCACACGCGTACCGCCACGTTCCGCGTGGTGGCCGTGGCCCTGCTCGCGATCGTCGCCCAGGCCACAGCGCTCGGCGCCCAGCAGGGCGCGGCGCGCATCTCGGCGGACTCGCTCACCAAGGCGCTCGCCGCCCTGCGCGAATCCCCCGATTCCGCGTGGATTCCAGCTGCATCGAACTTCGCGTTCGGCGATTCCACCATCGCGGCCAATCGTCGCGCCCACGGTCCGGTGGCAGTCGCCGGCGGCACGCTGCACGTGCGCGGGACGATCGACGGTGACGCCGTCTCGTACGACGGCGACATCGTGGTGCACCAGGGCGGCGAGATTCGCGGCAGCGCGTATGCGATCCTCGGGAAGGTCGTGCTGGACGGCGGGGTCGTGGACGGCGATATGCGGTCGCTCACCGGAGACTTGCGGCAGGTCAACGTGCCGAAGGGGAGGGTCGTTCGCTCGCGTTCGTCGCTCACGATGCACGCGGTCGCCCTCGCGGGCGGATGGCTCGCGGTGCTGGTCGTCATCGGCATCGGCGTGCTCATCTTCGCGTCCCCGAATCTCGACGCCGTGTCCGACGCGCTCGAGCGCGGCTTCGGCAAGTCTCTGCTGGCCGGCATCGCCACGCAGCTCGCCCTCGTGCCCGCCCTCGCGCTGCTCTGCGTCGGGCTCGTGCTGACGATCCTCGGCGCGCTCCTCGTTCCGTTCGCGGTGGTCGCGTACGTGCTCGCGGCCGCGGGCCTCGTCACGCTCGGTTACCTCGCGATCGCGCGGCTTGCCGGTCGTTTCGTGCTGGGCGCAAACGAAGGCGGAGAGGGTGTGCGCAGGGCCGCCGCGCTTCGCAGCCTCGTGTACGGACTGCTCCTGCTGATGCTGCCGTGGTTCGCCGCGGGCGCGCTGTCGTGGTCGCCGAAGCTCGAGCTGCTCGCGCGCATGATCGCCGTCGCCGTCACCTGGGTCGCCGCCACCGCGGGGCTCGGCGCCGCCGTCGTCTCCCGAGGCGGCGTCCGTCGCGCCGCCGCACCGGCGGCACAGCGCGCGATGAACACGTCGAGCTGGGCCACGCCGACTCCCGTCAGCGGCATCACCGCGGCGCGCCGGCCGACACCGTTCACGACCTCCGCTCCGAAATGACGCGACTCGGGCTGGCCGCCTTCGTCGCGTCGCTCGCCGGCGTCGTGGCCGCGCTCAGCGTGCCCGCGGGCGCGCAAACCTGGCGCACGGTCGACGCGTCCAGGCAAGTCCGCGACACCATCGCCGTCTCGGTGCACGTCGAGTACGCGGCAGGAAGGCTCGACCTGAAGCCCGCGACCGGCTCGGTGCTGTATCACGCGAACGTGCGGTACGACGCCGACCGCACGGAGCCGGTCGCGCGATTCGACAGCGCGACCCATGTGCTCTCGCTCGGCGTCCGCCTGCGCGGCAGGCATTTCTCGGGCGCGGATGACCAGCACCGCGCGGGATCGATGCACGCCGAGCTGAGCGGCCGCGTGCCGATGGACCTCTCCATCGAGCTCGGCGCCGTGGAGGCGGACCTCCAGCTCGGCGGTCTCCGCCTCACCGATCTCTCGCTCCGCGGCGGCGCAGCCGACGTGACCGCCCGATTCGACCAGCCGAACCGCGAACAGCTCCGCACGATGACGCTCCAGGTGGGCGCGGCGCAGATGAAGCTGCTCGACGTCGCGAACTCCCGCGTCTCGCGCATCAACGCCGAAGTCGGCGCCGGCGCGCTCACCATCGACCTCGGAGGCGTCCTCGCCCGCGACGTGGACATCACCGCGACGCTCGCCGTCGGCGGACTCACGCTGAACGTTTCGCCGGACGACGGAGTGTTCGTGGACGAGCGGTCGTTCCTGGGTGGATTTGAGAAGGACGGGTTCGTGAAGAAGGGGGATGGATGGTACTCCGCCAACTACGATGCCGCGTCACGGCACGTTCGGGTGCACCTGCACGCGTTCATGGGAGGGCTTACACTCACGCGAGTGCAGAAGTGAATTGAGAGACGGATGCGGGATGCGGAATTTCGACCCGATGCTCCCGGATGCAGGATGCAGAAGAGGAATGCGGGGACTTGGACAAGAAATGAGATGTGAGTCGGATGCGGAATGCGGGACCAAGAGATGAGTGGCGAGATCTCGCAACTCACGACTTGGCCCCGCATTCCGCATTCAAACTCTAGTCTCAGCTCTTATCCCCAGTCCCGCATTCCTCTTCTGCATTCCGCATCGGGTCGAAATTCCGCATCCCTCATTCACCTCGCCACTCCCATCTCACTTCTGCAGTTAGAAAGCCGCGAGTTTCCCCGCAATTTCGATAAGTTTCCGCGCCGCTGATGACTTCGCATCGGAAACCACGATCGGCTGTCCCGTATCTCCCCCCTCGAGGACTGGCGGATACAACGGCACCTCCCCGAGCAGCGCCACTCCCAGCTCGTCCGCGAGCCGCCGCCCGCCGCCCGTCCCGAAGATCGCGATCGGCTTTCCCGTCTCCGGCGACTCGAAGTAGCTCATGTTCTCCACCACGCCGATCACCGGCACGCCCACGCGCTCGAACATCTTCGCGCCGCGCAACGCGTCGCCGACGGCGACTTCCTGAGGCGTCGTCACGATGATCGCCCCGGAGACCTGGGTCGCCTGCACGAGCGAGAGCTGTGCGTCGCCGGTGCCGGGCGGCATGTCGACCAGCAAGTAGTCCAGCTGCCCCCAGTCCACGTCGCGCAAAAACTGCGTGATGATCTTCATCACGATCGGGCCGCGCCAGATGGCCGGCTGGTCGCGCTCGATCAGGAAGCCGAGTGAGATCAGCTTCACGCCGAACGCTTCGAGCGGCTGAATCTTTTCATCCACCACGGGCGGCGGCGCGTTCACGCCCATCATCCGCGGGATATTGGGTCCATAGATGTCCGCATCCATGATCCCCACCCGCTTGCCGGCCTGCGCGAGCGCGACGGCGAGGTTCACGGTCACCGTCGACTTCCCCACGCCCCCCTTGCCCGAGCTCACGGCGATCACCTTGCCGAGGTTCGGATACAAGATGGGTGTCGGCGCCGCGACGCGCGGGGCCTCGGGTTTCTGATCCATCATCGGAAGCGGAGCGCGCTTCGGCGCAGCGCCGGCAGGCGCCCCGGAAGAAGGCGCCGCCTGCCGCGAGATCTCGGAGGCGTCCTTCACGTCCACCCGCACGTCGGTGACGCCCTCGACGCGTTCGATCGCCTGGCGCACGTCACGCGCGAGCGTGGCGTCATCGTCGGCGGCGAGGAGGAGCGTGAGCCTGACGCGGCCTTCGGTTGAAGTCGCGATGTCGCGCACCTGCGACGCGGAAAGCACGTCCGAGCGGGTGCGCGTATTGATGACCTTCGAGAGGGCTTCCTCGATTCGTTCGCTGAATGATGCGGGCATGCCAGAAAGCTAATGAGGCGATGGAAGATCGAAGATGGAAGATCGAAGATGGAAGATGGAAGATCGAAGATGGAAGGCCGAGGAGAGCGGAGTCATCTTCCATCCTCGGTCTTCCATCTTCGGTCTTACAGCAGCTCCCTCGCCGCCGCGATGACCTTTCCCCGCACCTCATCCATCGTCCCCGACACCAGCGCGCCCGACGCTCGCGCGTGCCCGCCCCCGCCGAACTGCTTCGCCAGGGCGTTCGCGTCCACTCCGCGCACCGAACGGAACGAGATCTTCACCTTGCCGTGCCCGAGGTCGCGGAACAGGAGGGCGAGCTTCACGCCGTTCACGGATCGCGGATACTCGGCGATCCCGTCCAGGTCCTCGCCGCTCACCTCGTATTTCTCCAGCGCACCCGCGGCGATGGAGATCCACGCGAGGCCGTTCGCGTCGTCGACCTCGAGCGAGTCGAGCGCATCGCGCAGCAACCGCATCCGTCCCTTCGGCACCGAGGCGTAGATGCGCCGGTACATCTCCTCCGGATCCACTCCCGACGAGAGCAGCCGCGCCGCGATCGCATGACAGCGCGGCGACGTGTTGCTGAACCGGAACCCGCCCGTGTCGGTGAGAATCGCCACATAGAGCGCCGTCGCGATCGCGGGGGTGATTTCCAGTCCGAGCGTCGCAGCGAAATCGTACACGAGTTCGCCCGTGGCGCACGCGGCCACGTCGGTCACGTGGATCGTGCCCGGCGGCTCCTCGCCCGGCAGGTGATGATCGATCACCAGCGGCGGCACCTTCATTGCGCGGACCGCCGGCGCGAGCGAGCCGAGCCGCTTCACGTCGCTGATATCGAGCACGATCAGCCGGTCGATTCCCCCGAGAGCAGACACGCCATCGGCGGAGCGGTCGCGTACGTCGCCGCCAAGGAGGAAGGTGAACATCGCCGGCCACGGCGTGGGATTCACGACGTGCGCCGTGATCCCCATCTGCCCGAGCAGGCGCGCGAGCGCGGCTTCGGACCCGCAGCCGTCGCCGTCGGAATTGATGTGCGTCGACAGCGCGACCTTCTGGCCCGGCCGCAACTCGGCGGCGAGCCGCTCTATGTCGGCTCGCCGCGGATCGGGAACTTGGATCGGATCTCGTGTGATGCCGATCAGCCCTTGTTCAGAAGGCTGTGCTTCTGCCCGTAGGTGAAGTAGAACACCAGGCCGATCAGCAGCCACACGCCGAGCCGGGCCCAGTTGGTCCAGCCAAGACCGTAGATCATGGCGCCGCAGACGATGATGCCCATGATCGAGACGAGCTGCACCGCCGGCACCCTGAACGCGCGCGGCAGATCCGGCCGCTTCACGCGAAGGATCCAGACGCCGGCGCACACGAGAATGAACGCGAACAGCGTTCCGATGCTCGTCATCTCGCCCACGATGCTGTCGGGGAGAAATCCGGCAAAAAGCGAAGTGAACACGAAGAAGAGCATGTTCGACTTCCATGGCGTGCGGTACTTCGGGTGCGTGTCCGAGAAGACCTTCGGCACCAGGCCGTCGCGGCTCATCGAGTAGAACACGCGCGACTGGCCGAGGAGCATCACCAGGATCACGGACGAGAAGCCCGCGAGAATGGCGACGGTCACGAAATTGGCCAGCCACGTGTACCCCGTCATGTACTTCTGGATCGCGAAAGTCACCGAGGCCTCGGCACCGGCGCCGCGGAAGTCCGCGACCGTCGCGATGCCCGAGAGCACATACGAAAACACCACGTACAGGATGGTGCAGATCACCAGCGAGCCGAGGATTCCGATCGGCATGTCACGCGCTGGATTCTTTGCCTCCTGCGCGGCGGTGGAAACGGCGTCGAATCCGATGAACGCGAAGAACACGACGCCGGCGGCGCCAAGGATGCCCATCAGGCCGCCGTACGCATGCGTGACTCCCAGCGGCGTCGTATAGGTCGTTGCCTCGGGGATGAACGGCACGTGGTTGGCCGGGTTGATGAAGCCCCAGCCAAGACCGATCACCACCAGCACGATGGCGACCTTCGTGATGACGATGATGCCGTTCACGAATGCGGATTCCTGCGTGCCGCGAACGAGGATCAACGACAGCAAGAACAAGATGCACACCGCGGGGATGTTCATGATGCCGTGCGTCGTTGTGCCGGCGATCGACTGCAGCGGCGAGTGGCTCCATTCGTACGGAACCGGACTCATGTGCAGGATCCCGAGCAGGTTGTTGAAGTACTGGCTCCACGCGATGGCCACGGTGGCCGCGCCGACCGCATACTCGAGCACCAGGTCCCACCCGATGATCCAGGCGACCAGCTCGCCCATCGTCGTGTAGGAATACGTGTACGCGCTGCCCGCGATGGGGATCATCGACGCGAACTCGGCGTAGCAGAGTCCCGCGAAGGCGCAGCCGAAACCGGCCACGATGAAGGCGAGCGTCACCGAGGGACCCGCCCGCTCCGCGATGGCCGCTGCGGTGCGAACGAAGAGGCCCGCGCCGATGATGGCGCCAATCCCCAGTCCGATCAGCGACCACGAACCGAGGGTCCGCTTGAGGCCGCTCTCGCCGCCCACATCGCTGTCCTGCATGAGGCGATCGATCGACTTCGTCCGCGTCAACAAACTGGCCACGCAAACCCCCTTTGTGTGCTTCAGTGGACACGACTATCGCGCTTGATACACCCCGGAACACCGAACGCGTCGTTCAGAGTGTGCTTTGCTGCCTGTGTGGCTTGAAGCCGCATAACGTGGCCCGGGGTGAAGGCGGAGTCAAGAAGAACCCGGCCGCCCGACCCGCCTCCGGTTCAACGCCGGATCGGCGTCAAACGCTGTAGTTCGGCGCTTCGCGCGTGATCGTGACGTCGTGCGGATGCGATTCGCGGAGGCCGGCCGCCGTGATGCGCACGAACTCGGATTCGGTGCGCAGCTCCTCGATGCTCGCGCAGCCGACGTATCCCATGCCGGAGCGAAGGCCGCCGACCATCTGGTAGAGCACGTCGCTCACCGGTCCCTTGTACGGCACGCGGCCTTCGATTCCCTCGGGCACGTACTTCTGGGCGCTCATCTCGCCATCCTGGAAATAGCGGTCGGCGCTGCCGTCCTGCATCGCGCTCATCGAGCCCATGCCGCGGATCATCTTGAAGCGGCGTCCCTCGAGCAGGAGCGATTCGCCCGGGCTTTCCTCCGTGCCGGCGAGCATCGAACCCATCATGACCGAGCAGGCCCCGGCCGCGATCGCCTTCACGATGTCGCCGGAGTACTTGATTCCGCCGTCCGCGATGACCGGCACGTCGCCCGCGCCCTCGACCGCATCCATCACCGCCGTCAGCTGCGGCACGCCCACGCCGGTGACGATGCGGGTCGTGCAGATCGAGCCGGGGCCCACGCCGACCTTCACGCCGTCCACGCCGCGCTCGACGAGCGCCGCCGCCGCCGCGCGCGTCGCGATGTTCCCCGCGATCAACTGCACGTTCGGAAACGCCTCGCGCACCACGGCGGTCGCGTCGAGTACGTTCTTGTGATGGCCGTGCGCGGTGTCCACCACGAGCGCGTCCACTCCGGCCTCGACGAGAGAGCGCGCGCGATCGAGATACGCGCCCGTCGCGCCGATCGCCGCCGCCACGAGCAATCGCCCGTGTTCATCCTTCGCCGCGATCGGATACTGCCGCCGTTTCAGGATGTCCTTCACCGTGATCAGGCCGATCAGGTGGCCGCCCTTGTCCACCACGGGGAGTTTCTCGATGCGGTGCTTCCCCATGATCCGCTCGGCCTCATCGAGCGTCGTGCCGACGGGCGCCGTGATCAGCCGTTCGCTCGTGGTCATCGCCGCGTTCACCGGCCGGTCGAGACTGCGTTCGAACTGAAGGTCCCGATTCGTGATGATGCCGATGAGTCGATCATCGGCGTTCACGATCGGAACGCCGGAGATGTGGAACTTTGCCATCAGCGAGGCCGCTTCGCGCAGCGTCGCGGAATCCGGCAGGGTGTACGGTTTCAGGATCATGCCGCTCTCGGATCGCTTCACCCGGTCCACTTCGGCGGCCTGGCGGTCGATCGACATGTTCTTGTGCAGCACGCCGATGCCCCCCGCTCGCGCCATGGCGATCGCCATCTCGCTCTCGGTGACGGTATCCATCGCCGCCGCGACGAGCGGAACGTTGAGCGTGATGCCGCGGGTGAATCGCGAGACGATGTCGACGTCTTTCGGATGGGTCCCCGATTGGCGGGGGACCAGAAGGACATCGTCGAACGTCAGGGCGGCGTCGGTGCGGATGCGCGACGGACCGCTGCCGGCGGTTGCCGGGGCGGTCCGTGATGACTTCGGTCGAGTTGATAGTCCCATGAGGGAATGTAAGACAACCCGTCGAAGGATTCAACCTTTGGGTTTCTGACTGAACGCTGTCAGCAGACAGCTGCAAGTTGATAGCTGCCGGACAACCGCCTCCTTACCGATCCGCTGGTGGAGACGCAGGAGGTTCCGGCGGCGCGACGGGCTTCGAGGTCGCCGCGTTCACCACATCGTTCGCCACCGACTTCCCCGCTGCGGCAACACCCGACAGCAGATTCATCGCCTTGCTCATCAACCCCATCGTCTCCGCGACCGTCGAGGCCGAGACCCGTCCCGCGCGCATCGTGTCTTCGACGCCCTCCGCAAAACGCTGGAACACATTCGGCGCGGCGGCTTCGTGCTGTGCGTATTTCGATTCCAGGAACTCGATGTAGTCGAGCACCTGGTAGAGCCGCTCGTCCGACAACGGCTCGAGCCGGCGCAGGATTCGTTCTTTCATGAAATCGTTCATCGCTACCCCCTCCAGCGGGACGGTTTGCCTCTCACATCTATATGAACGTACGGAGACGTCCCGCGGTTTCCGTACAGGCCAAGCCCGCCCACGAGATTCGGATGCCGGTGCTCGACGCGCTCTACCGCGCGGGCAACGGCGACGGCATCGGCGAAGGTCACGCGGCCATCCCCATCGACATCGATCGCGAGGTCCGCGGCGTCGCCGTATTGGTGCCGGCTGTCGCCGGCGGCCCGGGGCACCGTGCGGTTGTACATCGGCGTGCGAAAGCCGGACGACACATCCATCGGCATCGCGAAATCCTTCACGCCGAGATCGGCGAGCACGAGTTCGATCTTGTCGAGGATGCGCGGGTCCAGCGCGACGTAGCGCGGCCATACGTCCTGGCCGTCGTGCGTGACGAAATCGCCGAGCCGCAGGTGGGCGCTGACCTGCATCTCGAGGTCTTCGGGAAGCACCTGAAGAAATCCGGCGGGCGGCGGGGAGGCGTCACCGCCGAGACGTTCCCATCGATAATTCCCGATGCGATAGCCGTTCAGCGACGATCCGAATTTCGTCGAGAACGGGACGAGCACGCCGACGACCACCGAGTCCACGATGCGCCTGCCCGACGGCGTCATCAGCGCGAGCCGATACAGTCCGGGCAGCACCGGTGCCTTCACCGTCGTGCCCGTCAGGGTTCGCGGCTCGATCACGGCACTCGAGTCCTCGGCCTTCACCCAGATATAAGTCGGAAGCGCACTCGATCCGCTGACCTCGACCGGGAAATCGAACAGCTCCCCCGGCATGCGGACCTGGAGGCGCACCTGGCCGCTCTCGCCGAATGCGCTCGACGACGCGGCGATGCGCGGCTCGCCTTTCCCGGCGCCCGAGCCGAACGCCGTCGCGAGCAGCATCGCGGGCGGATTCACGATCAGGAGCGCCGCAATGCCGATCGCGAAGAGGCCGACGACGATGACGCGGCCGAGAGTCCACCCGTCTGTCGGCGGCGCGCGCATGATCAGCGCTTCGAGATCGACTTGAGATCGAGAATCGGCGTCCCCACCGGCTCGCTGTGCCCGGCGCGCACGCGCGCCGTGATCAGCACGCGCGTGAGCGGTGGCAGCGCCTTCGCCTGGTTCAGCAACGACGGCGGGACGGCCAGGTACAGCAGCGCGTTCTCCGCTCCCGGCCCCTTCGCGAGCAGATATGGCTCGTCGCGCGCCAGCTCGCGCCGCAGCGGGTCCGCCGTCTGCAGCGAGAGGATCTCGACTTCCCACTGCACGGTCTTTCCGCGCGTCCCCTCCGGATCCGCGCGCAGATCGGCGGCGGTGAGCTGCGCACCGAGCGAGCTGTCCGCGGGCGAGAGCTCGCGCTCTGGAACCCACCCTTCGATTCGAACCTTTGCGAATCCATGATCGTGCGCGAGCATCTGCACGACCGTCCCCGCCGCCAGCTCCGCGACCGCGCTTCCAGCCGGAGCCGCGAGCAACTTGGTCGGCTTGGAGACCGACATGGCTCCCGCGGGCACCGGCGAGGCGGGGGATACCGCGGGCGCCGCGGGCGTCGCGGCCGGCTTCGCCGAGGCGACGGACGCCACCGCTTTCGGAAGCGCGCTCGCGGGAATCCACGCACTGCGCTTGATGCGCGTCCAGGTGCCCGACTTGCCGATGGTGTGCACGCCTGTCCGCGCATGGAGTTCCGCGAGAATCGTCGAGCTCCCCGAGGCCGAGGCGCGAACGCGCAGCGGCGCCTTCGCATCCACCGACGCCGGGAACGTGTCGAGCTTGCCGGTGAGGCGCGACCCGTCCACCCAACCGTCGATGGTGACGAGCACGTTCGCCTCCCTCGTGGACACCACGGCGACCTTCGTTCCCGGCCGAACCGACATCACCGCAGCTCCACCGGGAGCGTTGCGCCCCTCCGCCGCAGCGGTGAGCGCCGTCTGCGCGCCGGCCGACGCCCAAGCGGACACCATCGCGCCGATTGCGATCAACGCCCTCGTGGAACAGACGGGGCGAATCGCTGGTAGCTGGGCTTGCGTCCGAATAGCTTTCACACTCGAAAACTACCCTCATACACTTCGCCGGGCCACGATGGCGCGAGCTGCAAATCAACGAAGTCCGGTCGTGCTCGTCGTGCTCGATGGCTGGGGCTACCGCCCCGAGCATGAAGGAAACGCCGTCGCGCTCGCGAACGTGCCGACGTGGAACCGCCTCTGGTCGCGCGCGCAGCGCACGCTGCTCGACGCGTCGGGCGTTGCCGTCGGCCTTCCGGAAGGACAGATGGGAAACAGCGAGGTCGGACACCTCAACCTCGGCGCCGGGCGCGTGGTGATGCAGGATCTCGTGCGCATCAGCGAGTCGATTCGCACCGGCGACTTCTTTCGCAATCCGGTGCTCCGCGCCGCGTGTGCGGTCGCGAAAAAGAATGGCGGCACCCTGCACCTGATGGGCCTCGTCGGCGACGGCGGCGTGCACGCGCACCAGGATCAGCTGCTGGCGCTGGTGGAACTCGCCACGCGCGAACGCGTGCCCCGGATCGCGATTCATGCCGAGCTCGACGGCCGCGACACGATGCCCACGTCGGCCCTCGGCTATGTCGAACAGCTCGAGCAGAAGATCGCCGGTCGCGCGGTCATCGCGAGCGTGGGCGGCCGCTACTACGGCATGGATCGTGACAATCGCTGGCCACGCATCGAACTCTGGTATCGCGCCGCCGTCGAAGGCACGGGCCCGTCGGCCGACAGCGCCGAGCAGTTCATTCGTGATGCGTACGCCCGTGGCGAGACGGACGAGTTCATCAAGCCTGTGGTGATCGTGAGCAACGGCAAGCCCGTCGCCCCGATGCGCGATGGTGACGCGCTCATCTGCTGGAACTACCGCTCCGACCGCATGCGGCAGATCGTGCGCGCCATTGCGCCGGCTGCATCGGCAAGCTTCGACGGCTTCCCCGTGGTCAAGCGCCCGGCCCTGCATGTCGCCACGATGACCCAGTACGACGCGACATTCGGCCTGCCCGTCGCGTTCGAGCCGTTCTCGATGGCCAGGATCGTCGCCGAGGTGCTGTGCGACGCCGGCCTGACGACCCTGCGCACGGCGGAAACGGAGAAGTACCCGCATGTGACATACTTCTTCAACGGCGGCGTCGAGAAGCCGTATCCGGGCGAGGAACGGATCCTCGTGCCCAGCCAGAAGGTCGCGACCTACGACTTGATGCCGGAAATGAGCGCGGCGGGTATCACGGATGTACTGTGCGCGCACGTCGAGTCGCGCGCACACGATTTTACGCTCGTCAACTACGCCAACGGCGACATGGTGGGACACAGCGGCAACCTCGCCGCGACGATCAAGGCATGCGAAGTCGTGGACCAGTGCCTCGCCCGCGTGATCGCGAGCGCGGAAAAGACGGGAACGCGACTGCTCATCACGGCCGACCACGGGAACTGCGAAATGATGATCGATCCAAAGACCGGCGGGCCGCACACGGCCCACACGACCAACCCCGTCCCGTTCGTGATCGTCGGCGACGACGCGCAGCTGCGCGCCGGCGGCGCACTCCGCGATGTGGGACCCACCGTGCTTTCGATGCTCGGCGTCGAAACGCCCGCCGAGATGACCGGCAAGGACCTCCGGCTCGCGGAGATGGGCCGGTGAAAAAGTCCTTACTGTCGCCTGCCCTCGCGCTGTTGCTCGCATGCGGCTCCACGCTCGCCGCGCAGACGATCGGATCGCTTCCCGACAAGAGCCCGTTCCTCGACCTGCACGACCCCATGCGCTTCGGCGTCTTCGCCGGATGGCTCGCGACGGGCAAGGACATCGTCGGCGTCGGCCCGAAGAGCGCGCCGTTTTTCGGCGTTCGCTACGATCTCGCGGTCGGCGGCCCGGTATACCTGACCGGCTCGCTGTTCGGCGCGAGCACGACCCGGAGCGTGCTCGACTACACCAAGAGCGCCGCGACACGCAACATCGGGACGCAGGGCATTGGCCTCGTGGGCGCGAACGTGTCGGGTGCGCTGTCGCTCACCGGTCCGCGCAGCTGGCACCACCTCCAGCCGCTCGTGAACCTCGGCGTCGGCGTCGTGAGCGCCCCGGGCGACAAGCCGGATGTCTCAGGCTACAAGTTCGGCACGCAGTTCTCGTTTTCGTACGGATTCGGCGTGCGCTACGCGACCGGCCGCAACTCCGAGCTTCGCTTCGACCTGAATCAGTACTGGTGGCAGCTGAAGTACCCGCCTCTCTATCGCTCCACGCAGGGCGACCCGGTCGCGATCCGTGCGACGGGCTCGCTCGACTCGTACACGGCGAACACCGCCCTGACGATCGCGTGGTCGCTGAGGAGCTTCCGCTGAGGCGCATCCGTTAGTGCACGCCGCGTCGCTCACGCGCCGGGTCTCGTTCAGCGCGACGCACCGGTATCGCCGCCCGGAGTGGGACGACGCGAAGAACGAGGAGGTCTTCGGCCTCTGTGCGCGCATGCAGTATCACGGTCACGACTACACGTGCGACGTGACGGTCAGCGGTCCAGTCGACGAGACCACCGGCATGGTGGTCGACTTGCGCGAACTCGATCGTGCGCTGCGAGTGGAAGTCGTCGAGCGGTTCAACCGCCACAATCTCAACACGGACGTCGCCGAGTTCGCCGAGGGAAAACAGATCCCGACGGGCGAGAATCTCGCGCGGCTCATCGCGCAGAACGTGCAGCGTGCGATCGGAACGGGCGCCGTTGTCACGCAGGTCACTGTTGCCGAGGACGCCACGCTGAGCTCGACCTGGCGCTCCGTTTCCGAGAGCGCCACTTGGCGCTCCTCGGGATGAGCGGCCCGTCGCACTGCACCGGCGCGATCATCGCCGGCGGGCGCGCGACGCGGTTCGGCGGCGTGGCGAAGGGTCTGGAACTCGTAGGAGGCGTGCGCATCATCGATCGCGTCGCCTCCGCGCTCGGCGAATCGTGCGACGACTTGATCATCGTCGCGAACGACGCCACCGCCGCGGACTGGATTCCGGGCGCGCGCGTCGTCGCCGACGTTCGGCCCGGCATGGGCGCGCTCGGCGGCGTGCACGCGGCGCTCGCGAACGCCCGTGACACGGTGCTCGTGCTCTCGTGGGATTCACCGTTCGTGCCCGGCAGCCTCATGCGCGCGCTCCGCGACGCGGGCGAGAACGCCGACGCCGACGCCGCCGTGCCCGTCAGCAACTCGCCGCTGGGATTCGAGCCGCTGTGCGCCTGGTATCGCGCGTCGTGCCGCGCCGCGGTCGAGCGCCACCTGGAGTCCGGCGACCTGCGCGCGGGAGGCTGGCAGGGTGAGGTGACCACGGTTCGCGTGGACGCCTCGCCTTGGGGCGATCCGGATGAGATCTTCTTCAACGTGAACTCTGCCGCCGACCTCGCGATGGCTGACA
>JADGQS010000148.1 GCA_017881585.1 Gemmatimonadaceae bacterium | reverse complement strand
AATCGCGACAACGTGCTCGGACCGACGAGGCTCTTCTTCAGCACGTACCTCGAGTCCATCTGGCTGCTCCAGCTGTGCGTGACGGCCGACTTGCTCGAGACCGCCGGCGATCCCGCCACCGCAAACGAGATGCGAGCGCGGATCGTTCGACCGAGCACGGCGCTGATCGAGCAATACGACGAGGGAATGTCGAACCGCCAGGTGTGGAACAACGCGGCGATGATGGCGGCGGCGCTCCTGCTCGGCGATCGAGCGACGGCCGAGCGCGTGGTGCGAGCGCCGTCGGGAGTCGAGACGCACCTCGCCGAGGGACTTCTCGACGACGGCACATGGTATGAGGGCGAGAACTATCACCTCTTCGCGCATCGGGGGCTCTGGTACTGCGTGGTGCTCGCCGAGACGGCGGGGATCGGGATCGATCCGCGGCTGACGGCGCGATTCGAGAAGGGGTTCGCGGCGCCGTTCGCGACCGCGCTTCCCGACCTCACGCTGCCGTCGCGCAAGGATTCACAGTATGCGATCTCATTGCGCCAGCCGCGGTTCGCGGAACTGTGCGAGCTGGGGCTCGCGCGCTCGGACGACGAGCGATTGACCGGTGCGCTCGCCGAGTTGTACGCGGAGGGGCCGCCTCGGGGTGACACGGGCCGGGCGACCTCGACCGCGGACATCGAGCGCAATCTTCCAGGCACCACGCTTACGCGCGCAGACCTCGGCTGGCGATCGCTGTTGCATGCCCGGGCGGCGCTCCCGCCGCTCGTGAAGCGCGCGCCTCGATCCGCGCATCTCACGGGCCAGGGGATCTCAGTGTTCCGGCGCGAAGGCGGCGACGTGTACGTCGCGCTCGATTGGGGACAGTCGGGCGGCGGTCACGGGCATCCCGACCGGCTGAACGTGCTGTTCATGCAGGGCGGCACGCGCTGGCTCGACGACCTCGGCACGGGGTCGTACGTGGATCCGTCGCTGCACTGGTACCGGAGCACGCTCGCGCACAATGCGCCGATGATCGACGGCCGCTCGCAGGCGCGAGTCGACGGCACGCTGCTCGCGCACGAGGAGCGCGATGGCTTCGGCTGGACGCTCGCGCAGGCCGACGGCTTGGCTCCGGGTGCATGGGTCACGCGTGCCGTTGTCGTGATGCCCGGCTATTTCGTGGATGAGATTCGCTGGGGCGCGGATTCGCGCGTGGAGTTCGGCCTGCCGATTCATTTCGATGGCGAGCTGCGCGGAGTCGCGCTCGAGAGCGGCATCCGGCTCGACGGTGGTGGGGGTCTCGAGGACGGGTTCGAGTTCGTCCGAAATGCGAGCGCGGCGAGGGTCGAGGCGGCGCAGGCGGTGGAGCTCGGCGGCGCGCGCGATGGAAGAAGCGTGCGCGCGTGGGTGTGCGCGGAGGGAGCATCGCGATGGTTCAGGGCCGACGCGCCGGGCCAGCCGGCAAGCGAGTCGCGACCATTCTTTCTCGTACGTTGTGACGGCTCCAGCGGCGTGATCCGGAGCGTGTGGAGCTGGTCGCCCCGCGTCGAATCCGTGCAGTTCGGCGGCGAACGCGTCGAGATCGCGCTCGGCGGCGAGCGGCACGTGCACCAGCAGGCTGACTCGGGCTGGCGGATCGAGCGGACGGCGGGCTGCGTCCAGCGCGGAATCGAACTGGCGGGATGGAGCGCACCGCCGCCGACGGAGCCCGACGAGGCAATCGTGCGAGCGCAGTGGGCGGAACGACGGTCCGCGCGCCGGCCGATTCGCCTGCGACGATCAAAATCGGTCTCGATCGACCTCGGCGAGCCGAACTACCGCCGTTCGGAAGAGACGTGGGAAGAGGCCGGGCGCCCGGGCGCGCGCGTGACCGTGGGTACGAGCGGCGACGAGATGGTCGTCGACGTGAGCGTAGTCGCGGACCAAGTCGTGTTCGTTCCCGCGTCCGCGACGAATCCGTACGACAACGAGCATCCCGACATCAACGGACATGGGGTGCAGCTGTACGTTCGCACGGTGGACGATGGCGGGGCGTGGATTCTCGTGCCCGAGGCGGACCGGCAGTCCGCTCGTGTCCGGCCGCTCGCGGGATGGGGCACGCTGAAGGTCACCGGCGCAACGTGGACGAGGACCGGCGTCGGGTTCTCGATGCAGATCCGCGTCGCGCTTCCGCCGCTGCCGGAGGCGGATACGCGGGGCGAGTATCCGGTGTGGCTGGATGTCGTCGTGAATGAGACGATCGCCGGACGGGAACGGCGTCGCGGGCAGCTGGTGCTGAGCGGCGCCGACGGAGAGTTCGTCTATCTACGCGGCGACCAGCACGACAGATCTCGACTCGTGCCGTTGATGATCGTCGACCGATGACGGATTTCCGGATGTGTCTCGGCCACCGCGCTGTCCGACACGGCCGGTGCGCAGATCGCGATCACACGATCGCGTCGATGGCATCCGTCAACTGCCGCACGGCGCTGCCCAACGGATAACCCCGCTCGCGATCGGACATCACGGCGAACGCAGGCCGCGCCACACATGAGGCCAGCAGCTCGCGGAGTGCGTCCACCGTGACCGGGTCGCTGTGGAGGTGCGGTGACGCGTCGACCAGCGACGCGAGCGCCTGTCCGCGAGAGACCGCGCGCGCCGGCAGCGGCGTACGCGACGAGATCGTCCGCGCGAGCAGCACGCCTCGCAACTGCGCCCTTGGCCTCCACTTGCCGAATGGCAGCGCCGCTGCGGCTTGTCGCGCGCTCGAGTGCGCCGTGGGGCGGTGCCAACTCTCGAGTACCACGACGCCGGCCTGATGATGCGCGCGTCGGACGACGAGTTGATCGTCACTCACGTAGTCGCAACCATCACGCACGAACGCATGCACCAGCCTGGACCGATCCTCGAACGGTCCGACGATCATCCAGCCACCGCCGCTCGTGTCGATGATCGCGGACGCATCCATGAGCACCGCTCCGGCCCGACCCATCAATATCGCCGTGCTCGCGCTGAGCAGCGCGCCCAGGTCGCTCGTGCCGTCGCGCGGCGATATACTCCCCCAGCGCTCTTCCAGGTCGAGCTCGGCATGGCCTGCCGGACACAACAGCGAAGCGTGGTCCGATTTCTCCTCGAGCCAGAGCGCCACGCCGCCGGTGACGAGAGGCGCGCTTCCACGATGCGCCTCTCGCTTCTCGGACCCGCCCACCCACAGTGCGATGGCGGGAAGGAGGTCGCCGGCATCTCCGGTGCGCGGCAGCCACGCCTCGAATCGAGTCGCGGGAACCGACGCCTCGGTCACGAGCGTGAGCATCCCCAGCCGGTATCGCCTACGATCGGGCGAGTCGTCCTGTCTGAGTTCGTCAATGTCCATTGTTCAGGCTGCTCTTCCTACACTTTTAGGCCACTTGGCGTGTGAAGCGCGACTCGCTTCTTCCGCCGACGTTCCAGCTGCGGTAGCCTTGTCCGCAGGTCACGCACGATAGGTCGCGGAGGTTATGCGAGCATTAGATGCCACTTAGATCCGGTAACAGTTCGCAGTTGCGGCTGCTGGGATGCCTCCGGCTCGAGGCGACGGACGCGGCGCATCATCAGCTGAACCAACGGCCCCGGCTGCTGGGGCTCCTCGCGATCCTCGCCGTGGCGAGATCCGACGGCGTGTCCCGCGACCGGCTGATGGCGCTGCTGTGGCCGGAAAGCGACGCGCCGAAGGCGAGGAACGCGCTCAACCAGTCCGTGTTCGCCGTCAGACAGGCGTTGGGTGAATCGGCTCTGGTGTCCGAAGGAGCATCTCTGCGTCTCGACGAGCAGACACTTCCGAGCGACGTCGGTCTCCTGTTCGACGCGGCGAGCGAGGGACGGGACGACGACGTGTTGTCGCTCGCGGCCGGGGATTTCCTCGACGGCGCGCACGTCGTGCCTGGTGACGGGTTCGAGCGATGGGTGGACGAACGACGCGCCGCAATCCGTCAAACCATTCTCGTGTCTCTGAGGCGCCTTGCGGACCGCGCCCGTCGCGAAGGCCACACCGACCGCCTCGTATCGGCCTTGCGGCGTCGCATCGCATTCACGCCCCTCGAGACCGACGCGGTCATCGAGCTGATGGAGGCGCTGGATGCCAGCGGCGACGCGAGCGCCGCCCTCGCCGTCGCGGCGGAACATGCCGGCGTGGTGGCGCGAGAGCTCGAGACCGCTCCGTCCGCACGTGTCATCGTGCTCGAGCGACAAATCCGGCAGCGCTCGGCGGCGCTGAGCACGGACGCTGTGCTCGTCCCGCCCGGCGAGGACCCGCCCACAGCTTCGCCAGCCAAGGTCCGTGATCCAGAGTTCTCGCCATCGACACCGCGCCGCCGTCGGCGACTGGGACGCATGGCGGCTATCACGGCTGTTGCAGCGCTTGCCGCGTCGGTCCTATTCGTCGCGCGGCGACGGCCGGCGGCGGTGGCTACGGGCGGCACCGTCGCCATCTTCCCTTTCGAAACGGCGCCAGAGGATTCGGCGCTCATGCCGCTTCGCGAGCGCATCGCCGACCTGTTGGCGCTTCGGCTGGAAGGTGAAACGGGGCCGCGGCCGCTCGACGCGTCCGCGCTCCGCCGCACCCTGGGCGATAAGTGGAATCGCATATCGCCCGCGAAGGAGACCGCACTCCTGGCCGCGGCGCGCTTTCACAACGCCACGCTGATGATCGTGGGCGACGTCGTCGGCTCGAACTCGCTTCTCAGCGTTCACGCTCGTGTGCAACGGGTCGCGGATGGCGCCGTCCTTGCCACCACCGAGGTCACGGGCCCGGTTGACTCGCTGACCAAGCTCGTCGACCAGTTGGCCAGTGAGATCGGCGTGATCGCGACCGGCGTTCCGACGTGGCGTCTCTCGGATTTCCGCGCCCAGACTCCAGAGGCACTCCGAGCATACGCGGACGGCCGCAGACTTCTCCGCGAGAGTCGCCTTGACGACGCGGCGAAAGCGTTCCGCACTGCGCTCGACATCGAGCCGACGTTCGCAAGCGCCGCGCTGGGAGCAGCAGAGGCAGGGGCCTTCTCGCACGTGACCGACTGGTCAAGTTTCCCGTGGCTGACACGCGCGTACGCGCTTCGCAGCCATCTGGTCGAGCGGGACCGACTGCTCTTCGACGCCCTCATTCGCGCGCCGGGAACGCCCAAGAGCGCTCGCGACGAGCTCGACGGCTGGGCGCGCGTCACCGAAGAGCTTCCGGAGCGTGCCGAAGCGTGGTACGAGCTCGGCGACCGGCTCTATCACGAGGGCCAGCGCCTGGGAGAACCGAACTGGAAGGCTCGTGCACGCAGCGCCTTCGCATCCGCGCTGCAACGGGATTCCACGCTGAATCAAGCGCGCGCGCACCTTGCAGAGCTCATGGCATTGGATGGCGATATTGCGGGCGCGCACCGGGTCTTGGCGCCGGCGCCCCAGCAGGAGAACTACGCATTCGAATACGCCCGGTGGTTCATCGAGGCGCAGGATGCATCGCGACGCGGCCTCGACAGGACCAGCATCGCTCTGGGCGACCTGTCGCACCCTGCGCTGGTAAGAATCGCCACTGGTGCGCAACTCTTCGCCATCGCGCCGGAGGACGTGACGGTCGTGATGGAGGTGCTGCGTGCGCACGAACGTGTCGGCGTGGACCGCTTCGCCGACATCGCGCTTCGACATTACTGGTCGCTCAACCGTGGCGACACCGTTGCCGCGGCCAACGCGCTCGAGTTGCTGCGCGCCGACGAGGAGTCCGGGCGCAAATGGTCCTATGCGTGGGTTTCCGCCGACCACGAGCAAGTACTGGACGCGTTGTTCTGGCACGGCGCAACCGTCGCGGGAAGAGCCGCTGCGCTACGGCTGGAGCGCGGGGGCCGTGTACAAGTCGGGGCAGAATCGCCGCGCTCCGCGCCGGATCGTGCCGTACTCGCCCTCTGGAGCCTCGCGCACGGAGATACCGCGCGCGCCCGTTCGTACTTGGCTGACGTCCCGCGTCAAACCACCGACCTGGCGCTTCTCGCTGCAAATGTCGCGTTGCTGCAAGCGACCCATTCGGGTCAACTGCGTAACGCCGTCCTCGTCACGGACAGCCTGCTTGCCCGAGGCCCGTACGAGTTCGGCGCGTATTTTGCACCGCTGGTCGTCGCGAAGGCATGGAGGGCGCTCAAGCAGCCGGACCGGGCGGTCAACACGCTCGAGCGACGCTCGAACGACTGGGTGGAGTCCACGGCATTCCTTGCCCCGATACTCGAAGAAGAACGCGGCGCCGCCGTCGAGGCGAACGACATTTTGCTCGCGAAATCCCTGCAAGCTCACCTGAAACGCCTCGGCGCGACTCGCGCCGGCCCTCCGTAGTTCGACGAATCGTCCGGGCCTTGAATCACGAACGCCAATGATCTCTCTTTGACCCATGGAAACGGACGACGAGAC
>JADGQS010000004.1 GCA_017881585.1 Gemmatimonadaceae bacterium | reverse complement strand
GCGCTACAAGGGCCTCGGCGACTTCTCGATCGACGGCATGGTCCAGCGGCTCACGGCCGACTTCGGCGCGCCCTCGCTGGACATCGTGATCCACTCGCTCGCGAACGGACCCGAGGTGAAGAAGCCGCTGATGGAGACGAGCCGCGCCGGGTACCTCGCCGCCCTGAGCGTCAGCTCCTATTCCCTCGTGAGCATGGTGCACCGGCTCGCGCCGCTGATGCGTCCGAAGGGGTCGTTCCTGTCGCTGTCGTACATGGCGGGCGAGCGCGTGGTTCCCGGTTACGGCGGTGGAATGTCGTCGGCCAAGGCCGCGCTCGAGAGCGATACGCGGATGCTGGCGTACGAGGCCGGCCGTCGGCACGGGTTGCGCGTGAACACGATCAGCGCCGGTCCGTACGCGTCGCGCGCCGCAAGCGCGATCGGCATCATCAACGCGATGGTCGAGTATTGCGCCACGAACTCGCCGCTTCCCGAGGCGCTGACGGCCGCCGAAGTCGGCACCGCTGCCGCGTTCCTCTCGTCGTCCCTCGCGAGCGGCATCACGGGAACCACGATCTACGTGGACAAGGGGTACCACATCATGGGGATGGCGGTGGACCGCGGAGCGCCGGGAACGATTTAGGGACTGCATCACAGTGGATCGTCGCGCTATTTTTCTTGGTTGCTCACCCCGTTCAGTCACTCCAGCGAAGACGAGTCACTATGCGATCCGCCCATTGGCGCGGGATGGCTCTTCCCATCCTGTGTCTCGCCATCACCGCATGCGGCAAACCCGACGCGCGCGCGAAGGCTGCCGATCCGAACACACCAGCGGTCGTGAGGGTTCCGCCGCCGATCCTTGCGAGCGACACGGCCAGGAAGGAAGTCGAACCCGTCGTATCGACGGACGCGGCCCGGAGCATGCTGAGCCGCAACTACGCGCTGCTCGGCGCGGGGCTCTCCTTGATCGACCCGAAACTGCTGGCCGCGGCGTACGCGCCGGCCGCGGAGCTCACCACGCCCAACGGCAAGTTCACCGGCCAGGCGGCGATCCTGAAGGAATACCAGAGCTTCGGCATGGACGGATCGGTGAAGGAGTTCAGCCGTCAGTCCGCGAAGCTGAAGATCGTCGACTCGACCGTCGCCGACTCGGGCACCTACACCGTCGTAAGAAAGAGGGACCGCGCAGACTCCACCGTCGAACATGGGGCGTACGCATCCGTATGGCGGATCCATCCCCCGCCGATGGAATGGGTCATGACGCAGGATCACCTGTATCCTGTGACGAAGAAGAAGCGGTAGCGCGCTCCATCAGGACGACGGCCTTCGCTCCGCCCTCCTCCTCGCGAACTCCGACCCTGCTGAATCCCAGGCGTTCGTGAAACGCGAGCGATCCGGGATTCGGCGGCAGCAGGTTCACCTCGAGCGTGATGCGCGGCCACGTCCCGCTCGCGAATCGGTCGATGTCGTCGTACAGCGCCCGTCCGACTCCCGTGCCGCGCGCGCTCTCGGCGACGACGATCCGGTCGAGGTACAGGAAGTCGCCGCCGCGCTCCATGAACCATCGATAGTTCAGGCTCCAGTACTCGAGCCCCGCCTTCAGCGCGATGACGAAACCGACAACTCCCGAATCGTCTTCCGCCACGCGAAAGTAGTCGGCGTGCGAAACGATCCAGGCGAATGCGCCCTCCGAGAGCTCGTTGACGTGCGGTGCGGCGGCGTTGTTCAGCAGCAGCACCGCCGCGTGATCGGATGCGACTGCATCACGCACTCTGACGACGGCGATTGTTCGACCCTCCGGCCGGGGCGAGCCTGCGACGAGCAACCACACAGCAGCCACACCGCAGCGACGATGCGCCGGCGCTGCGGCCGGCGCAAGTGCAGCCCGCACGGTCGTTGTGCGTCGAGCGCGACCATACATTTAGGCGACCGAATTCTACCGCTCGCCACACCCGCTCTTCGCATGAGGTTCGCGTGTACGTCTCGTCCCGTTCGTTCGCAGCCGCTGTCGCGTCGATCGCGCTGATCTCGGCGTGCCAGCGTGGCGGCCCCGGATCGTCGCCCGGCACCGCATCCCTCGATTCGCCACGGCGACTTCCCACGGGGCGCACGCTCGATCCGGTCGGCACGTCGACGGACCTCGGATCGATGCCGCTCGCGATGACGCTCTCGCCGGACGGCCGCAAGGTGCTGGTACTGCTGAACGGTTATCGGGAGCAGGGCGTGCAAGTCGTGGATCGCGCGACCGGCCGCGTCGACCAGACGCTCGTGCAGACAGCGGCGTTCCTCGGCATGGCGTTCTCGCCGGACGGCCGCACGCTCTACGCCTCCGGCGGAAACCAGGACGTGGTGTATCGCTATGCGTGGCGTGACGACCGCGCGGCGCTCACGGACAGTCTCGTGCTCGCGGTGAAACGCGGACCGAACGGCACGCGGTATCCCGGCGGCGTCGCGCCGTCACCGGACGGACGGCTGCTCTACGTCGCCGAGAACCTCGCCGATTCGCTCGCGGTGATCGATCTCGCGAGCGCGCGCGTCGTACAGCGGCTCGCCACTGAACGCTGGCCATATGGCGTCGTGGTGGCGAAGGACGGCACGGTGTACGTCTCGGCGTGGGGAGGCAGCACCGTCTCGGTGTTGATGCCCGCGGCCTCCGGCACGCTCGCCCCCGCAGCGCGGATTCGCGTGGGCAGGCATCCGTCGGCCATGCTGCTCAGCGCGGACGATTCGCGCCTCTTCGTCTCCTCGGCGAGCACCGATCGCATCGCCGTCGTGGACACGAAGCAGCGCCGCGTGCTCACGGAGATCTTCGATTCTCCACCCGACGGCCCCGGCGAGGGAAGCACCCCGAGTGCGCTCGCACTCTCGAGTGACGGCACCCGCCTGCTGGTCGCGGAGTCCGACAACAACGCGATCGCGCTGATCGACCTCGCTCCAGTCACCTCAGGCATCGCGACGGCGACGGGCGAAGACCACATCGCAGGCCGCGTGCCGACGCAATGGTATCCCACGGCGGTGATCGCACGCGGGGACACACTGCTCGCCCTCACCGGAAAGGGACGAGGCACCGGACCGAACCGGGAGGGCCAGCGCCCTGGCCGCGCGCGCGCCGACCCGGGATTCGACGTGCGGCAGTACACGCTCGGGCAGACGTCGGGGACGCTCGTCACTTCGCCGCTCGCGCGCGCCGCCGGTCCCGATCTCGCCGCGCTTTCCGCCCGCGTGGCGCACGCGAATCTCTGGGGCGAAGTCGCGCCAGCCACGAAGCTGCCGCCGTTCGAGCACATCATTTACGTCATCAAGGAGAATCGCACATACGACCAGGTGCTCGGTGATCTGCCACAGGCCGACGGTGACACGTCGCTCGTGTTCTTCCCGCGGGTGGTATCGCCCAATCATCATGCGCTCGCCGAGCGCTTCGGCGTGTTCGACCGGTTTTTCGTGAACGCCGAGGTGAGCCCCGACGGCCACAACTGGTCGATGGCGGCGTATACGACCGACTACACGCAGAAGACGGTGCCGTCGAATTATTCGCAGCCTTCGCGCGGCCGCACGTACGATTGGGAGGGCCAGAATCGCAACGGCATTCCCGCTGATGACGACGACGTCGCGGAGCCCGCCAACGGGTACCTGTGGAACCTCGCGCAGCGGGCGGGTCTCTCGTTCCGCAACTACGGCGAGTTCGTGATTGGCGGCGGCGGGCGCGGGCAGGTGCCGCGCGGGTACCTCGGCAACAAACCGTTCCTTCGGTCGCATACGAACCCCGATTTCCCGCCGTTCAACCTGGACATTCGCGACCAGAAGCGGGCGGACATCTGGCTCGCCGATCTCGCCTCGTTCACGGCGCGCGCGGAGATGCCGAAGCTGCAGATCATCCGGCTTCCGAACGATCACACGTCGGGTGGAAAAGCCGGTGCGCCGTCGCCCCGCGCACACGTGGCGGACAACGATCTGGCGCTCGGCCGGATCGTCGAGGGTCTTTCGAAATCGCCGTTCTGGAAAAGCACGCTTGTGGTGGTCGTGGAGGACGATGCGCAGAATGGATCGGATCATGTGGATTCGCACCGGTCGCTGCTGCTGCTGATTTCGGCATGGAACCGTCCGGGCGTGTATCACCGGTTCACCAACACGACGGACGTGATTGCCACGATCGAACGAGTCCTCGGGCTCGGATCGCTCTCGCAGTTCGATCACTTCGGCCGTCCGGTGACGGATATCTTCGTCGGCGCGCCGGACGTTCGGCCGTATGCAGCGCTGACACCGTCGGTGAACCTCGCCGAGCTCAATCCATCCGGCACGCGCGACGCCCGCGAATCCGCGGAGCTCGACCTGCGCTTCGAGGACCTGGCGGACGAGGCGCTGTTCAACCGCATCCTGTGGAGGATGATCAAGGGCGACGCGCGGCCGTATCCCGGCGCGCGGCGGATGTCGTCACTCGAGTACTCCCGCGCGCGGTGAGCGCACGTCGATGGCTGCTCGTGGCGGTATCGTTCGCCGCGACTCTCGGGATTTCCGGGTACATCCTCTGGTCCGGATGGGCCAAGTCGGGTGCGCCGCCGGCCATTCCGCTCGCCGCGCATGCGCTCGCGCTGGCCGCGGTCTTCGCCGAGATCCTGACGCGAACGATCAAGATCCACTGGAGTTGCGCGGCGTTGCGGATTCCGCTGCGCTTCAACACCGCGCTGCGCGTATGCCTGGGCGGTGACTTCGGCGCGTCCATCACGCCGTCGCGAACGG
The DNA here is from genome assembly GCA_017881585.1 of Gemmatimonadaceae bacterium. Lineage (GTDB taxonomy): Bacteria > Gemmatimonadota > Gemmatimonadetes > Gemmatimonadales > Gemmatimonadaceae > Fen-1231. The sequence goes on along the minus strand of JADGQS010000004.1, from coordinate 53,566 downwards.
GAGCGGAACCGGCGCGTTTTCTCGTGCTCGCGGAAGCCGGCGTGCCGCCGGCCAGCACGCTGCTGATACTCTTCACCGAACTCTTTCTCGAGATGACATCGCTGTGTCTCCTGTGCGCGATTCTCGCCGTGGCGTTCAACGGCTCGGGCCAGGTGGTGTCGCTGATGACGGCGATGATCGGCGGATACGCCGCGATCGTCCTGTCGATCGGGGCGTTCGGCTACTTCCTGGCGCACCGGAACGCGCACGGCCCGCCGCCGGGCTGGGCGCGGTCGATCGGGCTGCACGCGGGACGGTGGCGCGTGATCCAGCGCGCGCTGCGATCGCTGCGGTCGGGCATCGCGGCGCTGAAACACGCGCGCATTGCCCCGATGGCCGGCGCATTCTTCGCCTCGATGCTGCACGTGTCGCTTCGCCTCGCTGTGCTCCCGATCATCGCGCTCGCGATGAACCCGTCGCTGCCTCTCGCGAAGCTCGTGCTCTGGCCGTTGGTGTTTCTCTATGGCGGCGCGGTGGCGCCGGCACCCGGTGGCGGCGGCGCGGTGGAGTTCGGCTTCAAGTTCGCGTTCAGCGGCGTGATGACGCCGTCGGTGCTCGGCGGCGCACTGGTATGGTGGCGGTTCTACACCTTCTATCTGTACATCGTGCTCGGCGCACTCGCGGCCGGAAACACCGTCCTTCGCGCACTCCGCGAGGAGTCGCGCATCATGCAACTCGATCCCGCGGTGATGGGCGCCACCGCGGATGCGAGTGCGTTCACGGCTCCGGGCATCGAACGCGAACCGCGGTAAGGCGCCCATGCACGGCGGCGAGCGTGTCGCCGCGCAGAACGGAAGGAACAGGACGATCAGGGCATTCAGGTATCGGCGGATACATGGGACCTCCCAGTGGCAGTGTTGCCGGGGAGACGACGGTGCCCCCAAAAACTTGCACATGCCGCCGCCGGGGGCTTACGGCTCGTCCAGCCGGCCCCGCTCGGCGGTGCGCTCGATGACTCGAACGGCCAGCAGGTTCTGGTCCGCGCGGTGCATCGTCTGCTGGAACGATTCGCCCGGCCTGCGCGTCGCCCATCCGAGCGAAAACGGCACCGGCGCCGTGCGCAGCGCCGCCAGTTGCAGGCGGCGTGCCACCATTTCCGTGTGCGCGTCAGCCGTCCCTTCGAGCACGATCAGGAACTCGTCGCCGCCGATGCGCACGACGGCCTCTTCCGCACGCACCTGGCGCATGAGGAAGCGGCTCATGCGAATGAGCATATGATCGCCCATCTGGTGTCCGTGCGTGTCGTTGTACTGCTTGAAGTGGTCGATATCGATGAAGATGCACGCCCATGACGACTCGGGGCCCGCGAGCCGGCGGTCGATGTCCGTCAGGTGTCGGCGGTTGTAGCAGCCGGTGAGCGGGTCGCGGATGCTCTGCTCGCGCAACACGTCTTCCTGTTCCTTGCGCGACGAGATGTCCACCAGGATGCCGTGGTAGAACACGAAGCCGCTGTCCGGGTCCCGGCAGGTGTATGTGGTGTCGAGCACCGTCCGAATCGCACCATCGGGGCGCAGGATCTGCAATTCGAACTCCCGCACTGCGCCATCGCGGTCGAGCAGTTCCAGCTCCTGCATGCGCCGCGCGGGATCCACGATCATGTCGCTCAACCCATACGAGGCGAGGTCGTCGATATGCGAGACGCCGAGCATTTCGAGGAACGCGGGATTCGCGTCGAGAATCTCCCCGCGGTCGTTCGTGATGTAGATCCCCTCGCGCAGGTTGCGCACCAGCGTGCGCAAGCTCTCCGTGTCGTTGAGCGATGAAAACCCCTGGGGCGCCGGACGCCGGATCGGGACGGACTCGCGCCGGCGGCTCACGGCGCGGGTTCCGTCGACCCGCCGGGCGCGCCGGCGGATGAACTGGCGGGCGCGGGTTCTTCCGGCGGCAGCACGACCTCCGCCAGGTTCGGCGGCGAAAGTCCATCGGGCGTCATGTGCGGCAGCGGCTCCTTGTCGTCCACCACGGCCACGCGACGCTCCCACTGGCGCATCATCTGGATGAACGCCGTCGCAAGCTCGTGATCGAAGTCCGGTCCCGCGCCCGATTGGATGTTCGCCAGCACGCGCTCCGAGTCCCACGCCTCGCGATACGGGCGTCGCGTGCGCAGCGCGTCGTATACGTCGCAAATGTGCACGAGCCGGCTCGCCTTGTGGCAGTCACGGCGGAAATGGCGCGTGGGATATCCGCCGCCGTTGATCATGATGTGGTGCTCGTACGCGACCGCCGACGCGAGGTCGAGCTGGCGGTCGCTCTCATAGATGATCCGCGCTCCGTCGCCGGGATGGCGGCGCATGATCGTCCATTCCTCGTCCGTGAGCTTGCCCGGCTTCGTCAGCACCTCGAGCGGAATGCGCACCTTCCCGAGGTCGTGCAGCAGTCCCGCCACGCCGAAGCCGCGCACGTCCTTCGGCCCGAGTCCGATGAACTCCGCCAGCGCCATCGCGAGCACACTCACGTTCAGTGAGTGCGTCGTCGTGTATTGGTCGAATTCCTTCAGTTGCAGGAGTGGAATGACGATGTCGCGATCGCCGTGCATGGCCACCGACAGCGACCGCACCACGCTCTCCGCCTCGATCAGCGGCAATTCGCCGCTGATCTGCACCTCCTCGTGAAGCCAGCGAATCGTGTCGGCCTCTTCGCCGAGCGAATACTGGATCGTCGCCGTCGGGAGCAATTCCTCCGGGCGCATCACGCCCTCGGAGCCCTTCACGCCGATCGCGCCGAACTTGATCGTGGAGCGGCGCTCCGGGCTGCGCGTGGACGAGTCGATTGCCTGCGGGATCAGTCGAGCCAGCACGTCTCCGAGAAACGCTTCGTACTCGTCGCGTCCGGTGTCGGCCGCGAACTCGAGCCGCTGCACGCCAGCCTCGGCGAGCCTGAGGCCCCAGTCCCACTCCTTCAGTTCGCGCAGCGCGACCTGTCCGTAGATCACGTCGAGACCGAGGAACGAGAACTGCGGCGTCGGATCCTTTTCCTGGAGGCGCCGCAGCAGCCCGAACGACGTATCGATCACCCGCTCGCGCGCCGGATGCCCTTCGGCGTAAAGCCCCATTGTCGAGATGGCCTGCGCAAACCCATTGAGGAACCTCGCGGCGTCGGCGCTCATGCCTTCCTCACGGCGTCCCGACGCGGCGCGACATGATCTCGACGATTTCCGGATCCGTGCTCTCCGCGGCGAGCGCCAGCACCGTCTTCGCGCTCGGGTCGTCGCGCCAGTGCGTGACGATACCGGCGAGCGACGCGAGCATTTCGGGAGTCTTGGTCGCGAGAGAGCGCACACGAAGCAGGCGTTTCTTCCCGAGCGTTCGCCGCACGAGGAACGCGATGGTTTCGGGAGCGCGATTCGATGAGAGCGCGCGAATGCCAAGCGCGCGCAGATCGGGCGAGAGAAGCGGGTCGTTCGCGCGCGCCATCAGGATCTTCGCTGCCTCGGCCGGACAATTCATCGTCGCGGCGCCGAGGGCGAGCCGCACGATGCGCTCGTCGACGTCGGCGAGCGCGGCCGCGATCGCCATGGCGCGCGTTGCCGGAAGCCTGATCAGCATGCGCAATGCTTCGCGGCGCACGGTTCCGTCCGGGTGCCGGACGAACTCTCGCGGCGCAAATCCCTCGGGGAGCGCGGCGAGCTTGCCGAGGATGACCAGCAGCAGCCGCTGCACGCCCCAGCGCGCACCCGCGATCCGCGACGCGACGAGCGGCCCCACGTCGGAGCCGAGCGCCGACAGCATGTCGGCGTACGCGGAGGCCATGCGGTCGTCGGCGGTCTCGAGCGCGTCGAGCAACGGGTCGGCGGCGGCCAGCTCCATCTGGGCCACCAACCGCTGCACGACGGTGAGGTTCACGGGTTCACGTCCCAGCTGCTGGTGCAGCCGGTCCGCGGTTGCGATGTGGCGCCAGAGCGCGTCGCGCATCCAACCCTCGGGCGCCGCGTCGAGCACATCGAGAAGCGGCGCAAGGTCGCTGTGCGTCCCGAGCGCATCGAGGGACCGCCACACCGGCTCGCCGAGGACCTGGATCTCGATTCCCATCTGCAGCAGCCGCTCGGGTTCGCATGGCAGCGCGTCGTCCGATTGCCGGAACACCGGTGCCGCGCGCGACATCTTCTCGAGCGCGAGCCGGTAACCGTCGGGGTTCGGGTCGTCGAGCTGCCAGCCGCTGATGAGCTGCTGCACCTGGTCGCGCAGCGCGCCGTCGGCGTTCGTACGCGTCAGCGCGCTTCCTTCGTCGGCGTGCACGGCGAGCTTCGACAGCATGCGCACGAGCGAGTGCGATATGTTCTGCCCCGACGTGCTTGCCGCCGCCTGCACGAGCTCCACGACCGCGTCCACCGCCATGCCCTGCGCGGCATCGATCACGAACTTCTTGCGCTGCCGAGCGTCGCCGCCCATCTCGAGCAGCCGCGCGAGCGTCTGCGGCTGCAGCGTCCCCACCAGACGCGAGATGCGCTTCTGCAGCGCCGCCGCTTCCTTGCCTCCCTTGGCCTTCAGCTCTTCGGCGATCTGCAGCAGGTAGCCGACCACCACCTGATCGTACGCCGCATCCTTCTTGTGTTCCTCGATCGCCTTCGCGACGACCACCGGATCGGTCGACTCGGCGGAATCCAGCTTCTCGTCGGTCGCTTCAGCGGCGAGCGCGGCGCGTGCGAGCCCGATCCAGAGCTGCGCGGCACGGCTTCCGCCGCCGCGCATCTCGGCCTTCTCCGTATCTTCCTCGGCCCCGGGAGCCTCGTCGAGGAGCTGCAGCTGCTCGAACGTGAGCGGAAATAGCCGGACATGCGGCCATTGCTGCAGGATTTCCGGGCCTTCGAGTCCGAGCGGCTTCACGCGACGACCCGCGTCTACCGCGACGGTCGCAAGCGCGTCCTGAATCTCCGACGCCGTGACGCCTTGCGTGAATTTCATCGCACCGAGATGGTGACGGTGGAGGCGCTGGGCGAGATCCCGCAGGACGGGATTGTTCTCGTCCGTCGCGACCCCTTCGATGACCAGCTGCTGGCGAGCCACGCCAAGCGAAAGCGAGGAACGGGCCTGCAGCAGCGATTCGACGCGCCGCGCAATTCCGGCCGTCGCACCCTCGAGAAGCGGATGTCCCGGCGGATAGATCGCGTTTTTGTGCAGGCCGATCGAAAGCTCGATCAGGAAATCGGAAAGTTCCTTGGACAGCGCCGCGGAGGACTCCCCAACCGTCGTAAGGCGGCTCATAGCGGCAATATGGTTGCGGGAGGCACACCGGGCTAGCTTTCCTAGCGCCGAAGCACTTGTCGCACCATCGCCCTTGAGGAAGACCGACGTGGCCGAACCCGCCGACGCCGCATTACAGTTGCTCGCCATCAACACCGTTCGCACCCTCTCGATGGACGCGGTGCAGCAGGCGGAGTCGGGGCACCCGGGCACACCGATGGCGCTCGCGCCGCTCGCGTACGCGCTCTACCACCGCCGCGTTCGGCACAATCCCGCCGATCCGCACTGGCCCAATCGCGATCGCGTCGTTCTCTCCTGCGGCCACGCGTCGATGCTGCTTTATTCGACGCTCTTCCTGTGCGGGTACGATCTGTCGCTCGACGACATCAAGCAGTTCCGTCAGTGGGGAAGCAAGACGCCCGGCCATCCTGAAGTGGGACACACCGCGGGCGTGGAGACCACAACGGGCCCGCTCGGACAGGGACTTTCCAACGCGGTCGGCATGGCACTCGCCGAGCGCCATCTCGCCGCGACGTTCAATCGCACCGGACACGCGATCGTCGACCATCATACCTGGTTCATCGCAAGCGACGGCGACTTGATGGAAGGGATCTCGCACGAAGCCGCCTCGTTCGCCGGACACCAGAAGCTCGGCAAGCTCATCGGGTTCTTCGACAGCAACCACATCACGATCGACGGTGGCACCGACATCTCGTGCAGCGATGACGCCGCGGAACGGTTCGAGGCATACGGCTGGCATGTGCAGCACATCGCCGACGTGAACGATCTCAACGCCATCGATCGCGCGATCGACCTGGCGAAGGCCGAGACCGACCGGCCGTCGCTCATCGTGACGCGCACGCACATCGGATACGGAAGCCCGAACAGGGTCGACACGTCGAAGGCGCACGGCGAACCACTCGGCAAGGACGAGGTGCTGCTCGCCAAGAAGGAACTCGGCTGGCCAAGCCAGGATCCGTTCTTCGTGCCCGATGCGGCGCTTGCGCACTGGCGCGAGGTGCGCGAAACCGGTGAGACCTCACAGGAAGAGTGGCGCCGGCAACTCATCGCGTACGCGAAGGCGTTCCCCGATGACGCGAAGGAACTCGGGCGCCGCCTGCACGGCGATCTCCCGTCGGGGTGGGAGAGCACCATCCCAGTGTTCGACGCGACCAATGGCAACGTCGCGAGTCGCGCGGCGTCCGGTGCGGTGATCAACGCCTTCGCCCCGAAGGTGCCGGAGCTCGTCGGCGGATCCGCCGACCTCGCCGGATCGACGCTCACCACCGTGAAGGACGCACCGTTCGTCTCGGCCGAGACGCCGGGCGGACGAAACGTCCATTTTGGGATTCGCGAACACGCGATGGGCGGCGTCATGAACGGCATGGCGCTCCACGGCGGCGTGATTCCGTACGGCGGCACGTTCCTCGTCTTCTCCGACTACATGCGCCCGGCGATTCGCCTGGCAGCGCTCATGAAGCAGCAGGCTATCTACGTCTTCACGCACGACTCGATCGGCCTCGGCGAGGATGGCCCCACGCACCAGCCGGTCGAGCAGCTCTCGGCGCTGCGCTGCATTCCGAACCTGCTGGTGATACGTCCCGCCGACGCGAACGAGACGGCCGAAGCGTGGAAGGTCGCAATCAAGCATCGCACTGGTCCGATCGCGCTGGTGCTCACCCGGCAGAAATTGCCCTTGATCGATCGCTCGAAATCCGGCGCGGCCGACGGCGTGGCGCGTGGCGCCTACGTGCTCGTCGATTCCGCAAGCGGTCCGCCGCGCGCCGTCATCATGGCGTCGGGTTCCGAGGTCGAGATCGCGCTCAAGGCCCGCGAGCTACTCGCGGCGGAGCGTGTGGGCGTGCGCGTCGTCAGCATGCCCTGCCACGAACTGTTCGCGCAGCAGACAGCGGAGTATCGCGACAGCATTCTTCCGAAGAACGTGCGTCGCGTGGCGATCGAGGCCGCACATCCGATGTCGTGGTACCGCTGGGTGGGCACCGACGGCATGGTCATCGGCATCGATCACTTCGGTGCATCCGCCCCGTACCAGAAGCTCTACGAGGAGTTCGGGCTCACGGCCGCTCGCCTCGCGGAGAGCGTCCGGACGCTGATCGCGCGCGCCTGAACCGCGCGTGCAGGTGCACGCGTTCCGCCATACCCCGGGCCGTCAGGAGACCGTCGTCGTTTCCATTCGCCCGAGCTTCCGCAGCGCCGGGAGCCGCCACGCCGTGACGACCACTACCACGAGCGTGGCGACGCCGCCGAGCACCACGCTCGGCACCGTGCCGAACAGCTTCGCGGTCACGCCCGATTCGAACGCGCCGATTTCGTTCGACGAGCCGACGAAAATGGAGTTCACACTCGATACACGCCCAAGCATGTGCGTGGGCGTCCTGTGCTGGATGAGCGAGGAGCGGATGAACACGCTCACCATGTCGGCCACGCCGCTCAGCACCAGCGCGGCGACCGAGAGAATCATGCTCGTCGAGAATCCGAAGACGATGATGCACAGTCCGAACGTGGCGACGGCCAGGAAGAGCGTGCGCCCAGTACGCCTGAACGGCGGCATCCATGCGATCGCCGCGCTCATCGCGACGGCGCCGATGGCCGGCGCGGCACGCAGCAAGCCAAGGCCGGATGGTCCGACGTGCAGGATTTCAACCGCGTACACGGGCAGCAGCGCGGTCGCGCCCCCGAACAGCACCGAGAATAGATCCAGCGTGAGCGCGCCCAGAATTATCGGTTCGTTGAAGACGAAGCGTATTCCGGTCGCCAGACTCTTCGCGATGGCTTCGGTGTGCTCGCGCTTGATGAGCGACCGATGTGCGATCAGGACCATCGCGCCACCGCCGACAAGCATGAGCCCCGCATCGACCGCATACGTGAGCGTCGTCCCGCCCGCGGCGTACAGGACTCCGCCCACAGCCGGCCCGATGACCGACGCGAGCTGCCAGGTGCCGCTGCGCCATGTGATGGCGTTCCCGTAGAGCGACCGCGGAATGAGCTCCGCGGCGAGCGCCTGCCGGGCGGGATTGAGGAAACTTCGTGACAGCCCCGTCAGGGCGATCACGCCGTAGATCGCGCGAACGACCAGGCCCGGGGCGGCCGGGAGCAGCATGGGAAGCACGAGCAGCGCGACCGCACAGGCAAAGAGCAGCGCCAGCGCGGCCAAAACCACCCGCCGGCGGTCGTGCCGGTCGGCGACATGCCCCGCGTACAGCGCAGCCCCGATGAACGGCACTGCCTCGGCCAGTCCGATCAGGCCAAGCGCGAGCTTGTCGTGGGTGAGCTCGTAGATCTGCCACCCCACTACCGTTCCCTGGATCTGGATCGCCATCGTGAAGGCGAACAGACCGATGATGAAAAGCCGGAAGTTGGGAAGGCGGAGCGACGCATACGGGTCTGCAGAGGTCTCCGGCACCCCGAATCGTAGCCGCTTGGGGACCCAGGCGCATTGCCCTTGCCACCGCGCGGTGCGCGCGCCATGCTCCGGCCTCCGTCGTTCTCCGTCAACATGCCGCCCACGCGCTTTCGCCGCCTTCCCTGGTCCAGCTGGTCCGCCGAACGACTCATGCAGCTCCGGCTGCGCGATCTCGGCGTCACCATCGACGGCACTTGGCTCGAGGACTGCGTCGCGGAACTCTACGCGGAGCTCGAGGAGAAGCACATCCGGCTCCGCCCGCACGTCTGGCTGTCCGACGAGTGGTTCTCGCCCGGCAACGTGCCCGGCTTCGCCGTGCCGTTCTATCTCACGCACCCGCGCCTCATGCGGCTTGAGAGACGCGAGCTGCTCGAGGTCGAGGGCGGCACGCATGCCGAGTGCATGCAGATCATGCGACACGAGTGCGGGCATGCGGTGCAACACGGCTACCAGCTCAACCGCCGCCGCGAGTGGCAGAAACTGTTCGGAAAGTCCTCGACGAAGTATCCCGAGTCCTACCGACCGAACCCCGCGAGCAAGAGATACGTGCAGCACCTGCGCCGTTGGTACGCGCAAAGCCATCCCGACGAGGATTTCGCGGAGACGTTCGCCGTGTGGCTCAGGCCCCGCTCGGATTGGCGCCGGCGCTATGCGGGCTGGCCCGCGCTCAGGAAGCTGCACTATGTCGACCGCCTCATGAAGGAGCTCGCCGGCACCGTGCCCGTCGTGCGCAGCAAGCGACGTGTGGATCCGCTGCGGACCGTGTCGCGCACGCTCTTCGAGCATTACACCTACCGGCGTGCGCTCTACTCCGTGGAGTACCCTGACACATACGATGAAGACCTGCTTCGCCTTTTCTCGCACGCTCCGCGCCACCGCTCGCACGAGTCCGCTGCGAGTTTCCTGCGCCGCCACCGAACCGACGTGCGTCGCGTCGTATCGAAATGGACCGGTGAGTACCAGTTCACGCTCGACACGGTGCTGGGCGACATGATCGGCCGCTGCCGCGAGCTCAAACTTCGCGTCGGCGGCCGCGAACGGCAGTTGCTCACCGACTTCATGGTGCTCCTCACCGCGCGGACGATGGAGTTCATCGCGCAGCACGGACGCCGCGACTGGATCGCCGTATGAAGCGCCTGCGAATTCTCGCGCTGATGCATCCGCAGCTCGTGCCGCCCGACACGCTCGACGGGCACACCGAAGAGGAGATCAACGTCTGGAAGACGGAGTACGACGTCGTCAGCCACCTTCGCGCGATCGGTCACGAGGTGCGTGTGCTCGGCGTGCAGTACGAACTGCTCCCGATCCGTGACGCCGTCGAGGAATGGAAACCGCACATCGTGTTCAATCTTCTGGAGGAGTTCCACGGCGAAGTGCTCTTCGACCAGAACGTCGTGAGCCTCCTCGAGCTGCTGAAGGTTCCTTACACGGGATGCAATCCGCGCGGCATGATCATCTCGCGAGGCAAGGCGCTCTCGAAGAAGCTCCTGCTCTATCACCGTATTCGCGTTCCCGAGTTCGCGGTGTTCCCGATGGGGCGGAAGGTGAAGCGTCCGCCGCGCCTGGCCTTTCCGCTCATCGTGAAGTCGCTCATCGAGCACGCGTCGGTGGGCATCGCACAGGCGTCGGTCGTCGATTCGGACGAAAAGCTCGCCGAACGCGTGCGCTTCATCCACGAGCGGGTCGGCACCGACGCCATCGCGGAGCAATTCATCGAGGGGCGCGAGTTGTACGTGAGCGTGATGGGAAACGAGCGGCTGGTCGCGTTCCCCGCGTGGGAGCTGGTCGCCGAGAAGCTCGCCGACAACGCACCCCTCATCGCGACCGCCAAGGTCAAGCACGACATCGAGTATCAGGCGCGCCACGGCATCGATATCCGCGCTGCCGAGCTCACGCCGGAGCAGAAAGCGTTCCTCGTCCACGTAAGCAAGCGCATCTACAAGATTCTGGAGCTGAGCGGCTACGCGCGCATCGATTTCCGCCTCGGGAGCGACGGACAATTCTATTTCCTGGAAGCCAACCCGAATCCCGAGATCGCCGAACGCGAGGAATTCGCGTCGGCTGCGAAGGCCGGCGGAGTCACGTATCCGGAGCTGCTGCAGCGAATCATCAACCTGGGACTGCGCCAGCAGCGCGTGGAGTAGCGGAAACCGCGGCGCGCTACCGCTTCTTGAACTCCAGCTTGGTCCAGACGAGGACGACCCCGCAGTTGTTCGAGAGCAGGAGATATTTCGCCGGTGCGAACTCCTGCCGGATGTACACCTCGATCGCGGCGATCTGCTCTTTCGAGAGCGAGATGAGCACGCTGGTGTCGGATGGCTTCCCGTCGACGTAGATGTTGGCGGGGCAGCCGCCGGCCGCGTTGGTGGTGGAGATCGACTGACCCGGCGTATACAGATAGAAAGCCGTCGAGTTGCCGCCAGTGATGACCAGCGACGGGATCCCCTGGAAGATCGAACGGATCGACGTGTGCCTCACGATCTCCGTCGAATCCTTGAACGTGCCGAATCCTTCGCGCTTGCGCTGCTCGAAGTCGATCTGCAGCGAAGACACGTTCTGCCTGCCCGTGATGTTCACGCCGGGCAATGAGACCGCCAGCATGTCGACCTGGATTTCGTCGGTTTGCTTCTCAAGGACGGCGATCGGCTGAAAGAGCGGCGCGAACCCGAGCGACCGGACAGCGAGGGTGCGCGATCCCGTCGGAACGTTGGCCAGCGTAAACCGTCCGTTGGCGTCCGTCCTGGTCGTCGCGTCGACTCCATCCACGTCGATGCTCGCGCCCGCGAGCGGCACCTTGCGCGGATCGCGCACGACACCGCGGACGGTGGCACTCTTCCCGAACTCGCCGAGCACGAGATCAACCCGCCGCAGCGGCAACGTGTCGCCCGGGACGGTGACGGCGCCCGAACGTAGCATCGAGGAATATCCGAACACGTACACGTTGTTGTTCGGCGGCGCACCGCAGGCAAAGTACGTGCCGGTCGAATCGGTCCTCGTGTCGGACATGCGCGATGCTGCGCCGATGGTTCCCGGCGCGTTGAAGTCCCAGCTCACGCGCACCTGCGCTCCGGACAGGCGCGTTCGCGCGTCCGCCGCGCGCACCGACCCGAACACGATCCCGCTGCGCCCCTTCTCGAGCGTCCGGCCGGGACAGAGCCGCGCCCAGATCGTGGCGAGCGATGGCGTCGAAAGCACCATCATCGAATGCGACGTCTTCTCCGTGACCGCGGCCTGAAGACTTCCCAGCCCGGAGCGATCCAGAAAGTCGTGAAACACCGTCACGCGACGAATCGTTTCCGGCGCGATCAGCGTGAAACGCCCTTCCCTGTCGGTCATCGTCGATACCGCGCCCTCATCCGCCTGCACCGTAGCGTCCGGGATCGGTTGGTGCAGCAGGCTGTCGAATACGATGCCCCGGATGGTGTCCGGTGCCGCCGAACCCGGGTACAGGCGACCGGTGGAAGCGCGCGCGGGAACCGCAGCGCCCGCGAACACCGCGATAGCGACCAAGCCGGTCAAGAAGAACACCCGCTGGCGTGGGTGTGAAATGGCTATTCCATTCATCCGCATGAGTTTAGTCGTCCGGCTCCCTTTGCGTCCACATCCCGGGACGCCTCTTTCGTACTCGCGGGCGCCACAGCCGTTCCTTGCCCTAGCCTAGCGCCGCGAGCACTTCGTTCGTCGAGCGCACGAGTCCGAGCCGCGGAAAGATGTTCGTCATCGCGAACACGTGCCCTTCGGCATTCATGGCCGATGTCGCGTCCTCGACGAAAACCAGCGCGTAGGCCCGCTCGTAGGCATCCCGCGCGGTGGATTCCACGCCGAAATTCGTCGAGATGCCTCCGATCACGATCGTCTTGATGCCGCGCCGGCGCAGGTGGAGTTCCAGGTCGGTTCCATAAAACGCACCCCACTGCCGCTTCGTGACCACGATGTCGCCCTTCCCTGGCCCGAGCTCGGGCACGAGGTCGGACCAGTCGGCCGACGGAGTCGGGGCGGGTGGATGGGCGTCGGTGAGCATCTTCAGCCGGTCGCTGCCATCGGCCGCGTACGCGACCCGAACGAGCACCACGGTCGAGCCGCGTGAGCGGAATGCGTCCGCGAGCCGGACCGCCCTGGACACGACGTCGCCGGAGGCGTGCGGCGCCGTCGAGTTGCGCGTGATCCCGTTCTGGAGGTCGATCAGGACCAGCGCCGTGGACTTGGGGTCGATCGAGAGTTCTGGCATTCATCAACCTTACTATGCCGCAGGCTCCGCATCACCCCATTCTTAACGCTGGCCTCGGCTCCCGCGTAGAGGAACCATACCGCACATTCACTGCCTCCCCTCTTTCCAGCATATGCCACGTCGAATCGGCTTTCTCGTTGCCGCGGCACTCGTCGCCAGCTGCACCCATGCACCGGCTCCCGCCGCGGTGTCTCCCGCTCCCACTCCAGCCCCGACCGCCGCGCCGGCTCCCGCGCAGCCCGCTCCCGGCGCTCCTCAGGGCGGCGGACGAGGCGGCGCTACCGGCGATTCGACGGCTGCGCCGGGCGGAGGTCCGGCTCCCGCGCGTCCGCGACCGTACAATCGCGTCATCACAGCTGAGGCCAAGACACGCCGCGGTCTTTTCGCCGTGCACCAGCTCAACGACCGCACGTATTTCGAGATTCCGACCCGTGAGCTCAACAAGGATATGCTGATCGTCGGCCGGTTCGCGCGTGCGGCGACGTCGAATCCGACGCCCACCGGTGGCGGATTCGGCGATTACGCCGGCGACCAGTTCGGCGAGCGCGCCCTGCACTGGGAACGCGTCGGCAACCGTATCATTCTCCGGTCGGTCTCGTTCGCGATCACGGCGGACAGTTCGCTCTCGGTCTATAAGGCCGTGCAGGGCGCGAACAACGGACCGGTCATCGCCGTCTTCAATATCGACGCGTACGGCCCCGACAGCTCGGCGGTCATCGACGTCACCCGGCTCTTCACCACCGCGATCCCCGAAATCGCCGCGATTCGCGGCACCATCGACGCCACGCGCTCGTACATCGAGCATGTGAGCGCGTTCCCCGACAACGTCGAGATCGAAGCGACGCAAACCGGCGTTCCCGCTCCGGCCGGCGGGCGTGGCGGCGCGGCTCCGGCAGCCGCGGGCGGTGGCCCGCAGCTTGCGGAAAGCGTCGTGGCGCACTGGAGTCTCGTGCGCCTGCCGGAACAGCCGATGCGCACGCGCAAGGCGGACGAGCGGATCGGGTTCTTCTCGAACCGCACCGTCGATTTCGGCACGAACGAACAGCGCGCCGCAACGCACGTGTTCGTCACGAGGTGGCGACTGGAGTGCTCGGACCGCCGGGACGGCAATCTCTGCTATCCGAAGAAGCCCATCGTCTATTACGTGGACCCTGCGACTCCCGAGCAGTGGAAGCCATGGATCCGCAAGGCAATCGCGGATTGGCAGCCGGCGTTCGAGGCCGCAGGATTCAAGGACGGAATCATCGCCGCCGACCCGCCGAAGAACGATCCTGACTGGTCGCCCGAGGACGTCCGTCATACCATGGTGCGCTGGCTCGCCTCGACCGTCGAGAACTCCGTCGGGCCGCACGTGAGCGATCCGCGCACGGGTGAAATCCTCAACGGTTCGTCGAGGATCTTTCAGAACCTGATCGCCCTCATGCAGGCCTGGTATTTCACCCAGGCGTCGCAGGTTGATGCACGCGCCCGCACGATTCCGTTCCCCGACTCGCTGATGGGGCGGCTGGTCGAGTTCGGAGTCGCACACGAGATCGGTCATACGATCGGACTGCAGCACGACCAGATCGGCAGCTCGACGTATCCGGCCGACAGCGTGCGAAGTGCAACCTGGGTGCACAGAATGGGGCACTCGCCCAGCATTATGGATTACTCGCGCATGAACTACGTGGCACAGCCCGAGGATCACCTCGCGCTCGAGGACATGCTTCCTCGCATCGGGCCGTGGGACAAGTACTCGATCATGTGGGGCTACAAGGAAATTCCCGGCGCGCGCACGCCGGCTGACGAAAAGGCCACGCTCGAGCAGTGGACGCGGATGCAGGACACCGTTCCGTGGTATCACTTTTCGGCGAACAATTCGTTCGGCGGCTTCGGCACGCAGAGCGAGGCCGTCGGCGATGCAGACCCGGTGAAGTCCACCGGCCTCGGCTTCAAGAACATCGAGCGCGTGATGGGCTACGTGGTTGGCGCCGGCACGCGGCCGATGGAGGACAACGAACTCGTTCAGGAACTCTACGACCGCACCGTGAGCCAGTGGGCGACCGAGGCTGGGCATCCGGTGACCGTCGTTGGGGGCGGCACGGTGGTGTACAAGTCGGGGAGCCAGCCGGGTCCCGTGTACGTTCCGCTCTCGCGGGCGCGGCAGGCGGAGGCCGTGAAGTTCATCAACGAGAAGGTTTTCAGGACGCCGACGTATCTCATTCGACCGGATATCTCTGCGAGAATCGAGGCCGGCGGAATGCTGACGCGCATCGGCAACGCGCAGAATCGCGTGCTCACTGCATTGCTGCAGGATGCGCGCATGAACCGGATGCTCGATGGCACGGCGCTCGCGCAGAACGCTGGTGATACCTACACATTGCTCGAAATGCTCGACGACCTGCGGAAGGGTCTGTGGTCGGAGCTCTCGGGCGGGAGCGTGAAGATAGATGCGTATCGTCGCGCGTTGCAGAACAACTACATCACGACGATGGACAGGAAGGTGAATCCGCCGCCGGCTGTAGCTCCGGCTGTCGGTGCTCCGGCGAACCCGAACGCGGCGGCTGCCGCGGCCGCGCTCTCTGAAGATGCGAGATCCCAGGTACGCGGGCAGATGGTGACCCTGAAGGCGGAGATCCACGCCGCTACGGCCAAGACCGGCGACCGCGAGACGAAGATGCACCTTGAGAGCGCCGAGCATCGGATTGGGGAGGCGCTGGATCCGAAGAAGTAGGCAGCTGCTGGTGGGTCCGAACTAAGAGCGGGGCCGTGCTGAGCACGGCCCCGCTTTGCGATGAGGCGGTTAGTTCTGGCGGGGCTAATCGGCCGGTGGTGTGACTCGGGCCGGCCGTTTCTTGCCCTTCGACGGCATCGCCGCCGGACGTCCCATCAGATATCCCTGAACCAGGTGCACCCCGAGTTGGGTCACCGTGTCCAGCTCCTCGTTCGTTTCGATCCCCTCGACGATCATCGGGATCCCGGCCTCGGTGCAGAAGCCGGCGATCGCCTTGAGGAGCTCCAGCTTCACCCGGTTGTGGCGCGCTTCGCGCGTGAGCTCCATGTCGAGCTTGATGTAGTCGGGCTCGATCATCGAGATGATGCGCAACCCCGAATACGCGGAGCCCACGTCGTCCATCGCGAACTTGAAACCGGACTGCTTTACGATCTGGACGGCCTGCCGAAACGTCTGGAAGTCCTCGATCGCGGCGTGTTCGGTGATCTCGAACACGATCTGCGGCACGCGTCGCGCCGGTATGGACTTCATCAGCCTGGGGTCGAAGATGGAGCCAGGCTCCATGTTGATGAACAGGAGTTGATCGGCCCGCAGCTTGCCGATCGAGCGCACGGCGCGTTCGCGACACGCCGCGTCGAGCTTCACGACCAGGTCCGCCTCATAGGCGATTCGGAAGAGGACGTCTGGCGATGCGAATTCCCCCTTCGGCCCGCGACACAGCGCCTCGAATCCGAGAACGCGGTCGGAGTGCAGGTCCACGATGGGCTGGTACAGCGTGCTGATGCGGTTGCCGGTGAGAATCGCGCGCAACTTGCGCGCTCGCCGGCGAATGAGTGCTTCCTGCTCCGACGTCGCATCGGCGAGCGCTTCGTCGATGGTGCGATACACCAGTCGCTCGAGCCGGACGGTGGGGTCCTTCTTCATCATCGCGGAACCGATGAAGTAGTTGAACCGGAAGAGCAGATCCGGATGCAACGTCTTGGCGACGTGGGCGTCGAGCCGTTCGGCGATGCGCGCCTTGATGCGCAACACATCGCTGAACCTGAACGTCCTCGTGCTCCGGGCCGGCGAGAGCATCAGGATGAACACGTTGCCGTTGACGGTAAGCTCCGCGAGCGCGTCCTCCTTTCGCAGCGATTCGTCCTTGATCTCCCTCAGGCACTCGGCGACACCGCGCACGATGCCGTCGAAGAGTTCCCACCCGTAGACGTCCTCGAGCTTCGAGAATCGCGCGATGTTGACCGTGAGGATTCCGACGGTCTTGCGACTCCGGAGCGCCTCCTCGACCTGCCGCACGAACAGCGGCAGGCCCGGGAGCGCGGTGACCGGGTCGAAGAGCAACTCGCCCGCGCTGATGCCGCCAGAACTACGCAGAAGGTGCTTGAGCAGTTGGCGTTGGAGCCCTTGTTGTTCGGCCACTTGCTCTCCGCTGTTCGATTGACTCGTCGAACGCCCACTATAAGACGGGGACTGTCGAATTGATATACAGCAGCCTGGCGACTTGAACGCCGGACAAGACTAACGGTTTCTGCCAGTACTCCGCTGAACGGTCGAGCTCGTCAACGCAAACGGCCACCGCTAGGGTGGCCGTTGTTTTTTCGATCTTCCCGTACTCCAATGCCTTACCGCAGTGGCCAGGGACGGAATCGAACCGCCGACACGCGGATTTTCAGTCCGCTGCTCTACCAACTGAGCTACCTGGCCAAGGGGGCGAAATCTAGCCGCCACACAGGCTTGGGCCAACCCCAATCCCCCAACCCGGCCATGTGCACCGCCGCTCGCTTCGAGCCGACTCCGAGGGTATTCTTGCCAAAGCAGGGCAGTAGCGCTCAATCGAACGAATCCACCACCCGGACTCTCGAATGAACTTCGTGCGTCGGCTTTTGATGGGCGCGCTCGCGATGGCTCCGGCTATTGCGGCCGCGCAGGGACCAAAACTCAGCGTTCCGTACACGCTCGATACGCTCCCGAACGGCCTCACGGTAATCGTGCACGAAGATCACGCCGTGCCGATCGTCACGGTGAACACCTGGTTCCATGTCGGATCCGGCGACGAAAAGCCGGGCCGCACCGGCTTCGCACACCTCTTCGAGCACCTGATGTTCATGGGCTCGCAGCACGTCGAGTACCCGATGTTCGACCGCCTGCTTGAAGCCGCGGGCGCGAACAACAACGCCTCGACCAACAACGACGTCACCGATTACTACGAGAGCGGTCCGTCGGCGGCGCTTCCACTCATGCTCTGGCTCGACGCCGACCGCATGGGCTGGCTCACGCCGACCATGGACAAGCCGAAGGTCGATCTCCAACGCGACGTCGTGAAGAACGAGCGCCGCCAGAGTGTCGAGAACCGTCCATATGGACTCGTCGAGGATCACCTCCCTCAGCTCGCCTACCCCGCGGGCCACCCGTACTCGTGGTCGGTGATCGGTTCGATGGCCGATCTCTCCGCCGCGTCCGTTGAAGACGTGAAGGACTTCTTCCACCGGTATTACGCGCCCAACAACGCGACGCTCGTCGTCGCCGGCGACGTGAAGAACGCCGACGTCCGCGCGCTCGTGAAGAAATATTTCACGGAGATTCCGCGCGGCCCCGCCATCACGCGGCCATCGCCGGCGCCATTTGCCATACACGACACTGCAGTAACGCTACAAGACAGGGTGCAGCTCCCCCAGCTGCAGCTCACCTGGCACACGGTCAAGGAATGGGCTCCCGACGATGCCGCTCTCGACATCGCGGCATCGATCCTCGCCGGCTCGCGCACATCGCGCCTCACGCAGGCGCTCATCTACAACAATCCGATCGCGACGACCGTGCGCGCGCGCCAGGGCAGCATGCGCCTCGATGGAGATTTCTCCGTGATTGCAACCGCCCGTCGTGGACTCGGGCTCGACACGCTGCGCAGGGTCGTCGACGCCGAGATGAAAAGGCTCGCGAACGAGGGACCGTCCGCCCGCGAACTTCAACAGGCGAAGAATAGCACCGAAGCGCAGTTCCTTCGTCGCATCGAGACGGTGCGGGGCACGGCGGACCAGCTCAACCGTTACTTCTACATCACTGGCAGGCCCGACTCGTTCCAGGCCGACCTCGACCGCTATCGCGCGGTCACCGCGGCGGACGTCCAGCGCGTGCTGAAGCAGTATCTCCAAACGAACCGCGTCATGATTTCCGTCGTGCCGATGGGCAAGCCTGAACTCGCGGCAAAGAAGGGAGTCGCACAATGATCCGCAAACAACTCACCCTCCTCGCTGCGATCGCTGCGTGCGCCCCGTTCGCGGCCGTTGCGCAGAACGCCGCCGGCGCCATCGATCGCACGAAGCCGCCCGCTCTCGGCACCAGCACGAAATTCAACCTTCCCACCGTCGCACGCGGCACGATGCCGAACGGCATCGCCCTGCAGGTGGTCGAGCACCACGCGCTTCCGCTGGTTCACGTCACGCTGGTCATCGACGGTGGATCGCGGCTCGAGGCGGGACAACCGGGCCTCGCGGGATTCACCGCCCGCATGCTCACGGAGGGCGCGGGCACCCGCGACGCGAACGCACTCCAAAGCGAGCTCGCCTTTCTCGGCGCGCAGCTCAATGCCGGCGCCGGCGCGGAGGCGTTCACCGTGCAGCTCAACGTCGCCAAGCGCTCGCTCGCGGAGGCCCTCGACCTGATGGCGGACATCGTGCTTCACCCCACGTTCCGCTCCGACAACGTGAAGCAGCAGCGCGACCTGCGGCTCCAGTCGATCCTGCAGCGCCGTGACCAGCCCACGCAGGTTGCCTCGCTCGCGTTCAACCAGATCGTCTTTCCCGAAGGACACCCGTATCACAATCCGGCCGATGGTGATTCCGCCTCGACCGCCGCGCTCGACTCGGGGCGCGTGCGCACCTTCTATGCGCACGCGTTCGTGCCGGAGCGCGCGAAGTTCGTGGTGGTCGGCGATGTCACCGAACCGGAGATGCGCGCGCTGCTCGCAAAACGTTTCGGCGCTTGGACACGCGCGGGCGAACCATCCGCGATTCCGAAGGTCCTGGTGAAACCCGTCGCGAACGACGGCGTGAAGCTCTACCTCGTGGACAAGCCCGGCGCCGCGCAGTCCGTCATCCAGCTCGGGAGTCCCGGCGCCGATCGCCTCGGTCCCGGTTACGCGGCGGTCACGGTGATGAACACGATCCTCGGCGCATCATTCTCGTCGCGGCTCAATACCAACCTTCGCGAGACGAAGGGCTACACGTACGGCATCAGTTCGCGCTTCGTATGGTCGCCGCTGCCGGGTCCGTTCGTCATCGCGAGTTCGGTCCGCACCAACGTCACCGACAGCTCGCTCGTCGAGATCTTCAGGGAGCTGCGTTCCATTCGCGACGCCCCGGTCGACGCGAAGGAGCTCGAGCGCGCAAAGGCCTACGTCGCGCTCGCGGTGCCCGGCCGTTTCGAGACGAACGCGTCGATCGCCGGCCAGCTCGTCGATCTCGGTTCGTACGGCCTCCCGCTGTCGTCGGTGAACGATTTCGTGTCGCGCGTGAACGCGGTCACGGCCGCCGACGTGCAGCGCGTCGCACGCCAGTACATCCCTGCGGACAGGGCGACGCTCGTCGTCGTAGGCGATCTCGCGAAGGTGCGCGCCGGCATCGAGGCGCTGAAGCTCGGCACGATCACCGTACTCGATGTCTCTTCGATCGCGCGCTGAATGAGACGGCACGCCTCGTGAGCCCGGCGCTGCGCGTCGCCTTCCAGGGCGAGCTTGGAGTGTTCAGTGAAGAGGCGATCCAGCAGCTCTGGGGCGGCGACATCGAGACCGTGCCATGCCGTGACTTCCGCGACGTCGCCGAAGCGCTCGCGCACGGCGACGTCGATCGCGCGGTGCTCCCAATCGAGAACACGATCGTAGGCTCCGTGCAGGCGGCGCACGACGTGATAGACGGCACGCAGGGCATCCATGCGATCGCCGAGACCGTCGTCGCCGTACACCACTGCCTGCTCGGGCCCCCGGGCGCCCAGTTCGGCCAGGTGCGCGACGTGTTCAGCCATCCGATCGCTCTCGCGCAGTGCGGGAACTTCTTTCGCGCAAATCCGCGCCTCACCGTCCACGCCGTGTACGACACCGCCGGAGCAGCCGTCGATGTGTCGAACCTCGCCGATCCGCAATTCGCCGCGGTCGCGAGCCACGCATCCGCGAAGCGCTATTCGCTCGACGTCGTCGCCGCCGACATTGAGGACCGCCCCGACAACCAGACACGCTTCCTCGCATTCGCGCGCGCGCCGCTGCCGCTGACCGTCGGAACCCCGGCGCGCACGATGCTCCTCCTCACGACGAAGGACGTGCCCGGTGCGCTGCTCGAGGCGCTGGCGCCGCTCGCGCGCCACGGGGTGAACGTGCGTCGAATCGAGACGCGCCCGACGGGCGAGCCCTGGAGCTATCGCTTCTTCGTGGAGTTCGACCATCAGGTGGGTGACGCGGCAGCCGACGCACTCGTGGCTGAAATCGCCGTGCTCGCACACGAGGTGCGGCTGGTGGGCACGTATCCGCGGTGGGCGCCGGGACGGCGCGGATCGATTGGCTGGACATCCGGGCAGCTCCCGGCCGTCGGGTAGCCGTCGGCGAACCCCGGACTAGCGGCGCTTCGTCTTCGCGCCGGGTTTGGAGAGGTGGTTCGCCGTGATGACCGACTTGATGCCGCCCCGCACATTGAAGTCCCCGACGACGCTCATCCGCTTGGGCTTCACGGCCTTCACGAGGTCGTCGAGAATCCGGTTCACGACGCGCTCGTAGAAGATGCCGTCGTTGCGAAAGCTCCAGAGATAGAACTTCAGGCTCTTGAGCTCCACGCACAGCTTGCCCGGAATGTACGTGATGCTGATCGTCGCGAAGTCCGGTGCGCCTCCCTTCAGCAGCGCGAGTTCATCCGCGTCGCTTTCGATCCCGCCGAGCGGACAAAGCGACGTGAACTCCGGACACGTCATGAAGATCTCGTAATCCCGGTCGGTGTACGGATTCGGGAATGTCTCCAGCAGTTCCGGGCTTGGCACTTATTCCGTTCTCCGTCGCTTCGATTCCTCGCTGAGCAGCCGGCGCTCCTCGGACGTCAGGCTCCCGAGGCCATGGGCGGAAATCTTGTCGAGCACCTGGTCGAGCGCGGCGAGTTCCGCCTGCGGTCCGCGTGTGGCGCGCGGCGACGTCGTCCGCTTGGCGACGACCGCGTTGCTGCGCGCGACGACGTCGTCGATGTTGTCGCGCTCGCGTGCGCGCGAACGCGGAAGCGTGCGCGGCACGGCGCGGGGCGGCACGTCTTCCGGCTCGTCGGGTACGGGCGACACGCCCTGACGCAACCGGCCGAGATTCACCGCTGCCGTCATGCGCAGATAGAGCCAGCCGGCCGCGAGTCCGCCCGCGTGCGCGAGATACGCGACGCCGCTCTGCGCACCCGTCGTGGTGATGCCGCCCACGATGTTCAGCACCCCGACGAAGATCACGAGCCACCGCACCGTCGTCGGAATCACTCCAAAGACGAAGAGCTGTTCGTCCGGCCAGAGCGACGCATACGCGAGCATGACGCCGAACACCGCCGCCGCGGCGCCAATGAGCAGCGAGTCTCCGGGAACGAACACGAGATGCGCGAACCAGCCGCCCAGTCCGCAGAAGAGATAGAAGCGCAGGAACTCGCGCGCGCCCCACTTCCGCTCCACGCGAGGCCCGAAGAGCCAGAGCGTGTACATGTTCAGCGCGAGGTACCAGAAGCCGCCGTGCACGAACATGTACGTGCCGATCGTCCACCACTGGTGGCCGAGATTCTTCGTCTGGAACCCGAGCGCGAGTTGGACATCGCTCGGCTTCAGGACCGTGAGCTGAATGAAATAGACGAAGACGTTGATCGCGATCAGCCACTGCACCGCGGACGTGAGCCGCGGCGCCGGTTCTTCCGGCGAGCGTATTTCGTAAATGGGCACGTCTTCGCTCATCGCAGTCCGGCGGGCTGCGGCAACCGCAGCGCGAGGCGCGTGTCGGCGTGCGTGGCCATGGCCTGATCGAGAAGTGCCGCCCAGCGGCGGTCGAGCATCGGATGCTCGCCCGTGGGCGACGGCGGATGAATCACGACCTGTGTGTCCGCGCTCGCGCCGTGCGCCTGTTCGATGACGCGCAACACCTGTCCGTCCGACGTGTCGTCGCGCGGGCAGAGCACGAGGGCGTGCGCGCACCTTGCGTGCGCGGCCTCGGCGATCGTCTCGATCACGTGCGCGAGCGTGGCATCCGGTGCCCAGAACTCGACGGTCACCTGCGTGAGCGCAAGAAACGGAGCGAGTGTCTTGAGCGTCTCCGGACGCTGGCCGTCGGTGTCGAGCATCACGGGAATCGGCGGCTTGGCACTCTCGAGCGCGGCGATCAGGAACTCCTGGTTCGCGAGTGGATCGCGTCCGCCGATGGAAATCGAATGGAATTTCGAACGTGCAAGCTGGCGCTCCAATTCGCGCACGAGCGCCGCCGCAGTGTACATCGTGGCCGTTTCCGCTTCGCCGGCGAAGCGCACGAACAGCTGCCGCCGTCCAACCCAAACACCCTGTGCCTGGACGCCGGCCGGTACTCCCGCCAACGCTGCCGCTGCCATCGGTGTGCCCGTCATCGCGTTTCTCCGGAGTCCTTCGGCCCGAGTCCCTTGGCCAGTTTGACGATCCGCTCGCACAGCTCGGGGAACGTGATCCCCGCGGCCGCGGCCGCCTGGGGAATCAGGCTCAGCTTCGTCATCCCCGGAAGTGTGTTCGCTTCCAGACAGTAGAATGTTCCGTCTTCCGTCATCCGGAAGTCAATGCGCGCATAGCCTGAAAGCTTGAGTGCCCTGAACGCAAGCAGAGCCTGCTCCTGCGCAGCATTGGCTTCAGCGGTCGACAGCTTCGCCGGGAATTCCTCACGCGCCATGCCGGGCGTGTACTTGCATTCGTAGTCGTAGATTTCGTGCTTGGGGATGATTTCCCCTACGGGAAGTGCCTCGTCGCCGAGCACCCCGACCGTGAGCTCGCGTCCGGCGATGAACTGTTCGATCATCACTTCGTCATCGTAGTTGCGCGCCTCCTCGATCGCCGCCTGCAGGTCGGCGCGCTTCTTCACGAGCGTGAGCCCGACCGTGGAGCCCTGCTTCGACGGCTTCACGATGACCGGCAGTCCGAGCGCCGAAACGATGTCGTCGTCACTCGCCGGCGCCATCAGCCATTCCGGCGTGCGCACGCCTGCCTCGCGAAAGAGCCGCTTGGAAAGATCCTTGTCCATCGCGAGCGCGCTCGCGAGGTGTCCGCTGCCGGTGTACGGGACTCCGGTCAGATCGAGGAGCGCCTGCAGTGTGCCGTCCTCGCCATGCCCGCCGTGCAGCCCGATGAACACAACCTCGGCGTCGCGATGCGTGCCGAGTCCGCGGACCGTCGCCGACAGCGTCTCCGACGAAAGGCGCGCCAGCGCTCCGGACTCGGGCGGCAGCGCGTGCATCACTGGGCCCGCGAGCATGGCGCGCTCCTCCCCCTCGGTGAGTGCGCCCCGCACCGTATCGACCACCGTGACGGCGTGCCCGCGGGAACGCAGGGCCTCCGCGACGCGGAGCCCCGACGCGAGCGACACGTCGCGCTCCGCCGAAGTACCGCCCATCAGCACCGTGATTCTCACTTCAGCGCGCCATCAGGTAGTGCAGCATGTCGGAGCGCGTCACGATGCCGCGGATCTCGCCTTTCTCGCGCACGAGCACCGCCGGGTTCGATTTCGAGAGGAGCTTCACGATGGCGTCCATGGCATGATCGGCATCCACGACCGGGAACGGCGAGTCCATCGTGTCGCCGACGGTCCGCTCGAGCACCTTCACGTCCTCGAGACCGCGCACACTCAGCACGTTTTCGCTCACCGACCCCACGCAGTTGCGGCCGTCCATCACCGGCAGCTGCGACACGTCGTGCAGGCTCATGAGCCGCAGTGCCTGCCGCACCGTTGCGCCGGGCGACGTGCTGATCACGCCGGCGGGCGACCGCTCGCCCTTCACGTCGAGCAGGTGTCCGAGCGTCACCTTCTCCACGTCGAGCATCTGGTTCTCTCGCATCCACTCGTCGTTGTAGACTTTCGAGAGATAGCGCTCGCCGGTATCGCACAGGAACGTCACGACGCACGCATCGGGATCGTTCACGCGCCGCGCGACGCTCAGCGCCACGTGCGCGAGCAGTCCCGACGATCCGCCCGCGAACAATCCTTCCTCGCGCGTGAGCCGGCGCGCCATCGCGAAGGCTTCGCGGTCGGAGACCGTCTGAAATTCATCGATGAGGCGCAGGTCGAGCGTGTCCGGAATCTTGTCCTGGCCGATGCCCTCGACCTTGTACGGTACGCCTTCAATCTTGTTCGTGCCGCCGCTCCGCCAGTACTCGGCAAGGATCGATCCCACCGGGTCGCCGCAGACGACCTGGATCTTCGGATTCTTTTCCTTGAGGTAACGCCCCGCACCGGTGATGGTGCCGCCCGTTCCAGCGCCGGCGACGAGGTGCGTGATGCGTCCCTGTGTCTGCTCCCAGAGTTCCGGCCCAGTCGTCGCATAGTGCGCATCCGGGTTCGCCTGGTTGTAGAACTGGTTCGCGAGAATCGCGTTCGGCGTCTCATGCGCGATGCGCTTCGCCGTCATCACGTAACTGTCCGGATGGTCGGGAGGCACGGCGGTCGGCGTGATGACGACTTCCGCCCCGTACGCCTTCAGGAGCCGGACTTTTTCCTGCGACATCTTGTCCGGCATCGTGAAGATGCACTTGTAGCCCTTGAGCGCGGCGGCGATCGCCAGCGCGACGCCCGTGTTGCCGCTCGTGCCCTCGACGATCGTGCCGCCGGGCTTGAGCGATCCGTCGCGTTCGGCGCGCTCGATGATCGGCATGCCGATCCGGTCCTTCACCGAGCCTCCGGGATTGAAGGTCTCGGCCTTTGCCCACACCGGCGTGCGGATGCCGCGCGTGACCCGCGTCAGCCGGATCATCGGAGTCCAGCCAATTGTCTCGAGGACGGAATCGTAGACCCGGAGGTCGCGCACGGAGTCTGGCATCGCGGGAATCTACGCCCGCGCCGCAGCGGGGGCGACGGCACGGGCGATGGCCCCAGGCTCCGCGCGCGCTTCCGCCGTCAGCTGCGCCAGGAGCGCGAGCGCCTCGAGCGGCGTCAGCGTGTTCACATCGATGTCGCGCAACCGCTCGACAACTGGATGCGGCAGGTTGCTGGCGAAGAGTCCGAGCTGGTCGCCCGTGCCGCGTGGCGCGCGCGCCGCGACGCCCGCCTTGCCGCTCAGCGCCGCGACGATCTGTTCGCCCTCGAGCAGCTTGAGCAGCGCGCGGGCCCGCGCGATCACCGGCTGCGGAAGGCCCGCAATCCGCCCGACCTCGATGCCGTACGAGCGGTCTGCACCGCCGGGCTTGAGCCGGTGCAGGAACAGGATACGGTCGCCACTCTCGCGCACGTCGACGTTGTAGTTGCGCACCGACATGAATTCGTCGGCGAGCTGCGTGAGCTCGTGGTAGTGCGTCGCGAACACCGTCTTGCAGCCGATCCGTTCGTGCAGGTGTTCGCTCACGGCCCACGCGATGCTCACCCCGTCCCACGTGCTCGTTCCGCGGCCGATCTCGTCGAGCAGCACGAGGCTCCGCGCCGTCGCCGTGTGAAGGATGGCGCTCGTCTCGGACATCTCCACCATGAACGTGCTCTGGCCGCGCACGAGGTTGTCGCTCGCGCCCACGCGCGTGAACACACGGTCGGCGATCCCGACCCGCGCACGTGACGCCGGGACGAAGCTTCCCATCTGTGCCATCAGCACGAGCAGGCCGATCTGTCGCAATATGGTGCTCTTGCCGGCCATGTTCGGCCCGGTGAGGATGATCATCCGCGCGTCCGCGGCGAGCCGCACGTCGTTCGGGATGAACTGGTCGCGCGGCATCATCCGCTCCACCACCGGGTGGCGGCCCGCCGTGATCTCCAGGTCGAATCCCTCCCCGATTTCCGGCCGCACATATGCCTCACGGCTCGCCACTTCGGCGAGCGTCCCCAGCACGTCGAGCTGTGCGAGCGTGCCCGCGACCCGCTGCAGCCTGCCGATCTGCGCGCCGACGCGTGCGCGCAGCGCGTCGAACAGCTGCCGCTCGAGCACGTCGATGCGCTCCGTCGCGTGCAGCACCTTCTCCTCGAAATCCTTCAGCGCCGGCGTCACGTAACGCTCGGCGCCGGTCAGCGTCTGCCGGCGCTGATAGTCCTCGGGCACGAGGTGGCTGTTCGCGTTCGTGACTTCGATGAAGTAACCGAACACCTTGTTGTAGCCGACCTTCAGCGAACCGATTCCGGTGCGTGCGCGTTCCACCGTCTGCAGCGACGCGATCGCGTCCTTGCCGCCGGTCGCGATGGTACGCAGCTCATCCAGCGCTGCGTCCACGCCGTGCGCGACCGTCTCACTCTCGCCGATCGAGACCGGTGGCCGCTCCACGAGCGAGCGCTGGATTTCGGCCGCAAGGTCGGCGCACGAATCCCACGATTGCTGGGTCTCTGCGAGCACGCCCGCCACTCGCATCCGCTGCAGTGCCGCTGCCACGTGCGGCAGCCGCGCCAGCGAATCGCCGAGCGCCCGAACGTCGCGGGGGTTGGCGCGCAGCGCGGCGGTTTTTCCCGCAAGTCGCTCCACGTCGCGCACGCCGTCGAGCGCGGTGCGCAGCGCCGCGCGCGCGATCGCGTCGTGCACGAGCGCATCCACCGCATCGAGCCGCGAATTGATCGCCGCGAGATCGGTGAGCGGAGCCAGCACCCACTGTCGCAGCAGGCGCGCGCCCATCGGCGTTTGCGTACGATCGAGAACGCCGAGCAGCGTGCCGGCGGTGTCGCCGCCGCGAAGCGATTCCACGAGCTCGAGATTGCGGCGCGTCATTTCGTCGATCGGCATGACGCCGCCCGGACGCTCGACGATCGGTCGCGCGAGGTGTGGCACTCCCGCCGGCAGCAGCTCTCGCAGATAGCGCATCAGTGCGCCGGCTGCGCCAACCGCAGGCGCGTCGCCATCGCCGATCCCGAATCCTTCGAGCGAGCGCACCGCGAAATGTTCGGCGAGTGCCTCCTCGGCTGTCGCCGTCTCGAACTCCCACGCCTCGCGCAAGGTCAGTAGGACGTCGAGCCCGCGCACCAGGTCCTGCGCGGCTTCGTGGCCAGCAGAAATAAGCACCTCGCGCGGAGAAAGTCGCGCTAGTGTCGCTGTAATGTCCTGTTGATGTACTGTAAATAGACGAAATTCACCTGTGGACACATCGACAGCGGCGATCCCGATCTTGCCGCCAGTGACCTGAACCGCACATAGAAAGTTGTTTCGCGTGCCGTCCAGCAGATCATCCGAAAAGGCCGCGCCTGGGGTCACCGTCTCGACCACTGCCCGCCGCACGATTCCCTTGGCGAGTTTCGGATCTTCCACCTGTTCGCAGATCGCGACGCGGAACCCCTGCTGCACCAAGCGGCGCAGATACTCGCTCACCGCGCGGACCGGCACTCCGGCAAGCGGCACTTCGGCAGCGCCGCCATTGTTGCGCGACGTGAGCGTCAGCCCGAGGACTCGCGACGCGGTCTCCGCGTCCTCGTAGAACATCTCGTAGAAATCGCCCATCCTGAAGAACAGGATCGCGTCCTTGTGCCGCGCCTTGATGTCCCGGTACTGCTGCATCAGCGGTGTCGCCGAGTCCCGGCTCACGGCTTCTCTGCCTCCACGACGATCGCCGTGATCTTCGCGTCCTTGAGCTTTGCGGCCAGGTCGACCGCCTCCGCGCGCCGCGCGTACCGTCCGATCCGGACCCGGAACGGTTTCTCGTTCGTCACCCGCGCCTCGTACCCGCGGTCGCTCAACTTCTTCGCGAGACGCTGCGCATCCTCGGGTGAGTCGTACGCCGCGACCTGCGCCGACCAGCCGGGACCCTTCGTTTCGGGAGCCGCGGCTTTCGGCGCCTCCTTCTTGAGTGGCGCCTTCGCCTTCGTCTTGGGCAGAGCCTTCGCCTTCTTCTTCGCGGTGTTTTCAGCCTTCGCAGCCGACCCGGCCCGTGCGATGGAATCCGTCCTGGCCGCTTTCATCACCTTGTCGATCGAATCCGCCCGTGCGGAATCGGCGGCGCGCTGCACCGCCGCGCACGGACGCGCGTAGTAGGTGATCTGGTTCGCGAGCTCGACGTCCGACGGCGTGACGCGTGCCTTCGCCTCGGCGAGCGACGCGCATGCCGGCACGAGCGCACCCTCGTCGACCAGCACGCGGCCAAGCCAGTACGCGCCCTGCGCGCGCGACGCTCCGCCCGGATGCTCGAGCGCGAGCCGCTCGAGGTACTGCTTCGCCGCGGCGCGATCCCCGCGCGCGATCTCCATTTGCGCGAGCCGCAGCAGCGAATCTTCCGCGCGCGGTGAGATCGAATAGTCCACCGCAATCCGCAGATAGTCCTTCCGCGCCGCGTCCGCGGATTCCGCGATCGATGCGCGCGCGAAGAGCGCCTCCACGTATGTGGGGGATCCCTCCTTCGCGGTACCAAGCACGGAATCGGCGAGCGCGCGGCCGGCGGCAGCGTTGCCATTGCTCGCCAGTCGCTGCACGCGAACGAGCGTGGAATCGGTCGCGCCTCCCTGTGCGCGCACAACCGGTGCGGCGGCAGCCAGCAGCAGTCCGGCGAACAGCACGCGCATCGTGCGCACGCGCGGCATCAGCGCGCCATCACGCCGCCGCGCGCCGCGGGGCGCCGGCCGTCATGGCGAGCAGCAGCGACGTCAGCAGCTGCTCTTCCGACGAGATGCGCGTGTCCTTCAGCGCGACGTCCGCGGCCAGCAACAGCGAGATCGCGCGATCGACCGCTGCGTGGTCCCAGTGGCGCAGCGCGTGCACCCACGCTTTCACCGCTTCTCCCCAGGGCCGCCCGGCGACGGACGACGGATTCTCCTTCAACAGTCCGAACAACTCGCGCTCGAACTGGTGCTGCGCGAGACCGCGTTCGCGCGCGGCCAGCAACCAGCCGATCGCGAGCGTCTGGGTCGTCAGCGCCATCACGATCGAAACGCCGCTCGTTTTCGGCTGCGCGAGCACCCGCTCGAGCAAGGCGATGGCGTTCGCGCTGTTCCGCTGCGCGACGAGATCCAGCAGGTCACCGAGCGTCTCGCCATGCCGGACGCCGACGATCGCCTCGACCGCGGCTTCGCCGATCGCGTCTCCATTCGTATAGCTGCGAAGCTTCTCGATCTCGCCCGAGAGCAGCGCGAGGTCGTTGCCCGTCGCGCTGCACAGCAATTCCGCGGCGCGTGCCTCGATCGTCACGCCGAGCTTCGACGCGTGGAGCGCAACCCACTTGGTGAGCTCGCTGTCGTTCAGCGGGCGGAAATCGATCGCCGTCGCGGCGTCCATGAGTGCCGCGTCCGGTTTCGTCCCCGCGCCCGCGACCAGTACGAGCAGGGTGCCCGCCGCGGGATGCCCGAGGTACTTCGCAAGCACGGCGCGTGCGTCCTTTTTCAGCGCGGTGACGTCGCGCAGGATCACTACGCGGTGTTCCGCCATCATCGGAAGGGAGTCCAGCGCGAGACCCAGCGATCCCGCATCGGTTTCGGCCGCGCGTCTCACCTCGAGATTGAAGTCGCGCGTACCAAGATCCGTCGCGCGATCGATCAGCGCGCGAATCTTCTCCTCTTTCAGGTAGTCGTCGTCACCGTGAAAGAGATAGACACGGTCGAACGTCCGCTGTTCGAGCGCCGACTTGAGGGCGCGCATCGCCGACGGTGGCATGCGCGGAATATACCGCACGCAGACGCGCCCCGAACCCCGCGGACGGCCTGATCGACGGCAGGCTTTTCGCCATCATGAGCCCGCGGCGCAATGCGACGTGCAGGCGCGCGCAACGGGCGCACGCGTCGGCGTGCGCCCGCATCGCCGCCGCCTGGATGGGCGGCAGCGCAGAATCGGTGTAGAAAAGGTGCTGGTGTCGGAAAGTGCGGCAGTCCATCGGGTCGGGGTGGGACGCCTACGGTACCCGCCCCGCCTCGTCAGGTTCCCGCCCACCCATCACGCCCACCCCATTCCCAATGTTTCCCCTCACCCGTCGCTCTTCGCGACCCCTCACTCCTCACTACTACCGAAGCGACGGCTCGATTATCTCCGCAAACGAGTTCCGCGCCCTGTTCAGCCGCGACTTCACCGTTCCCAGGTTGCAGTGCGTGATCTCGGCGATCTCTTCGTACGAGCGCCCCTCGATCTCGCGCAGCACGAACACTTCCCGGTGATGCGTCGGCAGCTGCGCCACCGACGACTCGACCAGCTCGCGCACGTGCCGCTTCCGGAACAGATCATCGGGTCGCGATGTCGGATCCTCGAACTCGAGCGGACGCTCCTCGTCCTCCCATCCCTTCGTCATCGACGTGAACAGCACGAGCGGGTTGCGCGAACGATTGCGCAGTTCGTTCTTCGCCAGGTTCGACGCGATCGTGTAGATCCAGGTCGAGAACTTCTTCGACCGATCGAAGCGCCCGAGGTGCCGGTACACGCGAACGAAGACTTCCTGTACAAGATCCTCGGCGCGTTCCCTGTCGCCGACGATGCGATAGACGAAATTCAGCAGGCGCGTCTGATAGCGCTCCACCAGCACATCGAAGGTGCGGGTCTCTCCGCCGAGATACGCATTGACCAGCGCCGTGTCTTCCAGCTCACGGAGATCCGCGAGTGCGCGGAACTTCGGCGCGTTGAGAACCTCGGCTTTCAGGGCGGTGCGTCCCATGAGCATATCCTCCGATCAGCGAGAACCTGTGATTCCGCGATAGGAGAGTGCATGGGTCGTGCCGCAATATCGTCCATCCACCAGACACCATAACTCATTGTCAGACAATGGGTTGATGAACAGATCGCTTGGCCGATCGTCCTGCCGGCTGGAGGACGGTGTCCTCCGTTCAGGACATAAAGCTGCGTCTATTTGATGTGAGGCTTCGTCTCGCGCGCGATTACACCCCGACGCGAAAGCCCGCTGCGAAGAGGAGGCCGAGCGCCGTCTTCGCATCCTGGATTTCCCCGCGCTCCACCATTTGAAGCGCCACGGAAAGGGCGACGGTTTCGATTTCCATGAACTCATCGGCCTCCCGGCGCGCTTCGCCTCGCGTGAGGCCCGTCGCCAGAAAGAGGTGGATGCGCTCGTCCGTGAATCCCGGCGTCGTGAACATCGACGTCAGCGGAACGATTGACTCCGCCGTGCAGCCGGTCTCCTCGAGCAGCTCGCGTCGCGCGCACGCCTCGGGGAGTTCACCCGGCTCGAGGCGCCCCGCCGGAATTTCATAGAGTGTCCCGCCCGTGGCGTAGCGGTACTGCTTGAGGAGCAGCACCTGCGGATCTGCGCCCCGGAGATCGCTCACGAACGGAACGACCGCACTCGCCCCGGGGTGCCGGATGATTTCGAGCTCGCCGGTGGTTCCGTCCGGGAAGCGCACCTGGTCGACATCGAGACTGATCACGCGTCCCGTGTAGACTCGCGTGCTCTTGATGCGCGCCTCGTCGCTCACGCCGGCGCTCCGTCTTCCGCCGATGCCTCGTGCACGCTCACCGCGCCGGCTCCGAGCTGTTCCATCGGCGCGCGAATAGCGGCTGCATCGCCCACGGCGAGGACGAGCAGCTTCTCCGGATGGAGGAAGGTCTGCGCGGCACGCAGGACGTCGTCGGCGGTGACCGCGCGGATGTGTTCGCGGTAGCGCGTGTAATAGTCGTCGCCGAGTCCATAGACCTGCGCGATCGCGATTGCCTGCGCCACCGCGTTCGTCGTCTCGTAGCGAATGGGAAACACGCCGTCGAGATACGCGGTCGCGAGGGAGAGTTCGTCCGCGCTCACCTTCTCCTCGCGCATCTTGCCGATCTCGAGCAGGATCTCGCGCGTCGCCGCATCGCTCACTTCCGTCTTCACGGCGGTCGACACCACGAACGGGCCTGCGCCGCGACGCCATTCGAACGACGAGCGCGCTCCATAGGTGAACGCGTTTCGTTCGCGCAGGTTGAGGTTGATGCGCGAGGAGAACAGCCCGCCCAGCAGTGCATTCATCACGACGATCGCAAAATAGTCCGCGTGGCTGCGCGGAACGCCGCCGTGGCCGACGCGCAGTTCCGACTGCGGCGCGCCCGCCTTGTTCACGATGTGCACCTGCCGCGTCGCGGAAGACGCGCGGTCGTCCACGCGCGCGCCGGGCGGCATCGCGCCGTGCCACCCGCCGAACGCGCGCTCGGCGAGTTGCACCGCCCGTGCGCTGGTGATGTCGCCCGCGAAGACGAGCGTCGTCGCTCCCGGCACATATCTCGCGGAGTGGAGCGCACGCAGCTGTCCTGCGTCCAGGGCGCGCACGGACGTCATGCTGCCGCCCTCCGGGAGCGCGTAGCGCGATCCCGGCACGAAGAGATATTCGGCAAATTTGTCGTCCGCGAGGCCGCGCGGTTCGACTTGCTGCTGCATCAGTTCGGCCAGGCGCTCGGCCTTGAGGCGCTCCACGTCCTTCTGCGCGAACGCAGGAGTGGTGAGCACTTCGCCGAGCAGCGCCATCGCGGTCTCCAGACGTTCCGGCGTGACGGCGATGTGCGCGGTCGCGTCGTCCCAGTCACCCGAGCTCGACAGCCCTGTGCCCAGCGACTCGAACTTTTCCGTGAGCGTCGCGCCGTCGAGTCGCGTCGTTCCCTCAGCCAGTGCACGAATGGTCAGCAAGGCCGCCCCCTCGCGGCCGGCGGTGTCGCACGACGCACCCGCGTCGACGAGCGCCAGCACCGTGACGAGCGGAAGGCGCGGCATCGGCGCGACCGCGATGCGCATGCCGTTCGGGAGTGTCGATCGCTCGATCGACGGAAACGAATAGTCTCGCGGATTTCCCGGCGTTGGTCTGGGCGCGGTGGTCATACGGCTGCCTCGCTCGCGCGCGGGACATACACCAGCGACATCCGGTTGTCCGTGCCAAGTGCTTCGCGGGCGAAGGCGTTCACCGCGCCGGCCGTCACTGCGCGATAGCGGTCCGCCTGCACGTTCGCCAGCGCCGGGTCGCTGAAGTACGTCGCGAACTGCGAGAGTTTGTCTGCGCGCTCGCCGGCGGATTGCATCGCAGAAACGAAATCGGTCTCGATCAGCGCCACGGCGCGTTCGACTTCGGCGCCAGTCACGCCTTCGCGCCGAAGCTGGTCGACCTGCGCCGCCACGGCTGTCTCGAGCCGTTCCACACTGACGCCCGGGCGCGCCGTCACGTCGATGATCAGCAGGTCCGATCCTTTGCTGAGATCGAACGTGAACGCGGTCGCCTCCGACGCAATCTCCTGCTCGCGCACGAGCGTGCGATGCAGCCGGCTGCCGCGACGCATGCCGAGCACGGCGCCGCACACGCTCGCCGCATAGTAGCCGTCCGTTCCGAACGTCGGCGAACGAAACGCGAGGAAGAGCCGCGGGAGCATCACGTCGTCTTCCACAACCTCACGACGCCATCCGCCGAATCTTGCCGGCACGGCCATGGGCGCGAGCGGCGGCTTTCCCGCGCCGCGGGGAATGTCGCCGAAGTATTGCTCCACCAGCGCGCGCGCCTCCGCCGCGTCGAAATCGCCGGCGATCGTGAGCACGGCGTTGTCCGGCGTATAGAACGTCCGGAAAAACTGTTCGATGTCCTCGAGGCTCGCGGCGGTGAGGTCTTCGAACGACCCGATCAGCGAGTGGTGGAACGGATGCGACGGCGGAAACGCGAGCGCGGGCAGCCGCTCCCACCACGTGCCGTAGGGTTGGTTGTCCACCGACCAACGCCGTTCGTTCTTCACCACGTCCCGCTGCGTGTCGAGCTTCTGCTGCGTCATCGCCGGCAGCAGTGCGCCCATCCGGTCGGCCTCGAGCCAGAGCGCGACCGCGAGTTGGTTCGACGGCACCGTCTCGAAATAGTTCGTGCGATCGAGCCAGGTGGAGCCGTTGAGCGTGCCGCCCGCGCGCTGAATGAGCTCGAAGTGCTCGTTCGCGCCGACGTGCTCCGATCCCTGAAACAACATGTGCTCGAACAGGTGCGCGAATCCGGTGCGCCCGTCGCGTTCGTTCGCTGATCCGACGTGATACCAGAGGTTCACCGCGACGATCGGCGCCGAGTGATCCTCGGAGAGGGTGACGAACAGTCCATTCGGCAAGCGGTACGTGTCGACGGGTATCGGCATCGGCGGAAATCTAAGCGCGTGCCGCGGTTCCACCTTCAAGCACCCGCTACCAGTCCACGAACAGCGCGAGCGGCGCCTTGATCGATTCAGCGAGGAGATTCCCCCAGCGGCGCAGCAAGTGCTGCGCGCCGGGCGCCGGGAGTGCCGGCGACGTGTAGGGATCGATGCCGTATCTGCGTCCCAGAATTTCGAGCCGCAGCATGTGGAACGGATCGCTCACGACTACGGCGGTGCCGAGCCCCCTCGCGTGGAGCAGGTCCACGGCCGCACGCAGCGATTGTGCCGACGTGCGTCCGTCGTGCTCGAGCAGGATCGCGGTGTCGGGGACGCCGTGGTTCATCACGTAGACGCGGCTCACGGCGGCTTCCGACGTGGTGTCGCCCTCGCCGATGCCCCCGGTCAGGAGCAGTCTCGGGGCGAGCCCCCGCTGCCAGAGCGCGAGCGCGTGATCGAGCCGCGCGCGGAGCACGGGAGAGGGCTTTCCCTGGTATTGCGCGGCGCCCATGACCACGATGGCGTCGGCCCTTCGCGCATCGTCCTGCAGCGCCCAGGTCAGCACCGCACCGACCGAGCCAAGCCAGAGCACAACGATCGCGCCGACGGTTCCAAGGACCACCCGACGACGCAAATAGAATGGACGCTCCGGACGCAGCATGTCGGCAAGCTACGAAACCGGCGCGCGTGCGGTAGTGGAGGGTCGGTGCAGGCGGGGGTGTCAGAGCGTCGTGAGCGTCCCCGCGGTGGGACAGTGCGCGCGGTATCCGTTCCCGTTGAGCGTCGACGAGAACGCGTCCTGCGCATCCGGCTCGCCGTGCACGAGCCACACGTCGGAGAGCGACGGCGATTGCGCGCGAACCTCGTCGATCCACGCGCGAAGCTCGGTGCGGTCGGCGTGCGCGCTGTAGCCAGTGATGATCTCGACCCGGGCCCGCAGCGGCACATCCTCGCCGTACACGCGGATCATCGACTGCTTCTCGACGATCTTCCGCCCGAGCGTTCCCTCCGCCATGAATCCGACGACGAGAATCGTGTTACGCGGGTCGGCCGCGCCATTGAGCAGGTGATGCAGGATCCGTCCCGACTCCACCATGCCGGAGGCGGCGATGATCACCATCGGACCGTGCTTCTGGTTGAGCGCCTTCGACTCCTCGACGCTCTGCGTGTATTGCACCATCGGGAACCGGAACAACGCTTCGCTGCTGCCCATGTGGTCGTGGATGAACGCCTCGGAATCGTCGTATACCTCGCGGTGCTCGTCGAACACGGCCGTCGCCTTCGTCGCGAGCGGGCTGTCGATGTAGACCGGCAGCCGCGGAATCGAGCCGGCATCGGCAAGCTCATGCAGCGCCAGGACGATTTCCTGCGTCCGGCCGACCGCGAACGCGGGAATCATCACCCGTCCGCCGCGCGCCGCCGTCTCACGTACGACGCGCGCCAACTCGTCTTTCGCGCCCGCCACGCTCGTATGGTCGCGGTTGCCGTACGTGCTCTCCATGATCACCGTGTGCGCGCCCGGGGGCGCCACGGGATCGCGGATGATCGGAAGTCCCTTTCTCCCGATGTCTCCGCTGAATACCAGCCGCTTCGTCGTGCCGCCACTCGTGCAATCGAGGATCACCGACGCGGAACCGAGGATGTGTCCTGCGTCCACGAACGTCGCCCTCACGCCGGGCACGACGTCGAACGGCTGGTCGTAAACAACGCCGTGCATCAGCTCCATCGTGCGCACGGCGTCACGCGCCGCGTAGAGCGGATCGAAGTGTTCCTTGTGGTGACGCGAGAGAAACCCCGCGTCTTGCTCCTGAATGTGCGCGGAGTCCGCGAGCATGGGCTCGCAGAGATCGAGCGTCGCCGTGGTGGCGAAGATCTTCTTCGCGTACCCTTCGCGGGCGAGGAACGGCAGGCGGCCGGCGTGATCGATGTGCGCGTGCGACAGCACGATCGCGTCGATGCTCGCGATGTCCATCGGCAGCTTCTGGTTCTTCTTCCGGACGTCCGCGCGATGTCCCTGAAAGAGCCCGCAGTCGAGCAGGACCGTGCTGCCGTTGACGCGCAGGATATGGCACGAGCCCGTGACCTCGCGGGCCGCGCCGTGAAAGAGGATGTCAGTCATGCGGCCACCGCTGCGCGAGCCTGGCGCTAGCGTGCAGGTTCACCGCGCCTCGAGAATACAACCGTCAGGTGCAGCGTGTCCTGCGACATCATCGCCGGTTCCCAGCCGCCGCGGCTGCGCTCGTTCAGCAAGTCGGTGAGCGCGTCTTCGTCCTCGCGCGTGCGCTGGGTCAATTTCAGGATGACTGCTTGGTATTCTTTCATGAGGGCGAAAATAGTAGTATCAGCACCATGACCACCACCCCTGCTCTTCCCGGATTGATCATCGTTCGGCACCCGCTGGTACAGCACAAGCTTACCATTTTGCGCGACCGGCGCACGCCGACGAAGATATTCAAGGAGCTCGTCGACGAGATCGCGATGCTCATGGCATATGAGGCCACCAGCGATCTCGCGCTCGAACCAGTGGAGGTCGAGACGCCGCTGGAGCGCATGACGGGCTGGCGCGTGAGCGGCAAGAAGCTCACGCTCGTGCCGATCCTGCGCGCGGGACTCGGCATGGTCGAGGGAATCCTCAAGCTCGTGCCATCAGCGCGGGTCGGTCACATCGGGCTCTATCGAGACCACGAGACGCTCGAGCCAGTCGACTACTACTTCAAGATCCCGGCCGATGCCGGCGAGCGCGACTTCCTGCTGCTCGATCCAATGCTCGCAACCGGCGGGAGCGCCGTCGCTGCGATCAATTCGCTCAAGACGGCGGGCGCAGTTCGCATCCGTTTTCTTTGCCTGGTCGCGTCGCCGCTCGGCGTCGCGCGCGTGCGCGACGCGCATCCCGACGTTCCGATACTGTGCGCCGCACTCGATCGCGAGTTGAATGAACGCGGCTACATCCTGCCCGGACTCGGCGACGCCGGCGACCGCCTGTTCGGCACGCGCTGACGCTTCGTTTGTAACAAACCTTACCGTCGCGTCGTGACCTTCCCGGCAAGCGCGCGTCGTACATCTGGGAACTGGTTTGCATACACGTGCTCTTGTTCGCAATCACGAGCACCTGTACATTCCGCGCGGTTGCGTCGCCCCACGCAGTCCCGTCGTCGCACCCCGAGCGCACAGGGAATCGCCTCCGCTTCATGCTGATCAACCTGCTGCCCGATTTTTTCGCGGTATTGCAAAGCACGGACCCAGCCGCCGCATACCACCGGTACTTCGAAGCGCATCGTTCGCTGCTCGAGGCCTACTGGCACAACTACGTCATCGAGCCTGCCGGTCCGCACTTCCAGGAAGTCGTGCGTGACACGGTGCGCGCCGATCGCGAGGACCTGCGCGCGATGCTCGGCCGCGCCGATGTCGTCGCGCTCGCGCGCGCGACGGAAGAGCAGTGCGGCCTGCTGTTCGAGGTCGACAGCAACATCGACGTCGTCCTCATGGTCGGCGTCGGCGCCGCGAACGCGGGAGAGATGGTGGTCGACGGCCGCGGCATCGCGTTCGTATGCGTCGAACACTTCACGAGCGTCGCGAACCCGACGACGCGCGGACTTGGGCTCGACCCCGAGCTGATCCCGATGTGGCTCGCGCACGAAATCGCCCATTGCGTGCGCTACACGTCGCCGCAGAGCCGCAGCGAGATGCGCCAGCTCGTCGCGGAAGCCGGCGGCTATTACTCGTATTGGGAAACCGGGCGCAGCGCGACCTTGCGCGAACATCTCGTCAACGAGGGACTCGCCGTCCAGGCATCGAGGCGTTTCAGTCCCGGGCACGCGCCGTGGGAGTATTTCGGCTATGCCCGCAAGCAGTACGCTCGCATCCGCGAACTCGAGGCCGTGCTGTCGCGCGCCGTGGCGGACGACCTCGATCGCGCGGGTCTCGGCCTCCGTCTCCGGTATCTCTCCGGTGGAATGAGCGACGAGTCGCGCACGGTCCAGCGCTACATCCTTCCGGAGCGCGCGGGGTATTTCCTGGGCGCGCGAATGGTTGAGGACACGATCGCCGAGCGCGGCCTGCCTTGGGCACTGCGGGCCGGCGCACTCGAGATCACTTCGCTCTCCGACTCCGCCGCGCGCACCGCCTGAACCACCAGGCAGATCGTTCCAAGCTACTTGCCCACACAGAAGGTCGAGAACACGCGCGCAAGGACGTCGTTCACGTCTACGGTGCCGATCAGCTCGTCAAGCGCCAGCGACGCCTCGCGCACGTGCACCGCGGCCACTGGTGCGGGCAGCACGCCCGCACTCCACAGCTCGCGGAACGCCGCCAATTCCCCACGAGCGCGCTCGAGCGCCGCGCGGTGCCGCGCGCGCGTCACCATCGGCGTATCCGCCTCGGCGATGCCGGTGGTGGCAAGCACGGCCATCGTGACCTGATCGAGGAGCGCCACCAGCCCCGCACCGTTCGTCGCGCTGACGGGAACGACCGGCCAGGTCATTGGCAGGATTTGTTCACTTTTTGTTACTAAATCACGTTTCGTGAGAGCCCCGACGATGGGCGCGGCCGACAGTGTCCCAATCGCGGCCATCGCCGCCTCGAGCGACTCGACGGTCTCGGCGCATGCCACCACCACGTGTGCCTGCGCCAACCAGCGCATGCTCACCTCGATACCGAGCCGTTCGACCGGATCCGCGTCGTCACGGAGCCCGGCCGTGTCCACCAGGCGCAGCGGCCACGGGTCGTGTTCGAGCAGCACGTCCACGGCGTCGCGTGTAGTACCCGGCGTCTCGCTCACGATGACGCGCGACTCGCCGACCAGCGCGTTGAGCAGCGACGATTTTCCGGCGTTCGGCGGCCCGGCAAGCACCACCGTCGCGCCCTCGCGCCCGAGTATGGCGACGGGCACCGTCGCCAGCAGCTCGTCCAGCGCCGCGAGCGTCGCGTCGCACGCCCCGAGCACGCGCTGGCGCGGCAGGGCGCCGTCGTCCTCGCCGGGAAAGTCCACGTCGTACGCGAGCAGCGCCTCGATCTCGATGACGCCGGCCCGTAATGACGCGAGGCGATGCGACAGCGCGCCGGAGAGCTGCTGCAGCGCCATCCGGTGCGCGGCACGCGAGCGCGCGTCGATGAGATCGCCGATGGCCTCGGCGCGCAGCAGGTCGAGCTTGCCGTTCAGCACCGCGCGCTCGGTGAACTCGCCGGGCTGCGCCGGCCGCGCGCCGGCGTGCACGATCGCGGCGAGCACCGCCGCCGGAACGTACGAGCCGCCGTGCACGCCGAGCTCGACGATGGTTTCGCCGGTGTAGGAGTGCGGCGCCGGAAAGACCGTGACCAAGCCGTCGTCGATCGTGCTCGCGGGATCGTCGACGTCGTGGATGCGGCAGCGGGTTGCTTCGCGCGCGTGCACGGGCCACCCCGCGATCGGCCGGACCACCCTGCAGCAGATGCGCAGCGCGTCCGCGCCGCTCACGCGCACGACGGCGATCGCGCCGCGCCCTGGAGCCGTCGCGACGGCCACGATGGAGTCCTCGCGCACGCGTGGCGCGCGAGGCGCCTCGTCAGGCCGGCTTCTTGGCCTTCGCCCGCTCATTCGAGATGAGCCACTGCTGTGGCAGCGAGGCGAGGTTCTGCGTGAGGTAGTAGATGCTGAGTCCCGCGGCCGTGTTGAACAGGATGAGCACGAACATCGCCGGCATCATGTACATCATCATCTTGGCTTGCGGGTTCGGCGGCGCATTACGCATGCCGATCCACGAAATCAGGAGCATCGACGCGCCCATCACGATCGGCAGGATGTAATACGGATCGTGCAGCGAGATGTCGTGCAGCCAGAGGAACGGCACGCCGCGGAACTCGATCGTGTTCTGGAACACGAAGAACAGCGCGAAGAACACGGGCATCGGGATCAGCATCGGCAGACACCCCGAGAACGCGCTGAACGGGCTCATCCCGTGTTCCTTGTACACCCGCATGATCTCCGCCTGCTGCTTCTGCGGGTCGCTCTTGTACTTCTTCTGCACTTCGGTGAGCTCGGGCTGGATGCGCTGCATCTTGAGGCTCGTGCGCATCGCGCCCTGGTTCAGCGGCCACATGAGCAGGCGCACCGTCACGCCGAAGATCACCAGCACCCATCCGTAGCTGAGGTGCGTGGTCGCCTTCATCCAGAGCACGACGCGCATGACGATCGTCGAGAACGGCTGCACGACCGCCTGCAGCCACCCGCCGTACGGGTTCGCCGTTTCGAACTCCCTGCCGAGGTCGTGAAGCCGCCTCCACGACTGCGGGCCTGCATACATCTCGAACGTCACGCGCCCGCTGTCGAGCGGCATCACCGCCGTGGCGAAGCCGTTCGTCGCCTGCTTTCTCGTGCGCACGCCGCCCTCGAGGTGCGCTTCGGCAAACGGCTTCCCGCCCACCGGCTGCAGCAATCCCACGAGGAAATACTTGCTCTTTGCCACCACCCACGTGAGCGGTCCGGGCTCGAGCTTCTTCTCGCCGGAGTCGAGCTTGGTGAACGGCGTCCCGCGCGCGCTCTGCGTCACCGGTTTCACCGAATACGCAAGCGCGCGCATGTCGCCGAGCGTGTCTGCTTCCTGCGTGTCGAACCCGCCGGGCAGGTCCACGAGCAGGAACGCGGGGCTCGCCGCTCCCGTCACGTTCACCGTGATCGTCGTGAGATAGTTGTCGTTCACGAGATCGTAACGAACGGTCGCCAGCTGCCTTCCGTTCGATCCGGTGAACGTGACCACGCTTCCACCGTTCGCTCCACTGCTCCTTGCGGACGAGAACGCCATCCTGTCGAGCGCGATGGTATCCGTCGGCGTGATCACGCGGAACCGAAGCAGCGGTTCCTGCGCGTGCTTGAGCACGACCAGTCCGCCTTTGCCGTTCAGCGCGGGATAACTGTCGGCCTGTATCGCGAGCGGCGCGGCGCCAATCGAGCTGAACCACGTCGTGGTCACAGCCGTGCGCGCCACGATCGTGTCGGCCTTCGCAACAGGCAGTGTGTCCGTGCGCACGGTATTCGCTTGCACCGCCGGAACGGTATGGGCGACCGCGGCATCCGGCGCCGGTGGCTTGCCGACCGAATCCACAGTGACGCGCGGCGGCGGAACCGGCGGCCTCGGGAAGAGCAGCGGCACACCAAAGAGCACGAGGACGATCAGTGCCGCGGCGAGCGGAAGGCGCTTATCCATCAGCGAGGTGCGCGAGAGTTAGGGAACAGGATCAAATCCGCCAGGCCGAAAAGGATGACACCGGGAAACACGGCGAATCGCCAGCCACCCGCCACGCAACGCGCCGTGCTTCTCCAGCGCCTCGATCGCGTACGCGGAGCAGGATGGATAATAGCGGCACGAAGGTGGAAGCAGCGGCGAGATGCCGCCCTGGTATGCGCGAACGAACAGAACAAGGATCCGGCGCATCACGTTGCCCCCTGAATGCGACCGCACGCGCGAATGCATTGCTCACGGAGTTCCGCGACACCAGCCGCGTACGCCGATGGAAGAGCTCGCACGACCAGGTCAACATTCGGCAGGGCAGGGAGCACATCGAGCCGTACGATTTCGCGAAGCCGGCGTTTCACACGATTGCGATCGACGGCGGAGTGCGAATATCGCGGCACGATGATGCCTGCCCTGGGATGACGCAGAAGGGAAGCGATGTAGCGAACCTCGAGGTGCGCGGTTCGGACTCGCTTCCCTTGCAGGCGGACCGCGTTGAGCGCGCCCTCCCGCGTCAGCCGATAGGCGCGCGGGAAGCGGCGATGGTCAGATGCCCGCGTACTTCGACGGCAGCTTGACGGTCAGGCGCTTGCGCCCCTTCTTGCGACGGCGGCTCAGCGTCTCTCTTCCCCACTTCGTCTCCATCCGGGCACGAAACCCATGCGTTGCGATGCGACGCTTGTTCCGCGGACGGTAAGTTGGCTTCCCCATTTCAGC
The DNA here is from genome assembly GCA_017881585.1 of Gemmatimonadaceae bacterium. Lineage (GTDB taxonomy): Bacteria > Gemmatimonadota > Gemmatimonadetes > Gemmatimonadales > Gemmatimonadaceae > Fen-1231. Next base: position 10,909 of record JADGQS010000004.1, on the reverse strand, counting down.
TCCAAAAAATGCTTGTCAACGCGTGGTACGACAGAACGCTAAACGTAGTCGAGGGTTGGAGATAGAACAAGTCCCGGCATCACTGGTTTGCTCTCGCGAGTGTTGACTTGTCCACATCCGACAGGTAGTATCGGCCCCCGCCTTTATCCACACCTGTTCGGCACGAAATGACCCTCACAGCAGCCGAAGCTTGGTCTCGCCTTCTCGATCGCGCGAGAACCGAGCTTCCCGAACACGTTGTTGATACCTGGCTGGTTCCGCTCTCGCCGGCGGAGTTCTCGGGAAACGAACTGACCCTCACTGCTCCAGACCAGTGGTCGGTAGAATGGAACGAGAACAAACACAGCGCGCTACTTGAGAGTTTTGGCCCTCCGTGCCTTGGCCACCCGATCAAAATTGCAATAAAGGTCCAACTCGAGCGACTCTCGAGGTCACAAATGGATCTCTTTGTGCCTCAAAATGGAGCCAGCATAACGCCAGCAAGACGTGATAATAGCGTCATTTTGAGCATTCTGAACGATCGATATGTTTTCGACCAGTTTGTGGTTGGACGATCAAATGAACTCGCTACTGCAGCAGCTACCGCCGTCTCACAGGCGCCGGGCAAGACCTACAACCCACTCTTCATCTATGGCGCCACCGGACTAGGCAAAACCCACCTCATGCAGGCCATCGCGCACGAAATCCTGCGCCGCAATCCCACCTGCCGGGTGATGTACATCAGCACCGAGCAGTTCACGAACGATGTCATCACGTCGATTGCCCGTCGCGCGATGCACGATTTCCGTCGCCGCTACCGCGAGACGGACCTGCTCCTCGTCGACGACGTCCACTTCCTCGGCGGCAAGGAAACGACACAAGAAGAGTTCTTTCACACCTTCAACGCCGTGTACGAAGCGGGCCGGCAGATTGTCCTCACCAGCGATCGCTCACCCTCAGAAATTCCCCGCCTCGAGGCCCGCCTCGTCAGTCGCTTCGAGTGGGGGATGGTCGCCGACGTCTCGCAGCCCGACCTCGAGCACCGCATCGCGATTCTCCGGCAGAAGTCGCAGGTCGATCACCTCGAACACACGATTCCCGATGATGTCTTGCACTTCATCGCCGACCATGTGCAGGCCAACGTGCGCGAGCTCGAGGGCTCCATCATCAAACTGCTCGCTTTCGCCTCACTGAAGCACCGTGTCATTACAGTAGACCTCGCGCGCGAGGCGCTTCGCGACAAACTGAAGGCGAACGATGTTGCTCCGCCGCGATCATCGCGACAGGATCGTATGCGATTCATTCAGCAGCGTGTCGCGCACGAATGGGCAGTGTCGGTCGAGGGACTCCAGTCCAAGACGCGAACGAAGATGCTCACCGTCCCGCGACAAGTGGCGATGTTCCTCTCGCGTGAGCTCCTCGGCCTGCAGCTCGTCGAGATCGGCCAGGGATTCGGTGGCCGAGATCATTCGACCGTCATTCACAGCCTCGAGCGTGTTTCAGAGATGATGAAGGAAGATTCCGCGTTTCGTTCCCGTGTGGAGAAAGTGAGGGAAAGTCTCCGACACGAACCCTGATCCCCCAGTTATCCGCATCGGTAGATCCAAAGCCGGACCTGTACACGGCCACTCCCCCGGTTCCCACATCGGCTCCACATCAAGTGACCGCCGAGAAGTCCAAGCAGCAGAACCACTTGTATTGCTTTTCCTCTTTCCACGCCTTACTACTTCTACTGCGGAATTGATATTCAATTCCAGTAAGTGCTAGAGAAGGCGCGGGATCCACATCCTCCTCATCCTGGACTCGGGTAGGGAATGCGTTTCACCATCTCGCGTGAAAAACTGCAGGAGGGCTTGGCGGCAGTCGCTTCGGCGGTTCCGTCCAAGACAACCCTCCCCGTATTGGCAAACCTTCTTGTCCAGACCACGGAGAAGGGAATCCGCATCTCCGGCACCGACCTCGATATCGCGGTCAGTACCGAAGTCACGGCAGACGTCGAGGCTGCCGGCGCGATCACGATACCGGCGCGAAAACTTTCAGAAATTGCGCGCGAGCTCCCGCCCGCACCCGTAAAGATCTCCGCAGCTGGTGATCAGCGAATCACGCTCGAGTGCGGACGCTCGAAGTTCAAGCTCCTCGGATTGCCAAAGAGTGAGTTCCCGAGTTTTCCAGCGGTGAAGTTCGAGAAAGCGCTGCGAATTCCTTCGGGCGACCTGCAAAAACTCATTTCGCATACCGCATTCGCGGCGTCGACAGAAGAAAGCCGTCCAATTCTCAATGGCGTGCTCTGGGAACTGCGGCCCGAGCACATGCGCATGGTCGCGACGAACGGCCACCGCCTTGCGAAGATGGATGTTCCGGTGAAGATGGCGTCTGCGCCGTCGAGTGACCTGATCATTCCGCCGAAAGCACTCGAGCAAATCCGTCGGCTCTTTCCCGCCGAGGAGGAACTCGAGGTTGCTCAGGGTGAGAACCATCTCGGCTTCCGCTCTCCGTTCACCGCGGTGTACACGCGACTGATAGAGGGGCCGTATCCGAGTTACGACCAGGTGATCCCGCGAGACAACGACAAATACGCGATCATCGACAAGGTCGCATTCACCGGCGCGCTCAAGCGCATGTCCGTCGTCGCGTCCGACCAGACGCACCGCATTCGGCTCTCGTTCAACTCGGGAATGTTGAAGTTCAGCGTCAGCACGCCCGATCTCGGCGAAGCGCAGGATGAGCTTCCGGTGCGCTACAACGGCGATCCGCTCGACATCGGATTCAACGCGGCGTATCTGCTGGAGATCCTGCGCTACATGCCGACGGAAGAGATTCGCCTGACGTTCAAGGCGCCCGAGCGCGCGGCGACGATCGAACCCGAAGGCTGGTCGGATTCCGCGAAGTATCTGTGCCTCTTGATGCCGCTGCGGTTGGTCGACTAGCTCCGGCTGATTCGAATCTCCACGGCCTGGCGCACGATCTGGGTGCGCACGCGGCTTCGCAGCGAAAGGTCCAGCGTCGCAGTCCCGTTCGCGGACATGATCTCGCCGCTCGTGGGGTCGAGGTCGTAGACGAGCTGGCCGCTTCCTGTGCCGCTCACCGCGACAGCCTCGCTGAATTGCGCTCCGGTTCCCTCGATCACCGTGCGAGATGTGCGTGAAACCGCGAGCAACGCGCGACCTTCCCGTTCTGAAATTCCGGAGATGCGGTAAGCACGGTGAATCGTCGCGCGCAGCGGTATGCCGTCGCGACACACCACGTACGAGGACGAGTCTTCCCATGTGGTTCCGACGCGCAGGGTGTCGGGCGGCCTGAACCAGAGATCCCGCAGCGATTGCGCCACGGCCAGTGCAGTCGACGCGCAGGGAACGGCGTCGCGCGGAGCGGTGAAATCGAGCTGCAGCCCGCGCACCGAGTACTCGGCGCGAAGGGGGAAGGGTGTCACGAGGCCCACGGGTGTCGCCGCGGCACGTCCCGCACTTTGAACGAGAAACGCACCGACGCTGCCGGTGACGCCGCTTGTCAGCGGCGCGACGGTGAACGCCACCTCGGCGTGAGAAGAAACGGTGTCAATCCGGGTGGCTGTGTCGAGGCGAATCGCGATCACCGCCCGCTGGTCGACGATAAAGCTCTGCCGTTGCGTCGACGGCCGGTACGACCACGGCCCGTTCGCGCGCGTGATCGGTGTGGGGGCGCTCACCGCCGCGGGCTTGGTGAGGACCTGGTTCGGAACGGTTCCGCCATGACATGCGGCGAGCAGTGAGCAGCTCGCTGCAGCTGCGAGGGCGGAACTTCGCAACATCGGTCGCATCGTGAGGGGAGGGGATTCCCTCGGCCTGTAAGCCGGGTTCTGTCGAAGTAAGAACTTCGGACGGTCATTTCTCTCGGAATGCGGTCGCCCGCACTCTCTAGCGGCCTACCCGCGGCGTCTCTGTCGAAGAGGACTGCTTCTCGCCGCCTATTCGGCCTTGCTCCAGCTGGGGTTTACCGTGCCGTCCGTGTCGCCACGAACGCGGTGGGCTCTTACCCCACCTTTTCACCCTTACCCACGCTTCCGCGAGGGCGGTTTGTTTTCTGTGGCACTGTCCGTCACCGAATTAACGGTGCCCAGGCGTTACCTGGCAGCCTGTCCATGGAGCCCGGACTTTCCTCGAAGCAGAAATCCAGCTACTGCGTCGCGACCGTCCGGCCGAGGGAACTCCCCTCCCGAATAGTACTCGTGAACGAGCCGCTTCGCAGGAGGTGACAGCCCGCTTCACGCCTGAAAGGCGAGGGTGACGACGCCGTGACGACCGGCGCGAAAGATCGCACCGAGGTTCCAAAGGCACACCCTCCTATGAGGCGACCATGACGACGACGTCCAGCGCCCGGCGCATTGCTCCAGTGTCCACGATGATCGAACCGGTAGAACGCCAGCGCGTGGACGCGGCGGGGATCGGGTTGTACCGAACGATTCATCGCGACTGCATCAGCGAGGTGCTGCGCGACCTCAAGGAGCGGCGCATAAGCGCCGTCATCGTATCGGTGGGGCGGTGTGTGCGTGAAGAACGGTCACAGATTGCCGCGGTGGTGCGCGCGTTTCCGAGAATTCCAACCCTCGCGCTGCTCTCGAGTGCCGGCGACACAAATGCCGAGGCGGTGCTCGCGCTCGGCAACTGCGGCATCCGCACCCTTATCGACGTGCGCGAGCCCGAAGGATGGAGCCGTCTGCGGGCGCTGCTCGGGCGCGAAGCGACGAAGGACGTGGATCGCGTCGTGATGGCGGCGCTGTGCGAGGATCTTCGCGGCGTTCCCGACGACTGCTGGCGGTTTTTCGAGGCGCTGTTCTCGCCTGAGTTTCGCGTGTCCACCGTGCGGCAGCTCGCGCGGCGATTGAACGTGCTGCCGAGCACGCTGATGAGCCGCTTCTTCCGTGCGCGCGTGCCGGCACCGAAGCGATATCTCGCATTTGCGCGCCTGATTCGCGCCGCGCGGCTCTTCGAGAATCCCGGACTCTCGATTTCAGATGTGGCGAACCACCTCGACTACTCATCGCCGCAGAGCTTCGGCCGGCACGTGCGTACGCTGCTGCGTATCACGGCTGGTGAATTCCGCTGCACGTACGACGGTGAGCGCATGCTCGAGCGGTTCCGCCGCGAGCTCATCCTGCCGAACGTCGGCTTGCTTCGAGAGCTCCGGCCACTCGCCGTGCGGCCCGGGATGCGCCTCGTGCCGTTGCCGCACGCCGTGGCGGCTTCGATGCGGTAGCGCGCTACGCCTGGTGCGGCATGCGCGCGAGGATGTCCGTCGCACGCGCGAGCGCGATGACAGAGAACCCCGCTGCGTTCAGTGCTTCCCGCCCGCCCTCTTCGCGGTCCACCACGGCGAGGATGCCCTGCACCACGCCGCCGGCCGCGCGCACGGCTTCGACGGCGCGCAGTGCCGACGCGCCCGTCGTGATCACGTCTTCGATGACGACGGTGCGATCACCGGCGTGAAACGGTCCCTCGATCAGCTTGCCTGTTCCGTGCGACTTCGCTTCCTTCCTCACGGTGAAGGCACGAATCGGCGTTCCGGCGAGCGCGCTGGCGTGTGCGATCGCGAAGGATACCGGATCCGCGCCGAGCGTAAGACCGCCCACGGCATCCGGGTTCCAGCCGGATTCGCGAAGCGCGGCCAGCGCGAGGGGACCGATCGTCGCGAGACCGTCGGGGCTCATTGTCGTCAGGCGCGCGTCGATGTACAGGCTGGAGTGCCGGCCCGAGGCGAGCGTGAAGGATCCCGTGCGCGCGGACCGTGTCGCGAGCATGTCGAGCAATCGTTCGTGTGGCGTCATGACTGCGGAGGTTAGGGAACGGTGATGCGAGCGTCAATGCTCGGTGATGATTTGCTCTTCGTGGCTTGCCGGTGACGGCGGTTGCACTCTGGGTTGTCGCCGTCGTCGCCGTGACGGCGATTTTCGCAGGACTCGCTCGACAGCGGCGCCAGGCTCGCAGTCTTGCCGAGCGTTCCGCCGAACTGGAGCAGCTATCCGCCGAGCTCTATCGCGCTAATCGCGCGAAGAGCGAGTTCCTCGCGAACGTGTCGCATGAATTGCGCACGCCGCTCGCGGCGATCGTAGGCTTCGTGGACTTGTTGCGCGAGGGTGCGTACGGCGAGCTCACACCGCGACAGATCGGTCCCGTTGAACGCATCGAGTCGTCCGCTAACCATTTGCGCGAGCTCGTCGAACAGGTGCTCGACCTCGCGAAAATGGCCGCCGGCCGGCTCGAGGTGCATACCGAACTCATCAAATTGCGTCCGTTCGTGATCGACGTCGCTTCTGAAGTCGAGCCGCTCGTGAACGAAAGGAAACTCGCGTTCTCGATCACCGTGCCCGCCACGCTTCCGCGGATCGCGACGGACCCGACACACCTGCGCCAGATTCTGGTGAACTTGCTTGGCAACGCCATCAAGTTCACGCCGGCGGGAAGCATCACCGTGCGCGCGTCGCTCGTGTCTGACGGCGATCTCACGTCGTTCGCGGCGTCCGCGAACCAGCGTCCCCTGCTCGCCACCGGCGGACCGTGGGTCGCGCTGCAGGTGACGGACACGGGCGCAGGGATCGCCGCGAAGGATCTCGAGCGGATCTTCGAGGAATTCGAGCAGGTGAATGCCGGCCCACGCGGTGATTCGATGCGGCGCGGTACCGGTCTCGGCCTTGCGATCTCGCGCCGTCTCGCACGGCTGCTCGACGGTGACATCACGGTGGAGAGCGTGGAAGGACGGGGCTCGGTCTTCACCGTTTGGCTTCCTGCGGACAGCCCGGAGCCTGCTCAACCTTCGGTCGGCTAGCTCGGCGTACCCTTGCTCCGGAAAAGTCCCTTCATCTTTGACATGAATCCGCCGTCGCCCGCGTCACTCTGGCCGGCGGTGAGAGCGGCGGCGAGCGCCTTCGCAAAGACGAGCACGTCGGGATAGCGGTCCTTCGGATTCTTCGAGAGCGCGCGCATGATCACCTGCTCGACCGTCGCAGGGAACTGGAGGCCGGGCTTCGCCTTGTTCAGGGCGATCGGCGGCATCGAGAGAAGCTGCGTGAACATTTCGCGTGGAGCCTTCGCCGTGTACGGCAGCGTTCCCGTCAGCAGCAAGTACGCGATGCCCGCGAGGCTGTACTGGTCGGCGAGCGGCGTGACGACTTCGCCCGACAGTGCTTCCGGCGCAACGTATAGCAGGCTGCCGACGAAGAACCCCGCGCGCGTCAACCGCTCATCCGGCGTCACGTCTGTTGCGGTCGCGATGCCGAAGTCGAGGAGTTTGACGTTGCGGGTCTCGGGATCGTACATCAAGTTTTCTGGCTTGAGGTCCCGATGGACGATTCCGCTGGCATGGGCCGCATTTACCGCGTCCGCGATCTGCAGCACGATCGTCGCGACCTCGTCATAGGGCAGCGGCGCGTTGCGCTTCGCGTAGCCCTCGAGCAATTCACCGGCCGCCCACTCGATCGAGAGGAAGTGCACGCCGTCCGGGGACTGCCCGGTTTCGATAGTCCGCACTACGTTCGGATGTTGCACTCGCGTGCCGAACGAAGCTTCGCGCAGGAATCGGGCAACCGCCGTCTTGTCCTGGCGCAGGCGTTCACGCAGAACCTTCACGGCCACTTCGCCGTGTTGGGGATGCTGAGCTCGGTAGACGGTCGCGGTACCTCCCTCGCCAACGCGATCGAGGAGGGTATAACCGGACAGCGTCGTCCCGACGAGAGGGTCGCGCGCCACGCGGGCGAAGCTAACGGTCGCGGTCGGGACTGGCAAGCGAACGGAAGGGCTCGTGCGAGTGTAGAGTAGTGCACATGTTAAGCTGCTTCACAAAAACAGGTGTGATGATGCGACGACTGCTGTTGCGATCCGGAACGATGGCTCCACTGGTGCTCCTTTTCCTCCTGGCGGCGTGCGGCGGGAGCAAGGCCGCGCCAACGCCGGCGCCGGCGCCGGCACGAGCGCCAGGGAGGGCGCCAGGGAGGGCGCCCGGGAGGACGCCCGGAGCGGCGCCTATCGCCGCGTCTGGTCCCGAGTTCGACGGCGTGAAACTGTATCGCGAACTTGGCCTGCTGGCGCGCGGTACGCCGATGCCGTTTGTGGGCAACGTCGCGTTCATGGCGTCGGCTTCGACGGATTCGACCCATGTCGTCGTCGCGATCACGATTGCCAACGGCAATCTCACGTTCGGCCGCGAAACCGATCGCTTCCGCGCGGGCTACACCGTCTCGATCACCCTGCGCAACGGCGCCGAGACGGTGAAGCAGATCGAAGCGCACGAGAGCGTGCTGGTTGCGAGCTTCAAGGAAGTCTCCCGGCTCGACGAGAGCGTGATTTACCAGGAACTGCTCACCGTGAAGCCCGGCCGCTACAACCTCTCGGTGAACGTTCGTGACGACGGCAGTTCGAAGAACGGCTCCGACGACGTGACATTGCTGGTGCCGACGCTTGGCGCGGGTTCGCTGAGCACGCCGGTAGCTTTTGCGCGCGTGTCGCAGCGGCTCTCGCTCGATTCGCTCCCTCGCGTGGTCACGAATCCTGCGGCGACCGCGACGTTTGGGCGCGACAGCCTCATTGGCCTGTATCTCGAGGGCTACGGCGTCGCGGCCGGAGCGCGGCTCCCGCTGAACGTCATGGCGCGCACGGAAACCGGGCGCATGCTGTTCAGCGACACGATTTCGCTCGTGCGTCGCCAGAACTTGTACAGCGGCGTCCTGTACGTGCCGATTGCGCGCACCGGCATCGGCCCCGTGGTGATCTCGGTCTGGCAGACGGGGATGAACGACACGACACGGGCGCCGGTGTTCGTCGGATTCGGCGAGGAGCTGCCGGTCGCGACGTACGACGAGATGCTCAACTATCTCAAGTGGTTTGCCGCGCCGTTGAGGATCAAGGCACTCCGTGACACCGCGCCGGAATTCCGCCCCGCGGCCTGGGCAGACTTCGTGAAGGAGAACGCCACGTTGACCGGCGGCACGGAAGCACTGCGCGACTATTTCCTGCGGTTGAACGAGGCGAATACCCGCTTTCGTGAAGAGGGTGTTCCCGGCTGGATGACCGATCGCGGCAAGGTGCTGCTCGGGCTCGGCGAGCCGGACCAGGTTTACGAGCAGGGTACCGCTGCGGACCCCACGAACAGGCTTCGCTCGCAGATCTGGGAATATCGCAACATCCAGCAGCAACTCGTGTTCACCGAACAGCAGGAATTCGGACACTGGCGTCTCACGAACAGCAGCGCGATCGCGTTCGAGGTCGCGTGGCGCCGTCGCATCACACGCTGACCTCGCCGCCGCTCTCTCTGCGGCATGAATTCGTTCGAAAGGCGCTGCATCTCTCGGCGGCTGTGTTTCCGATTGCGTATTCCCTTGGCGCGCAGCGCAACACGCTCGAGATGTTTCTGGCCATCATCAGCGCGTTCGCGATCCTGACTGAAGCACTGCGTCGCGCGAACGCGACGGTAGGCGCAGCGTTCGAACGCGCATTCGGCTCTCTGATACGCCAGCACGAGAGGCGTTCGATCACCGGTGCTACTTGGCTGGCCGTTTCGTGTCTCGTTGCTGTGGTGGTGTTGTCCCGCAACGCCGCGATCGCCGCACTCTGGTGCGCGGCCGTCGGTGATCCAGTCGCCACGATCGCAGGCCGGGTATGGTCGACAAGTGGTGCGGCGAAGTCCGGGGAGAAGGGCGGGAAGACCATGATGGGCTCGCTCGCGTGCGCGGCGGCCTCCTTTGTCGGCGTGTGGATGCTGGCTGGGTACTCACCGGCGACAGCCGCGGTGATCGCTGCCGGCGCAGCGGTCGCCGAGGCGATGCCGACGCGAATCGACGACAACGTCCGCGTGACAAGTGTCGCGGGCGCGATCGCGCAACTTCTCGCTTGACAACCAGTGCCCGGAAATCGTAAGAAATAGGTGCGGACGAGACGCTAGCCGCCGCGTCGACGCGAATGAAAGTCGCACCGAAGGAGTGCCGCAGGAGGCGAATGATGCCGAAGGGAAAGGTGAAGTGGTTCAATGACACCAAGGGGTACGGTTTCATTGAACAGGAGCAGGGCGAGGACGTGTTCGTCCATTTTTCAGTGATCCAGATGGACGGATTCAAGACTCTCTCGGAAGGTGAACCGGTGGAGTTCGAGCTAAAGACGGGAGAAAAGGGGCTCGCGGCCAACAGCGTCATGAAGGCCTGACGCCCCGTCACACTCCACTCGACAGCCGATCGTCACGGGCCCGACCGAGACACATGGCCGGGCCCGCGGCGCATTAACTTCCCGCCATGCCTCCCGCTCCGAGTCCGCGGCTCTTCCTGGTTGATGGCTACGCGCTGATTTATCGCGCCTTTTTCGCGTACGGCGCCCAGCCTCTCATCAACAGCAGGGGAGAGAACACCTCGATCGCGCGCGGCGCGCACGATTTCCTCAAGCGGCTCATCGAAAAGCACAAGCCCGAATACCTCGGCTGGGTGCACGATGCCGGATTGTCCTTCAGGCACGAGCGATATCCTGCGTACAAGGCGACGCGCGAGCGCCTAGAACCGGCGATGCAGGCCGATTTCGACACCGGGGTCGAACGCATCACGCAGATCCTCGAGGCGTTCAAGATCCCGGTACTCTCGCTCGAGGGCTACGAAGCCGACGATGTCATCGGCACGCTCGCGAAGCAGGCTGCCGCGAAGGGTGTGAACGCCGTGATCGTCTCCGGCGACAAGGACTTCGTGCAGCTGATCGACAAGGGCATCTGGATCCTCAATCCGTATCATGGGCGTCCCGGGTTCACCACGGAAAAATGGTACGACCTCGACAATGCGTCCGAACGCCTCGGCGTGCCGCCGGAACGGGTGGTGGACTATCTCGCCCTGCTCGGCGACACGTCGGACAACGTTCCGGGCGTGAAGGGAATCGGCGAAAAGACGGCACACGCGCTCATCGAAAAGTGGGGGTCGCTCGAATCGATCCTG